>NZ_JBIVFO010000004.1:0-119693 GCF_044748225.1 Streptomyces sp. NPDC090021 | reverse complement strand
CCAAACCCACCTCCGACCCGACGCACCACGCACCAGACACCCGGCACCACGCAGGTTCAGGATCCGGGCCCGCCCACGCCCACCTCCGGCCCGCCGCACCACGTACCGCACAGGGCCCAGGATCCGGACCTGCCCAAACCCACCTCCGACCCGACGCACCACGCACCAGACACCCGGCACCACGCAGGTTCAGGATCCGGGCCCGCCCACGCCCACCTCCGGCCCGCCGTACCACGTACCGCACGGGGCCCAGGATCCGGACCTGCCCAGACCCACCTCCGACCCGACGCACCACGCACCACGCACTACGCACCGCGCAGCCACGCAGCCACGCAGCCACGCAGCCACGCAGCCACAGGATCCTGGCCCGCCCACGCCGATCTCCGGCCCGCCGCACCACGCATCGCGCACCAGACACCCGGCACCACGCACCGCGCACCGCGCACCGCACAGGATCCGGGCCCGCCCACGCCCACCTCCGGCCCGGCGTGCCGCGGTACCCGCCCGCAGTCCGGCCCGCACCCCGAGGGCCCCGCACCCCGCGGGCCTCGCGCCGCGCAGGCCGTGCGCCCGCACAAGCCGTGCCCACCCGCGGCAGCCCGCATCCCGAGGACCACGCAGCCCCCAGGCCGGCGGGCCCGGGTCGCCGGACCCGGCCGGCCGGGGCCGGCCGCGGCCTCCCGCGGACGGCCGCCTCGCCGAACGGGGCGCCGCACCGGGGTGCACGGGTGCACGACAGCGCGGCGGCGGCGCGGCACACTGCCGCCATGGGCCTCCCCACCGTCGCCACCCTCGCCGTCGCCGCGTCCTGTGCCTCCCTCGCCGCATGGCTCTGGCTCACCCTCGCCCAGGGCATGTTCTGGCGTACCGACGTCCGGCTCCCCCCGCGCACCGCGCCCGCCCGCTGGCCGTCCGTCGCCATCGTCGTCCCCGCCCGGGACGAGGCCGGGGTGCTGCCCCTGAGCCTGCCCTCGCTCATCGCGCAGGACTATCCCGGCGAGGCCGAGGTCATCCTCGTCGACGACGGCAGCACGGACGGCACCGGCCGCCTCGCGCTCCGGATCGCCGCCGAACAGCCCGGGCTCCCGGTGACCGTCGTGTCGCCCGGCGACCCCGCCCCCGGCTGGACCGGCAAGCTCTGGGCGCTGCGCCACGGCATCTCGCTCGCCCGCACCGCGCGCCCCACCGAGCCCGACTTCCTCCTGCTCACCGACGCCGACATCGCGCACGAACCCGACAGCCTGCGCGAACTGGTCTCGGCCGCGACCTCCGCCGACCTCGACCTCGTCTCGCAGATGGCCCGCCTGCGCGTCGCCGGCCACTGGGAACGGCTCGTCGTACCGGCCTTCGTGTACTTCTTCGCCCAGCTCTACCCCTTCCGGTGGATCAACCGGCCCGGCGCCCGCACCGCCGCGGCCGCGGGCGGCTGCGTACTGCTGCGCACCAGCGCCGCCGTCCGCGCCGGGGTCCCCGACCGGATCCGGCAGGCCGTGATCGACGACGTCTCCCTGGCGCGCGCGGTCCAGGACTCCGGCGGCCGCATCTGGCTGGGGCTCGCGGAGCGGGTGGACAGCATCCGCCCCTATCCGGCCCTCGCGGACCTGTGGCGGATGGTCTCGCGCAGCGCCTACGCGCAACTGCGCCACCGGCCCCTGCTGCTGGCCGGGACGGTCGCCGGGCTGACGCTCGTCTACCTGGTGCCCCCGGCCGCCCTCCTGGCGGGCCTCACCGCCGGACACCCCGCCGTCGCCTGGGCCGGCGGCCTCGCCTGGCTGCTCATGGCCGGCACCTACCTGCCGATGCTGCGCTACTACCGCCGGTCCCCCGCACTCGCGCCGCTGCTTCCGTTCACCGCGCTGCTGTACCTCCTGATGACCATGGACTCGGCCGTCCAGCACTACCGCGGGCGCGGCGCGGCCTGGAAGGGTCGCACCTATGCCCGGCCGAGCGACGTCTGAGCCGACGGGCCGCCGCCGGGACCCGCGTCATCCGAGGTCATCGCGTTGTGACGCTGCGTCAACAAGAAGTCGGTGCAACACACAACCGGTGGGTACGAGTTGGAGCAAGGCGGGATGGAAGTGACTAAATCGTGCACGTGAACGCCAAGTGAAAGGTGGGGCTCTGACCTGCGAATATGCAGGTCAGCGCGGTGTTGACGACACCTCGCTATGGACCCGGTGAATTCGTGGGCTTAACTTATGTCTCATGACCTCCCCCCGCTCCACTTATGGCGGCGGTTACTACTCCGCGCCCTCCTTCCCGGACACCCCCATCTACGACTCCCTCGTCGCAGAACGGGGCACTCCGCAGATCGCCCCGATCCGCGTCCCGGCCGCCTACGAGTCCCCGAGCGCGGGTTATTCGAGCGGCGGGTACCTGCCGGCCCTTCCGTCGGCCCTGCCTGCACTGCCGCCTGCCGCCCCTCAGCAGCAGGCTCCGGCATACGGGTATCCGTACCAGCAGCAGGCCGCTCCGCAGCCGATGCCGCTGCAGAACGCGCCCGCCCCCTACATTCCGCAGCAGCAGCCGGTCGCGGCCCGCGCCGGGTACGTGCCGCAGCCCCAGCCGCAGCAGCCCCGCCCGGCGGCCATGGCCACCGGATACGAGGCCATGCGTCCGGCCGCGCCGCGCCCCATGCAGGTCCCGGCTCCCGTGGCGGGCGCCTCGTACGAGGACCCCTACGGCCGCTCCTACCAGGGACGCGGCTACTGACGGGGCCCCTCGCGCGCGCCGGGACGGCGCGGCGGGCTGGCACTATGCCCCCATGTCGAAGTTGCACGTTCAGGCGCTCCACGTCCACCCCGTCAAGTCGGTAGCGGGGACCGCTCCCGATGCGGTGGCCGTGGAGCCCTGGGGTCTGTCCGGGGACCGCCGCTGGGCCCTGATCGACCCGGAAGGCACGGTTCTCACCCAACGCCGCCATGCCCGGCTGGCCTTGGCCTCGGCGCGCCCGCTGGGCGGCGACCGGATCGCGGTGACCGCTCCCGGCATGGCGGAGCTGGTCGTGGAGGTGCCCGAGCCGGGTCCGCTGGAGCCGGTGACCCTGTTCGGGAAGAAGGTCGAGACCGTGGTCGCGGCGCGGGCCGCGGCCGACTGGTTCAGCGCGTTCCTCGGAGCTCCGGTCCGGCTGGTACACCTGGACGACCCGGCCGTACGGCGTCCGGTGGATCCGGACTACGCACTGCCGGGCGAGACGGTGAGCCTGGCCGACGGCTATCCGCTGCTGCTGACCACGCTCGCCTCGCTCGACGCCCTCAACTCGCTGATCGCGCGCGGGGACCACCCCGAGGAGGGCCCGCTGCCCATGGACCGCTTCCGTCCCAACGTGGTGGTGGCGGGCGCCGAGGCCTGGGCGGAGGACGGCTGGCGGCGCGTCGCGATCGGCAACTCCCTCTTGCGCGGGGTGCGCGAATGCGGCCGGTGCGTGATCACCACCACCGACCAGCGGACGGCCGAGCGGGGCAAGGAGCCGCTGAAGACCCTGGCCCGGCACCGGCGGATCGGCACGTCACTGGCCTTCGGGCGGCTGCTGGTACCGCTCCGGCCGGGCACCCTGCACGTCGGCGACGAGGTCCGCGTCCTCGCCTGACGGGACGCTTCCGGGTGGCGGCCGGACCACAGGAATGACACCTTCGAGGGGCTCCGCCCCCGAGCTGGAACCAACCGGCGTGACCAGGCCGTTGTGGCAGTCGGAACGGGAGACAGACGCAGACGGGCGCAAGGAGGGGGAGCCGGACCGTGCGGACAGCCATGGGGGTGTGGCGTTGGCGGCGCAATCCGCTGCGCCGGCCGACCGATCTCTTCGAGGCGTGGGTGGCCTTCGCCGCGCTGGTGTGCGTCGTGCTGGTGGCTCCGGCGGTCGGCTGGGTCGCCGGCCTGCGGGTGGACGGCACGCTCCAGCAGGCGGTCCACGAGCAGCGGCAGGAGCGTCACCTCGTGCCGGCCGTGGTGGTCGGGCCCGCCCGGGCCCCGGACGCGGAGCCCTCCGAGGACTCCTCGGCGCAGCGGACGGCCCCGCGGCGTACGCAGATCGTCGCCTCGTGGACCGCGCCCGACGGCAGCAGCCACGAGGGCACGGTGCCGGCCGCGGAGGAACCGCCGCGCCCCGGCGACCGGTTCCGCATATGGACCGACGCGCGGGGCCGGCTGGTGGGACGGCCGCTCGACCCGTCCGCCGCCTCCTTCCACGCGGGGACGGCCGGCCTGGCGGCCGCGGCCGGGGTGGCCCTCCTGGCCGTGACGGTGCGCCGCCTGGTCGTACGTCGGCTCATGCATCGTCGGTACATACGGCTGGACCGGGCGTGGGCGGCCGCCGGGCCGGACTGGGGCCGGGCGGGTGCCGGTGGCTGACCTGGCGGCCCTTCCGCTCCGCGCGCGCTACGGTGGAGCGGCCGGACAGGTCGCTCCAGTGGCAGCAGTTGCCCGAGCGGTCTCGGACATCGGCGGCTCCGGCCGCATCGGCAGCATGAGCACGAGGGTGGGGGCACGACAGCACCATGGTTCAGGGCACGGTCCAGGTGACGCACGGCGGCTCTTCGCGGTGGCGGCGCCGCTCCGGTGAATATCCGACACTGACCGCCGCGCTCGCCGCCGCGGGCGACGGCGACGTGCTGTCCATCGCCCCGGGCACCTACCGGGAGAACCTGGTGCTGCATCACGCCGTCACCCTGCGCGGGCCCGAGGACGGTTCGGGTTCGGTGCGGATCGCGCCCCTCGACGGCGTCGCGCTGACGCTGCGCGCCTCCGCCGTGGTGCAGGACCTGTACCTGGAGGGTCAGGACCGGGCGGCACCGGCGCTGCTGGTGGAGGACGGCTCCCCCGAGCTCACCGACCTGCGTGTGAGCACCCACTCGGCGGCCGGCATCGAGGTGCGCGGGGCCGGGGCCCGGCCCCTGGTGCGCCGCTGCACCGTGGAGAATCCGGCCGGCGTCGGGATCGCCGTACTGGACGGTGGCGGCGGGGTGTTCGAGGAGTGCGAGGTCGTCGCCTCGGGACAGACCGGGTTCTCGGTCCGCGGCGGCGGCCGGCCCCGGCTGGAGCGCTGCCGCATCCACCACTCCACGGGTGCGGGCATCGCGGTGACCGGTGAGGGCTCGGGCCTGGAAGCCCTGGGCTGCGAGGTGTACGAGGTCCGGGGCACCGGCGTGCAGATCGCCGCGCGCGCCACCGCCCGCCTCACCGACTGCGCGGTGCACCGCACCTCGGCGGACGGGGTCACGCTCGACACCGACGCCGTGCTCACCCTGGCCGGGTGCGACATCCACGACATCCCGGAGAACGCGGTCGACCTCCGGTCGCGTTCGGTCCTCACCCTCGGCCGGACCACGGTGCGCCGGTTCGGGCGCAACGGCCTGTCCGTGTGGGATCCGGGTACCCGGGTGGAAGCCGAGTCCTGCGAGATCCACGACAGCACCGGCGACTATCCGGCGGTGTGGGTCAGCGACGGGGCGGGCGCCTCCCTGGCCTCCTGCCGGGTGCACGACGTGCCGGACGCGCTCTTCGTACTGGACCGGGGATCGAGCGTCGAGGTCACCGACAGCGACCTGTCCCAGGTCCGCAACACCGCGGTCTCGGTGAGCGACGGGGCCACGGCCCGGCTCGACGACTGCCGCATCCGCGAGGCGGCCACGGGGGCCTGGTTCCGGGACCACGGCAGCGGCGGCGTCCTCGCCGACTGCACCATCGACGCGGTGCAGACCGGTGTGATCGTCACCAAGGGCGCCGACCCGGCCCTGGAGCGGTGCACGGTCACCTCCCCCACCGAGGCCGGTTTCTACGTGTCGGCGGGCGGCCGCGGCACCTTCACGGCCTGCCGGGTGACGGACAGTTCCGGTTTCGGGTTCCACGTCCTCGACGGCTGCCGCACCACGCTGACGCGCTGCCACACCGAGCGCTGCTCCCGCGGTGGCTACGAGTTCGCCGAGGACGGACCCGTCGCCGAGGAGTGCACCGGCGACGGGTCCGGCCTGCGGTCGGCGGCCCAGTCGGCCCCGGGCGGCGGCCTCACCGGCACGCAGTCCGGGGTCCGTACGGTCGGTGCGGCGCGGGGCCCCGAGGCACAGCCGGTCCCGGCGGGCCGGGTGTCCGTACCGCGGCCCGCGGATCCCGGAGCGCAGGAGCCGTCGGCGGCGGTGGCCGGACGGACGTCCGGCGTCGTGCTGGGGCAGCTCGACGCGCTCGTCGGTCTGGACAGCGTCAAACGCGAGGTGCGTGCGCTCACCGACATGATCGAGGTGGGCCGACGGCGGCAGCAGGCGGGCTTCAAGGCCGCCTCGGTGCGCCGGCACCTGGTCTTCACCGGCTCCCCCGGCACCGGGAAGACCACGGTCGCGCGGCTGTACGGGGAGATCCTCGCCTCCCTCGGGGTGCTGGAGCGCGGGCACCTGGTGGAGGTGTCGCGCGTGGACCTGGTGGGCGAGCACATCGGCTCCACGGCGATCCGCACGCAGGAGGCCTTCGAGCGGGCGCGAGGCGGGGTGCTGTTCATCGACGAGGCGTACGCGCTGGCCCCGGAGGACTCGGGCCGGGACTTCGGGCGCGAGGCGATCGACACCCTGGTGAAGCTGATGGAGGACCACCGGGACGCGGTGGTGGTGATCGTCGCCGGGTACACGGTGGAGATGGAACGCTTCCTGACCGTCAATCCGGGTGTGGCCTCGCGGTTCTCCCGGACCATCGCCTTCGGCGACTACGGCCCGGGGGAACTGCTGCGGATCGTGGAGCAGCAGGCGGAGGAGCACGAGTACCGCCTCGGGGAGGGCACGACCGAGGCCCTGCTGGGGTACTTCACGGAGCTGCCCAAGGGACCGGCCTTCGGCAACGGCCGCACCGCGCGCCAGACCTTCGAGTCGATGGTCGAGCGGCACGCGGGGCGGGTGGCCCAGCTGTCCGAGCCGAGCACGGACGACCTCACCCTGCTGTTCCCGGCGGATCTGCCGACGCTGCCCACCCCTTGCTGACACCGGGGCGCTGAGCCGGCACCTCGGCCCGGGCGGCCCGTTCCAGCCGGGCGAGCAGGGCGGCTCGTTCGGCGGCGAAGGCGGGGTCCGCCTGGTAGTCGGCGTGGCCGAGGATCGGCGCGGGCAGCGGATGGTGGGCGCTGCGCCCGTAGGCGAGCGGGTCGGCGAGCGGGCCCCGGTCCACCTCCGGCGACCGGGGGCCGGGGAGCGCGGGACCGCCGATGGGGTCGGTGGCCCGCCAGAGGTTGCGCCAGCAGTCGATGTCGCGGTGCAGGGCGGTGAGGGGTCCGGGGCCGAAGTAGGCGGGGAACCAGCGGCCGTAGAGGCGGGCGAGCGGGGATCCGTAGGTGAGCAGCGCGACGCGGCGGCGAACGGGCGGAGGCAGTTGCCAGACGGCCGCCGCGGCGAGCACGCTGCCCTGCGAGTGGCCGGAGATCACCAGCCGGCCGCCGGTACGGCCGGTCCAGCCGGTCATCCGCCAGGTCAGGTCGGGGACCGCACGCTCGGCGTAGCAGGGCGGTGCGAAGGGATGGGCCGCACGGGGCCAGAAGGTGCCGACGTCCCACAGGATCCCTATGGTCCGCCGGGCTGCCGGGTCCCGGTAGGCGCGGCGGCCCCAGGCGGCGAAGAGGGCGATACCGAGGCCGATGAGCCAGGATCCGGCGTCCTGGGCGGCGCGGGCGGCGGCCTCCAGCAGCGGCGGGGCCGCGCGGGCGGCCTCGCCGGGGACCTGTCCGGTGCACCAGGCTCCGGCCAGGGCGCCGGCGCCGAGCACCAGGGTGATCCCGGAGACGGCCGCGACGAACCAGGGCGCCGAGTCGGTGAGCGCGGCGGCCGTACGCGCCCCGGCGATGCGGCGGCTGCGCGCCATGTCCGGAGTCTCCCCCGGGTACTCCGCCGCGACGGTCGCGGCGAGGCGGCGCCGGGTCCGGGCCCCGCGCGCCGCGAACCAGGCGGCGAGCAGTGCCAGTACGAGGAGCAGCGGAGGCAGCACGGAGGCCTGCCAGGACAGCAGGACGGGTGGCCCGGCCAGCGGTGCGCCCGCCGTCCCGGGGGTGGCTCCTCCGTCCATCCAGTCGGCGACGCGCTGGGCGACCCCGCCGGACATCACGCCGCCGAGGGCGCAGCCGAGCATGGCGACGGCGGGGCCGCCGAGGCCGCGCAGGGCTGCCCCCGGATCGGGGGCGCGGCGGTGGAGGTACCGGGCGACGGCGGCGAGGGCGAGCACGCAGAGGCCCTGGCCGAGCATGATCACCCCGAAGGCGAAGTCCCCGGGGAGGCGTCCGGCGGAGGTCCAGCCCGGGCGCGCCAAGCAGGCGTGTACCAGGACGGCGGCGAGCAGGACGAGGGCGGCGCCGGGCAGCAGGCTGACCACGGCCCGGTCGAGGCGGTGGTCGGGGCGGTCCTCGGTGCGGCCGCGCCTGCAGACGACCCAGGCCACCGTGACGGCCCCGGCGGCGAGGAGGGTCTGGGTGATCCAGCCGACCGCTTCGAGGCCCGGGGCGGTCGCCGCGGTCCGGCGGTCGTGGGCGGCGGTGGGCGCGGAGACGGCCACCGCGACGGTGAGCAGCCCGGCCGCGGTGTGCGCGGCCCGCAGCCGGGCCACGATGCGGCGCCCGTACCAGAATCCGGGGCGGCCGAGGGCGGGCGCGGTGTCGGAGGCGGTGTCCGGGTCGGCGGCGCCTGCGGGCGGCGGCTGGGATTCGTAGGCGCTCCAGGTGCGGTTCGACAGGAACCAGAGCAGCCCGGTCAGCGCGGCGGGGACCAGCGCGCCGAGGGCGAGGCGGCGCCCGGGCTGGGACCACCAGCCGCCGCCGTCGGGCGCGAGGAAGCCGAGCGGGGAGCCGGGGGCGGTGCAGGTCGCGGAGCCCGCGCACTGCCAGGCGACGAGATCGAGCGCGACCTCGCAGGCGGCCGCGATCAGCAGGACGGTCAGGCTGAGCGCGAGGATGCGTACGAGGACCCCGTAGGTGCGCACCGCGCGCGGCGCGGGGGCGGCGGCGAGTCCGGTGGGGGCGGCCGGCCGGGCCCAGTGGGCGAGGTTGGCCACCATGAAGGGCAGGAGCAGCAGCCACAGGGCGCGGGCCCCGTTGCCGGAGGTGAGCCGGGACCAGCAGTAGGCCTCGGGGACGGGCAGCCCCGCGTACCGCTCGGGGTGGGCTTCGGCGTCGGCGTCGGCGGTGCGGCGGAACACGGCCGCGGTGGAGTCCCCGGTGACGCGGACGGTGCGCGGGTCGCCGAGCAGTTCGGCCGGGGAGGCGCCGGCGACGCCGTGGACGAGGAGTTCGAGGGCGAGGGGCGGGTCGGTCTGGGGGCGGTCGGGCACGCAGGCCTCCGCTCGCGGGGGAAACGGCTCGTCTTCAGCATCCCGCGCGGCGGGGGCGCTGCCCAGGCCCCGTACGGGGGAACCCGCCGATCCGGGGCGGGCCGCGTCCGGTGGGGAAATCGCGGGGCGGTGGCAGCGGACATCTCGGGGGCACACGGCTATGGTGACGGCGCACGTCCGCCCGGATCACCCTCAGGAGGTATCGCCATGGTCCGCCGACTCCGCCCGGTGGGGCTGGACTTCATTGACGTGGCGCCGGTCCGGCTGGTGTTCACCGCGGGGGCCGCGGCGCCGCCCGAGGCGGTCTACCAGGCGCTCGCCGAGGAAGTGGAGGGCTGGCCGGGCTGGTTCAGGGCGGTGACGCTGGCCCGCCCCACGTACGGCGGGGCGGGCCGCGAGATCAGGCTGCTGGGCGGGGTGCGCATGCAGGAGACGATCATGGCCGCGGATCCCGAACGACGTTACGCGTACCGGGTCGACACGACCAACGCCCCCGGTGTCCGGGCCCTGTTGGAGGAGTGGAGGCTGACTCCGGCCGGTTCCGGCACGCACGTGCGCTGGACGTTCGCCGCGGACGGTCCGGCCGCGTTTCGTCTGGCCCTGACCGCCGCCCGGCCGGGCCTGGGCCACTCCTTCCGCACGGCGGTCCGCACCCTGGACGCCCGCCTCACCGCCCCCCGCGCGTCGGGGCGTTGACCGGGGTGGGGCGCGCCAGGCGGGCGTACTCCCCGGGGTCGTGCGCGCTGAGGACGGTGACCTCGTCGGCGTGGTCGCGGACGAGGTCGCGCAGCCGGTCGCGGGTCCCGGTGCGTGCCGCGGCGTCGGTCTGCGCGCCCTGCTGGACCGGTTCGAGGAGGGATGGCCGAGGGCCGGGGTGCGGGCGATCTCGCCGTGATACATGTACGCGCCGCCCGCGCGCAGCAGCCACCGGCCGTCGTGGTCGCGCACCGCTACGCCCGTGTGTCCGGCCGAGTGGCCGGGCAGCGGCACCAGCAGCAGTTCGCTTCCATCCCCTGCGGCCGGGCGACTCCGGGGAAACCGAACCAGGTCGTGTCTCCGGTAGTGGACCGCGGGCGGCGGACACCACGCACGCCCGCCGCCGGGCCGTCCCCGCCCCGCTCCCGCAGCACCCCGCCCATACGGCGGGAAGGCCCCGAACCGAGGCTTCCGCAACACCCTTCAGGCCTGGTCAGGCGGTGGGTTCGCGCCAGACGCCGGTCGTCAGGAGCGTGTCGAGGGTCTTCGCGTACGGGGCGATGTCGAGCCCCTGCGCCGCCAGCCACTCGTCGGAGTAGTACTTGTCCAGGTAGCGGTCGCCCGGGTCGCACAGCAGGGTGACGACGCTGCCGGTGCGGCCCTCCGCCACCATCTCCGAGACGATCTTCAGGGCGCTCCACAGGCCGGTGCCGGTCGAGCCGCCCGCCTTGCGCCCTATGGCCGTCTCCAGCGCGCGGCAGGCGGCGACGCTCGCCGCGTCGGGGACCTTCATCATCCGGTCGATGGCGCCGGGTACGAAGCTCGGCTCCATCCGGGGACGGCCGATGCCCTCGATCCGCGAGCCGCAGTCGCTGCTCGCGTCCGGGTCGTTGCGGGTCCAGCCCTCGAAGAAGCAGGAGTTCTCCGGGTCCGGGACGCAGACGCGGGTGTCGTGCTGCATGTAGTGCACGTAGCGCGCGATGGTCGCCGACGTGCCGCCGGTGCCGGCGGTCGCCACGATCCAGGCGGGCTCGGGGAAACGTTCCAGCTTGAGCTGCTGGTACATCGACTCGGCGATGTTGTTGTTCCCGCGCCAGTCCGTGGCCCGTTCCGCGTACGTGAACTGGTCCATGTAGTGCCCGCCGGTGCGGGCCGCGAGCTCCGCCGACTCCTCGTACATCTTCATCGGGTCGTCCACGAAATGGCATGCGCCGCCGTGGAATTCGATGAGGCGGCACTTCTCCGGGCTGGTCGTGCGCGGCATGACGGCGATGAACGGGACACCGATCAGCTTGGCGAAGTACGCCTCGGAGACGGCGGTCGAGCCGGACGAGGCCTCGATGACGGGGCGGCCCGGCCGGACCCAGCCGTTGCAGAGGGCGTAGAGGAACAGCGAGCGCGCGAGGCGGTGCTTGAGGGAGCCCGTGGGGTGCGTGGACTCGTCCTTGAGGTAGAGGTCGATGCCCCACGCCTCGGGGAGCGGGAACTTCAGCAGGTGCGTGTCCGCCGAGCGGTTGGCGTCGGCCTGGACCTTGCGCACCGCCTCTTTCAGCCAGGCACGGTAGTCCGCGTCGCTGCGGTCGACATCGACGGTCGTGGCCGTCGTACCGGTGGTGGCTCCCGTGCCGGTGGTGCCCGTAGTGCCGGTGGTACTCATGCGCCGCGCTCCTTCATGGGTCTTCTTCGCTCCCTACCTTTCGCAATGTACCTCTCTCACCTGCACAAACAGTCACTTTGGATATCTATGCGGATCGCTTTCGATCGCGTTCGGTTGCACTACGCGGCACCGTGGGTGACCCTGGTGGAGCATTACCGAGGGTGCAGCACCCGTAACACTCATGTCGGGGAGTCGCAGCCGTGATCAGTCATTCCCGCAGGCACTGCGTCGTCGAACTGCAGGCCTTGCCGTCGCGGATCGGCCAAATCCGCAGAATCCTCTCGGCCCAACTGCGCCACTGGCAGCTCGATCCGCTCATAGACCGGGCTGCGCTCGGCGTGACGGAGCTGCTCAGCAACGTCCACCGCCACGCGCAGCCGGACAAGACCTGCGTCGTCGAGATCGAGCTCCGGCTCGGGCGGCTGACGGTCTCGGTCATCGACAGCGATCCGCGGCTCCCGGTCCTGCGCGCGACGCAGGCCGGGCCGCTGGAGACCAGCGGACGCGGGCTCGCCCTGGTGGAGGCGCTCAGCGAGGCCTGGGGGGTACGCGAACGGGCCGACGGACCGGGCAAGGCCGTCTGGTTCTCCCTGACGGCGGCGCCCGCCCCGGTGGCACCGACGCACCCCGTCTCGATCGCGGCCAGGCCCGTACGGGAACCCGCGCGCACCGTGGTCGTGGCCGTCGAGCCGGACACCGTCCCCGCGGCGCTGCCGGTGCCGGCCCCCTCGCCGGTGGCCGTCCGCCCCGGGTGACCGCCGGCCGGGCGGCGCGAGCCGGTGGACCTCTGCGGTCACAGCACGGCGAGGGAACCCAGCGGGTCGTCGAGGACCGGCTGCCAGGCCAGTTCCGCCGCCCCGACCAGGCTGTTGTGGTCGAGGGTGCACGGCAGGATGGGCACCCCGCCGCTGCGCCCCCACAGGCTGCGGTCCGCGACGACCGCCCGCAGCCGCTCCGGGTCCGCGTACAGCAGCTCGCGGTGCAGCCCGCCCAGGATGATCCGGTCCGGGTTCAGGATGTTCACCAGGCCCGCGAGGCCCAGGCCGAGCCGGTCGATCAGCTCCCGCGTGGCCGCCCGTACCGCAGGCTCCTCGGGTTCCTCGCGCAGCAGGTCGCGGGCCTGCTGGAGCAGTGACACCTCCGGGCCGGGGCTGCGGCCCGCCGCGGTGAGGAAGGCCAGCGGGTCCGCCTCCACGTCCAGGCAGCCGCGGCCGCCGCAGTGGCAGGCGCGCCCCTCGGGGTTCACGGTGAGGTGGCCGACCTCCAGCGCCAGGCCCGAACTGCCGCTGTGCAGGCGGCCGTCCAGCACCAGGGCGCCGCCGACCCCGCGGTGCCCGGTGGCCACGCACAGCAGGTGCTGCGCGCTGCGGCCCGCGCCGTGCCGGTGCTCGGCGAGCGCCGCGAGGTTGACGTCGTTGCCGGTCAGGGCGGGGCCGTCGATCCCGGCGTCCTTCACGCACTCCGCGAAGATCTCCCGTACGGGCGATCCGGCCGGCCAGGCCAGGTGCAGCGGGTTCAGCGCCGTGCCGTCCGGCTCGGCGACCGCCGACGGGACCGCGAGCCCGGCGCCGACGCAGCGGCGGCCGCTGTCCGCGAGCAGTTCCGCGCCCGCCCGGACGACCGCGCCGAGCACCTGGGCCGGGTCGGCGGAGACGGTGACCTTGCCGGGGACCGTGGCGACGATCCGGCCGCCGAGGCCCACCAGCGCGGCCCGGAAACCGTCCGAGTGCACCTGGGCGGCGAGCGCCACCGGACCGTCCTCGGCCACGGAGAGGCGGTGCGAGGGACGGCCCTGGCCGCCGCCCGTGCCCCCGGCGCCGCCCGAGCCGCCGGGGCGGGAGTCGACCCGGATCAGCCCGAGCGCCTCCAGCTCGGCCGCGACGGCCCCGGCGGTGGCGCGGGTGACCCCGAGCTCGGCCGTCAGGACGGCGCGGGTCGGGGCACGGCCGGTGTGGACGAGCTCCAGCGCCGGTCCGAGCGCGCCGCGACCCCGTTCCAGCCTGGTCCGCGTGCCCGCGCTCGACACCGATGGCGTGGTCGCATCCCCCACCCGCGGCGGGGCCCCGTTGCCGTTCATGGCATCGATCCTCGCATGATCGGACGGTGCCGGACGCCGCCCCTCAGTCCAGCCCGCTGACCCGGAGTGTGATGTTGAGCCGCCCGGTCAGCCCGAGCACCCGCGGACCCGTGCCCGACAGGACCTTCGGCACCCCGTGGTAGGCCGACCGGCTCGGGCCGCCGAAGACGAAGAGGTCCCCGCTGCGCAGCTCGACGTCGCGGTACGGGCGCCCGCGGGAGACGGTGTTGCCGAAGCGGAAGAGGCAGCTGTCGCCGAGACTGAGCGAGACCACGGGCGCGGGGGACTTCTCCTCCGCGTCACGGTGCATGCCCATGCGGGAGTCCCCGTCGTAGAAGTTGATCAGCGCGATGTCGTAGGCGGCCGCGGCGGGACCGGGAGGCGTCCCGTACGCGGCGGCCACCGCCTCCCGCCCGAGCCCGGCGAGCCAGTCCGGCATCGGCTTGACCGGTGCCCCGTCCCCGTCCACGGCGGTGCGGGCGTATCCGTACGGGTACCAGTGCAGCCCCAGGCACACCTGCCGGGCGGTCATCACTCCGCCGCCCGGGGTGCGTACGGTGCGCAGGCCGGCGGGCGGCCGGGCCCACTCGCGGCAGGCCGCCAGCAACTCTCCCTGCCGGTCCGTCCCCAGCCAGTCGGGTACGTGCACCGCGCCGGGGGCGATCACGGTCCGCTCCCGCGGGAAGAGTTCGCCGTCCACCCCTCCATTGTCGGTGCCGGGGCTGCAAGACTCCCGGTATGGAGATCACCGATTACGTGAAGACCCTCGCCCGGGAGGGCGAACTGCTCGCCGACGCGGCCGAGCGGGCCGGTACGGATGCCTTCGTCCCGTCCTGTCCGGGCTGGCACGTCACCGACCTGTTGCGGCACACCGGCTCGGTGCACCGCTGGGCCGCCGCCTACGTCGCGGAGGGGCGGCTGGAGCCGACGGGCTTTCCGGAGGCACCGGAACTGGTCGGCGGCGAGCTCCTGGCATGGTTCCGGGAGGGCCACGCGGACCTGGTGCGCACACTGACCGAGGCTCCGGCGGACGTACAGTGCTGGACCTTCCTGCCGACCGCCCCGCCGTCGCCGACGGCGTTCTGGGCGCGCCGCCAGGCCCATGAGACCACCGTGCACCGGATGGACGCCGAGTCCGCGCTGGGCGTCGTCCCCTCACCGGTGGCACCCGACTTCGCGGAGGACGGGGTAGACGAACTGCTCACGGGCTTCCACGCGCGGCCGCGGAGCCGGGTGCGGACCCCGGAGCCGCGGACGATGCGGATCCGAGCCGCCGACACGGGCGCGGTGTGGACCGTACACCTGTCGCCGGCGCCGGCGCGGACGGTGCTCGGCGACATGGGCGATCCGGTCGACTGCGAGGTGTCCGGCGAGGCGGCCTGGCTGTACGCGGCGCTGTGGAACCGGCTGCCTCTGGCGGGTCCGGGGGTGACGGGCGACCAGTCGCTGGCCGCGCTGTGGGCGGACACGGCCGGGATCTGAGCCCTGGGCCGTGGGGCGGGGGCCGGGCCGGCCGCCCGCACCGCCGCCACTGCTCCCACCGCCCTCCCCGCCCTCCCCGCTCGATGGCCTGCGGGGACGAGCGGTTATGGTCACCTCCTCAACGATCTCGGAGGTGGCGGGTGTTCGGTTCCACGGTGCGCGGCACGGCGGTGGCCGCGGTGGTCCTGGCGGGGTTCGCGGTCTCCTGCGACGCGGATCCGGCCGCGTCGGCATCGGCGCCGGCGGAGCCGGCATCGGTGGCCGCGTCGGCGTCCGCCGTGCCGGGCCCGTCGGATCCGGTGCCGGCCCCGCCTGCCGCCTCCGGTGGCCCGGACGCCCTGCCCGGCGCCGCGCCGGAGAAGGTCCGGGACGCCTTCGCCGGACTTCAGGCGACACTGAACGATGCGTGCACACCGGCCGAATGCGCCTACTTCCTCGGGCGGGTCCACGACGAACTCCACGGCCTGGACGCGGCGATGAAGGCGGACCCGAAGGGACCGGGGCACTTCCCCGAGCCGATCGCGCTCATCGCGAAGCTCGACGCGGAGCTCGCCGGGGACCGCAGCTTCGAGAACCTGAAGAAGCACCAGACCCTGCTCATCAGCACCCGCGACAAGATCAACACGTGGATGCAGGGCCACCCGGACGACTACCGCTGACCGGGCTCGCGCGGTCCCACTCCGCGAGAAGCCCGCGCACGTGATCATCTCCGCTGGGATGCTGGTCCGCATGACCGATACCGGCACCGACCGTGCCAGCGACACCGCCCCCGCCTCGGCCTCCGGTCCGTCCGCGGGTGCCCGACCGCCGGACGCCGGGCGGTCCCCGAGGATCAGCCGGATGGAACGGGGCCTGATGGAGGCCGAAGGGCCGGCTCCCGGCAAGGACCTCGTCCTGTACCCGGGCGGCGGCCACCCGTGGGACCGGGCCGTGCACGGCACCCGGCATTCCACCGGGGTCCGGCCGGGGGACGTCCGCGAACTGCTGCAGCGCAGAGCGACGGTCGCCGTCCTCAGCCTCGGCATGGACGAGTGCCTCACGATCGCACCGCCGTCCCGGGAACTGCTCCGGCAGGCGGGCGCGGAGGTGCACGTGAAGGAGACCCGGGCGGCCGCCGCGCTCCACAACACCCTCGCGGCCGCGGGCCGGCCCGTGGGCGGCGTGTTCCACTCGACATGCTGACCCGCAGGAGGGGCGACACCGGCTGGACGTACTGGGCGCAGGACCGGACAGGTGACCAAGTGGCCCGGGCACGCCCGCCGGAGGACGCTTGACCCCAGGGAAGAAGGTGGTCGGCGTGCACCGGACGGCGTCGTCGCGCACGCAGGGGGAGCCCTGGTCCCGGCCGTGCTGTCCGCAGTCGCCGGGCCTCAGGCGTACGCGACCGGTGACGGCGACCGCGAGAGGCGCAGGCCCGAACCTGGGGCGAGGCGGCGGGTGTTCGCGACGGAGGGTCCGCGGGGAGGAACGGGGCGCGGACTCTAGCCGAGGGTGGCCGCGTAGGCGGTCTGGGAGGTGTACTTCCACGTGGGGCCCGTGTTCCAGGGGTTGGGCATGACCGTGTCCGTGGCGTACGCGTAGCCCGCGCCCCGGTCGAAGGAGGTGCGGAGGGTGGCGCGCATCGCCTCGGCGTCGGGGACGTCGTGGACCAGGTGCCAGAAGGCCGTTCCGCTCGGGTCGAGTTCGGTACCGGGCCGGTAGCCGGAGTCGTGGTCGAAGACGTTGCCGCCGGGCCAGCCGGCCCCGGTGTACGCGGCGTAGGTGTCCTCGTAGGTGACGAAGACGTCCGCGGTGCGGCGGCCGGGCTCCAGGTAGCAGTCGGCTATGGCGGTCCCGGGGTTGTTGACGACGAGGTCGGGGACGGTGGGATCCGCGGCGTTCATGGTGTCCTGGACGTAGCGGCGCAGCTCCGCGTAGTGGTCTCGGGTGGCGTTGGCGGGGCCGCAGTCGCGGCTGACGACGTCGAAGAAGACGCCGTCGACGTGCAGGCGGCCGTCCGGGGTCTTGAGGTAGTTGTCGACGGAGGCCTTGACGGCGGCCATGTCGCGGTTGCCGTGGTCGGTGTGGACGTAGCCGAGCACCTTGGTCCGCTCGCCGGTCGAGGTGGTGCGGGCGCGGAGCGCGTCGGCGCGGGAGCGCCAGGGGGCGCTGAAGGGGGCGTCGCCGTTGCCCGGGTTCAGTACGACCACGGAGGGGGCGGGTCCGGTGGCGGTGAGGTCGGTCAGCATGCGGTCGTCCGCCATCACGTAGGCGGGGACGCCGATCTCCAGGCCCCGCACGCCCGGCATCCGCGGCGTGGGGGGCGGGGGCGGCGACGGGGCGGCGGGAGCGGACGCGGCGGACGCCTCGTGCGGCGGCGTGGCGACGGAGGGCGCCGGCGCGGCCAGTAGGGCGGTGGCCAGGACGGCGTACAAGGCCTTCTCGGCACGAGGCATGAACGTTTCCTCCGGCTACGGCGGGGCGGGGGACCCGAGGAACACTAGACGGACGGCCCGTCGTTCAAGGCTGAACCTCCTGTATTGCCATGAGGAACAGGAGAGCGAGCCATCGCCCCATCACGTGAATTGCCGGCGGGACGGCCCCCTCCCCCGCCCTCCTGTCATACGGCGGGCAGCCCGACCCCGTGTGCCAACTGTCCGGCGGCGTGAGCGAAGAACGCGGACCGTTCCTCGACGACACCCTTGAACTGGCCGAACAGCTCGAAGGAGACCAGGCCGGCCAGCTGCGCCCACGCGGCGACGAGGGCGGCAACGACCGCCGGGGGAAGGCCCTCCGCGAAATCGGCGGTCATCCGGTCCGCCTCGGGGCCCAGGGCGGGCGGCAGCGGCGGCAGGGCGAGGCCGCGCCCCTCGTAGGCGGCGCGCACGATGCCGATGAGGACGTTGCCGACCCGGGAGGCGGGCCCGACGGTGTCGGCGGGGGCGCTGTAGCCGGGTACGGGGGAGCCGTAGACGAGGGCGTATTCGTGGGGGTGCTCCAGCGCCCAGGTACGGACGGACTCGCAGGCGGCGATCCAGCGGTCGCGGGGCGGGGCTCCGGCGGCGAGGGCACGGGCATCGGCCTCCTCGGCGGCGGCGCCGAGGCTGTCGTACGCGTCGATGATGAGCGCGGTCAGCAGGTCGTCGCGGCTCGGGAAGTAGCGGTAGAGGGCCGAGGAGACCATGCCCAGCTCGCGGGCGACGGCGCGCAGGGACAGTTTGGCGGCGCCCTCGGCCGCGAGCCGGCGGCGCGCCTCGTCCTTGATGGCGGCGGTGACCTCGATGCGGGCCCGTTCCCTGGCCCCTCGCACGGTGTTCATGCAGGCCAGTGTGCCACGCGGGCAGAGCACCGCCCAGGAAACGGATTACTGCTCCATTCAGAGAGCACTGCTCTTGCTTTGGTGCGCCGATCCGATGCACACTGGGAGTCAAGCGAGAGCAGTGCTCTCGAAATGGAGCACCCAGATGGCCCGGAGGTCCTCGTGAACGCGCCCACCCCGTACTACGTCCAGGCCGGCCCTCTCGTCACCCGGTTCAACGCGTTCCTCGGCAAGCTCGCCCGCCACGGCATCAGCCTGGCCGGCAGCGCCGAGCTCTCGGTGCGCGGCCGCACCTCTGGCCGGATGCAGCGCATCCCGGTCAATCCCCACACGTACGAGGGCGCGGAGCACCTCGTGTCGGCCCGAGGCCACTCCCAGTGGGTGCGCAACATGCGGGTCGCGGGCGGCGGCGAGTTGCGCGTGGGACGGAAGGTGCGCGCGTTCACCGTCGTCGAGATCACCGACCCGGTCGAGAAGACCGCGATCCTGCGCACCTACCTGGAGAAGTGGGGCTGGGAGGTCAACCAGTTCTTCCGCGGCGTCGACACCAAGGCCTCGGACACGGAGATCCGGGCGATCGCCGACGACCACCCGGTCTTCCGGATCGTCCCGGCATCGAGCTGACACCCCCCCGGGAGCCCGACGAATGCCCCCACCACCCCCGGGAATGCGCCGGGGCCCGCGGGAAGTACACCACCGCCCGGCGGAATCCCGCCACGCCTTCGCTCGCCTCCCGCACCGCGGCCCGGGCCCTCGCGACCGACCGACCAGCCCGCCGACCGGCCGGCCGACCCGGTGCTGGAAGCACGGACGGGGCCCCGGCCGTCGGCCGGGGCCCGCACACGCCTTCTCCCGCTACTCCCGGTCGCCGCCGCGCGCCGCCGCCTGCCGCGCGTCCAGCACGTGCAGCGCCTTGCGCGCGAGCGGGTACGTACGCACCATGTCGGCCAGGGTCGTCGCGCCCCGCGTGATGCGGGCGAAGGCCCGCCACGCCGGGCGGAACCCGGTGATCGCCGCGTGCAGCAGCCCCGGCCGGGCCTCGAAGACGGTCAGCATCCGCTTGCCGACCCCCATCTCCACACCCAGCCCGGCCTTGACCGCGAAGGCGTAGTTGAGGGCCTGACGGCGCGCGTCCACCGCGTCCTGCGCTTCGGCGATCTTCACCGCCCACTCCCCCGCGAGCCGCCCCGAGCGCAGGGCGAAGGAGATGCCCTCGCGGGTCCACGGCTCCAGCAGTCCGGCCGCGTCTCCGGCGACCAGGACCCGGCCGCGCGAGAGCGGCGAGTCGGGCTTGCGGCAGCGGGTCAGGTGCCCGGAGGAGACGGACGGTTCGAAACCGGCGAGTCCGAGCCGGGCGATGAAGTCGTCCAGGTACCGCTTGGTCGCGGCCCCCTCGCCCTTGGCCGAGATCACCCCGACCGTGAGGGTGTCGCCCTTGGGGAAGACCCAGCCGTAACTGCCGGGCAGCGGGCCCCAGTCGATCAGCACCCGTCCCTTCCAGTCCTCCGCCACCGTCGCGGGGACGGGGATCTCCGCCTCCAGGCCGAGGTCCACCTGGTCCATCTCGACGCCCACGTGCGCGCCGATCCGGCTCGCGCTGCCGTCCGCGCCGACCACCGCGCGCGCCAGGACGGTCTCACCGTCGGCCAGCACCACGGCGACGGTGCGCCGGTCGGGCACGGCCGCCCCGTGCTGCTCCACGCGGGTCACGGCGGTGCCCGTACGGACGGTGGCGCCGGCCTTCTCCGCCTCCGCGACGAGGCCGGCGTCGAACTCGGGCCGGTTGATGAGCCCGAACAGCATGTGCTTCGAACGCCGGGTCCGGGTCAGCTTGCCGTTCATGGAGAAGGTGACCGCGTGGATGCGGTCCTTCAGCGGCAGGACGAAGCCCGGCGGGAGGGCGTCGCGCGAGGGGCCGATGATCCCGCCGCCACAGGTCTTGTACCGGGGCAGTTCGGCCTTCTCCAGCAGCAGGACGCGCCGTCCCGCCGTGGCCGCCGCGTACGCGGCCGAGGACCCGGCCGGTCCGGCCCCGACGACGACCACGTCCCACACTTCGCCCGACCCACCGGCCACCTCGTCGCCCGCCCCCTGCTCGGCCGGGACCTCGCCCGTGCCCGTGCCCACGCCCGCGTCCACGCCCGCTTCCGCCGTGACGTCCCCGCCTGCCGCACCTGCATCCGCACCTGCATCGCGTACGTCGTCGTCGCTGCTGCTCACGATGTGTTGCCGCTCCTGATCACCCGTTGCTCCGATGCCGGGGAAATCCTACGGCGAGACACCGCCCCGCTCCGCTGTGCGAAGATCGGGCTGTCTCTCGCCGTACCCGGCATACGCCCACCCCGCGCATGCGCGAGCGGCGTACACGGATACAACGTCGCACCCAAAAGGAGCGTGCCCATGTCCCAGAATCCGATCGCCGAGACCATCGCCTCGCTGATGCCCCGCGCCAAGCAGGAGCTGACGGAGCTGGTGGCCTTCCAGTCGGTGGCGGACTGGGCGCAGTTCCCCAAGAGCGAGAGCGAGGCCGCGGCGAACTGGGTGGCCGACGCCCTGCGCGTCGAGGGATTCCAGGACGTGGCGCTGCTCGACACCCCCGACGGCACCCAGTCGGTGTACGGCTTCCTGCCCGGCCCCGAGGGCGCGCCGACCGTGCTGCTCTACGCGCACTACGACGTGCAGCCGCCGCTGGACGACGACGCCTGGGTCTCCCCCGCCTTCGAACTGACCGAGCGCGACGGCCGCTGGTACGGGCGCGGTGCGGCGGACTGCAAGGGCGGGTTCATCATGCACCTGCTGGCGCTGCGCGCCCTGAAGGCCAACGGTGGTGTGCCGGTGAGCGTGAAGGTCATCGTCGAGGGCTCCGAGGAGCAGGGCACGGGCGGTCTCCAGCAGTACGCGGAGGCGCACCCGGAGCTGCTGGCCGCCGACACCATCGTCATCGGCGACGCGGGCAACTTCCGCCTCGGCCTGCCGACCGTGACGGCCACCCTCCGCGGCATGTGCCTGCTCAAGGTGAAGATCGACACGCTGGGCGGGAACCTGCACTCCGGCGTGTTCGGCGGGGCCGCGCCCGACGCGCTGGCCGCGCTGATCCGCGTACTGGACTCGCTGCGCGCCGCCGACGGTTCGACGACCGTGGACGGGCTCGCCGCGGACGCGGTGTGGGAGGGCCTGCAGTACCCGGAGGCGGACTTCCGTGCCGACGCGAAGGTCCTGGACGGCGTCGAGCTGATCGGCGACGGCACCATCGCCGACCGGCTGTGGGCCCGCCCGGCCGTCACCGTGCTCGGCATCGACTGCCCGCCGGTGGTCGGCGCGACCCCGTCGGTGCACGCGAGCGCCGGCGCGCTGGTCAGCCTGCGCGTGCCGCCGGGCGTGGACATCGCCGCGGCCGTCAAGCTGCTCCAGGCCCACCTGGAGGCGCACACGCCGTGGAAGGCGCGCCTCGAACTGGAGCTGGTCGGCCAGGGCCAGCCGTTCCGCGCGGACACCGACAGCCCGGCGTACGCGTCGATGCGCGCGGCCCTGGAGACCGCGTACCCCGGCCAGGAGATGCAGATCAGCGGCATGGGCGGGTCGATCCCGCTGTGCAACACGCTGACGTCGCTGTATCCGCAGGCGGAGATGCTGCTCATCGGGCTGAGCGAGCCGGAGGCGCAGATCCACGCGGTCAACGAGAGCGTGTCGCCGCAGGAGCTGGAGCGCCTGTCGGTGGCCGAGGCCCTCTTCCTCGTCAACTACGCGGAGTCCAAGCGCGCCTGACCGGGCCGCCGGCCACCGCTCCGTGTACGCCCAGGGCGCAGTACGCCCTGGGCGTACTGCGCTCACGGTGAAGTCCCGTGCGCGGGGCGGCGGGCCGTCCGTACGTAGACGCCGGCCTGACCGCGCGGGCGAGCGAGCCGAAGGGGCGCGCCGGGGAGTGAGGGCGAGCGCGCGGAGGAAACCGCGAGGCACGAGGGGCTTTCGAGCACGTACGCCGTCACGAGCCGGCACAAGGCGCCCCGGCGGCGAACCGAGCCCGTAGGCAAGGGAGCGCGCCGCCTCAGCCGGTGGGGACGCCCGCCTCCAGGTAGAGGGGGCGGGCTCGCTCCCGGGCGCGCAGCGCCCAGCGCAGCCGTTCGTACCGGTGCTGCGGCAGCAGCTCGGCGGCCTCGGACTCCGTCACGAAGCGCCAGGCCCGCAGCTCGGGGCCCGGCAGCCGGAGGCGGGCGGCCGCCTCGTCCGAGAGGTTGCCGCCGTCGAAGAGCAGGCGCAGTCCTCCGTAGCCGGGGTGCTGCGGGCGTTCCCAGTCGATCACGAGGAGTCCGGGGGTCCGGTCCAGTACGAGGCCCAGTTCCTCCGCCACCTCCCGTACGGCGGCGCGGGCCGGGGCCTCGCCCGTCTCGACGACGCCTCCCGGGAACTCCCAGCCGGCCTTGTACGTCGGATCCACCAGCAGCACCCGGTCCTGCTCGTCGAAGAGCAGGACCCCGGCTGCCACCGTCTCCCGCGTGGGCTCCGGGGTCTGCACGATGTCGCAGACCCGGGCGGTCCCGGAGCGGACGGCTTCGGCGATCCGCTCGGCGGTCTCCCGTACGGTCAGGAGCCCGTTGTCGATGACGTGCGCGTCGCCGGTGAGCCAGCCGAGGGCCTCCTGGTAGACGGGGATGTTGTCGTGGGCCCACTGGCGGGCGTGCAGGTCCACGTCCTCGGGTGCGCCGGGCTCGACGCGGGTCGCGATCCGCTCCCGAAGGATCGTTTCAGCGGGAGCGAGCAGTACATGGCGCACCGGGATCCGGCGCGCCGCCAGCCCACCGAAGATCTCGTCACGGTAGTCCTGGCGCAGCAGCGTCATCGGGACGACGAGCACCCCGCCCACCTCGGCGAGCATCTCCGCGGCCGTGTCCACGACCAGCCGCCGCCAACTCGGCAGGTCCTGGTAGTCGGTGACCTCCGCCAGCCGTTTGGGCGGCAGCAGCACCCGCAGCGCGTCGCCGATGAGCTCCGGGTCGAACAGGGTGCTGTCCGGGAGGATTCCGGTCAGTTCACGGGCCGTGCTGGTCTTCCCGGCGCTGAACGTGCCGTTGATCCAGACAATCACGTCTACCCCTCTCCCCATGGCTCGTCCGGAGCCCCCAGTGGCTTGCCCGCCCCACCCTGTCACGAAAACCTCACTATCGGTCGAGTGCTTATCCTCAAGGTCATGAGCCCGCACTCTCGCCCGAGTACCAGGGAGGATGCACGACCGTGCCCCACAACCGCCGCACGTCCGACCCCCGATACGGCAACCGGCCGACCATGAAGGACGTTGCGGCCCAGGCGGGCGTCGGCCTGAAGACGGTGTCCCGCGTGGTCAACGGCGAGCCGGGCGTCACCCCGGAGACGGAGAAACGGGTCCGCACGGCCATCGAGGCCCTGGGCTTCCGCCGCAACGACAGCGCGCGCGTGCTGCGCAAGGGCCGCACCGCCACCGTCGGTCTGGTCCTGGAGGACCTCGCCGACCCCTTCTACGGACCGCTGAACCGGGCCGTGGAGGAGGTGGCCCGCGCGCACGGGGCACTGCTCATCAACGGCTCCAGCGCCGAGGACCCGGACCGTGAAAGGGAGTTGGCGCTCGCCCTGTGCGCCCGCCGGGTGGACGGGCTGATCGTGATCCCGGCCGGGAGCGACCACCGGTACCTGGAGCCGGAGATGCGGGCCGGCGTGGCCACGGTGTTCGTGGACCGGCCGGCCGGCCGGATCGACGCCGACGTGGTGCTGTCGGACAACTTCGGCGGGGCCCGCGGCGGTGTCGCGCACCTGATCGCGGGCGGCCACCGCCGGATCGGCTTCATCGGGGACCACCCCCGCATCCACACGGCGACCGAGCGCCTGCGCGGCTACCACGCGGCCATGGCGGAGGCGGGCCTGCCCGTGGCCGGATCCTGGGTGTCGCTCGGCTCGACGGACCCGGGCCGGGTCGCGCCTGTGGCGAACGCGATGCTGGGGGGCCCGGAGCCGGTGACCGCCGTCTTCGCCGGCAACAACCGCGTGACGGTCACCGTGGTGCGGGTCCTCGCCTCCCTCCGCCGCGCGGTGGCCCTGGTCGGGTTCGACGACTTCGAACTGGCGGACCTGCTGCGGCCCGGTGTCACCGTGGTCGCCCAGGACCCGGCGGCTCTGGGCCGGGTGGCCACGGACCGCCTCTTCCAACGTCTGGCGGGAACCGCGCTCACCCCGACCCGTACCGAGCTCCCCACCCGCCTCGTCCCCCGCGGCTCGGGCGAACTCCCCCCGACGAGCTGATGTTCCGCGGCCCGGAGACGGCCGAGAACGCACGCCCGGCACCCATCCCCGCTCCCGGCCCTCCCGGCCCTCCCGGCCAGGACGTATGCGGAGCTATGCGCCGGTACGGCCATGGGCCTCCCCGCGCGGTCCGATCGTCCTCGACCGGCCCCGCGGCCGCGGGCGCGGCCCGGGTGACCACCCGGCGCCGCGCCCGTCGTGACCTCGTGGGCCGGATCAGGCGGTGGCCGTCAGGGTGGCGGAGCGGCGCGGGATCGCGAAGGCGTCGAGTTCGGCGCGGGTCAGGCCGGTCAGGGCGGTGACCTCGTCGGCGCCGACGGCGCCGCAGTCGAGGCCGCGGACCAGGTAGCCGGCGAGGGCTTTGGCGGTGGCGGGCTCGTCCATCACATCACCCTCGATCTTGGCCACGTACGCCTTCAGGCGCGCGGCGGCGGCTTCGAGGCCCTCGCGGTAGAAGGTGAAGACGGCCGCGTAGCGGGTCGGCAGGTGCGCCGGGTGCATGTCCCAGCCCTGGTAGTAGGCGCGGGCCAGGGCGCGGCGGGTCAGGCCGTAGTGGAGCTTCCAGCCCTCGTGGACCTTCTCGGTGGTGCCGATGGGCAGCACGTTGGTGGAGCCGTCGGAGACGCGTACGCCGGTGCCGGCGGCCGCGACCTGCATGATCGCCTTCGCGTGGTCGGCGGCGGGGTGGTCGCTGGCCTGGTAGGCGGCGGAGACGCCGACGCAGGCGCTGTAGTCGAAGGTGCCGTAGTGCAGGCCGGTGGCGCGGCCCTTGGAGGCCTCGATCATCCGGGCGACGGTGGCGGTGCCGTCGGAGGCCAGGATGGACTGGCTGGTCTCGATCTGGATCTCGAAGCCGATGCGGCCCGGGCGCAGGCCGCGGGTGGTCTCGAAGGCCTCCAGCAGTTTGACGAAGGCGCTGACCTGCTCGGCGTAGGTGACCTTCGGGAGGGTCAGGACGAGGCCCTCGGGCAGGCCACCGTGTTCGAGCAGACCGGAGAGGAAGATGTCGGTGGTGCGGATGCCGCGGTCGCGGACGTTGGACTCCATGCACTTCATGCGGATGCCCATGTACGGCGCGTTGGTGCCGTTGGAGAAGGCTTCCGAGACGAGGCGGGCGGCGCGGGCCGCGGCCTGGTCCTCCTCCTCGTCGGACCGGACTCCGAAGCCGTCCTCGAAGTCGACGCGGAGGTCCTCGACGGGCTCGCGCAGCAGCTTGGCGCGGACGCGGTCGTAGACCGGTACGGCGAGTTCGTCGGAGATGCCGAGGACCTCGGCGAAGGTGGCCGCGTCCGGGGCGTGCTCGTCGAGCGCGGCCAGGGCCTGGTCGCCCCAGGAGCGGATGGTGTCGGCGGCGAAGACGTCACCGGGTACGTAGACCGTGTGGATGGGCTGCCGGGTGCCGGGGTCGCCCGGGTAGTGGCGCGCGAGCTCCGCGTCCACCGGCGCGAGGGAGGCGCTGATGCCCTCGCTGACCGCGCCGGCGAGGCTCGTCGCCACCTTCTCCTGCTGACCCATCGTGCACTCTCCTTTTTCCGCTTCACGGAAGCTTAGATCCGCATAGCAGAATTTAGTCACGCGGTTCCGCTCCGTCAATGCTCCCCCGGCCGTCCCGGCCAAACGACTCGGGGCCGTGCGGTGAGAATCACCACACGGCCCCGGGGAGGCGGCGCTACGAAGAGAAGCGCAGGTCAGGCGGTCAGCCCTGGCGCGCCTTGATCTCCGCGGTCAGCTGCGGGACGACCGTGAAGAGGTCGCCGACCACGCCGTAGTCGACCAGGTCGAAGATCGGGGCCTCGGCGTCCTTGTTGATGGCCACGATGGTCTTCGAGGTCTGCATGCCGGCCCGGTGCTGGATCGCGCCCGAGATGCCCGAGGCGATGTAGAGCTGCGGGGAGACCGACTTGCCGGTCTGGCCGACCTGGTTGGTGTGCGGGTACCAGCCGGCGTCGACGGCGGCACGCGAGGCGCCGACGGCCGCGCCGAGGGAGTCCGCGAGCTCCTCGATGATGCCGAAGTTCTCGGCACCGTTGACGCCACGGCCGCCGGAGACGACGATCGCGGCCTCGGTCAGCTCGGGACGGCCGGTCGACTCGCGCGGGGTGCGGCCGGTGACCTTGGTGCCGGTCGCCAGGGCGCCGAAGGTGACGGCGAGCGCCTCGACGGCGCCGGCGGCCGGGGCGGCCTCGACCGGGGCCGAGTTCGGCTTCACGGTGATGACCGGGGTGCCCTTGGAGACGCGGGACTTGGTGGTGAACGAGGCGGCGAAGGCGGACTGCGTCGCGACCGGTCCCTCGTCACCCGCCTCCAGGTCGACGGCGTCGGTGATGATGCCGGAGCCGATACGGACGGCCAGGCGCGCGGCGATCTCCTTGCCCTCGGCGGAGGACGGGACGAGCACGGCGGCCGGGGAAACGGCCTCGTACGCGGCCTGCAGCGCGTCCACCTTCGGTACGACGAGGTACTCGGTGAACTCGGGGGCGTCGGCGGTGAGGACCTTGACCGCGCCGTGCTCGGCGAGCACGGCGGCGGTGGCGTCGGCACCGGCGCCCAGGGCGACGGCGACGGGCTCGCCGACGCGGCGGGCGAGCGTCAGCAGCTCAAGGGTGGGCTTGCGGACGGCGCCGTCCACGTGGTCGACGTAGACGAGAACTTCAGCCATGGGACTGCTCTCCTGCGATTGCGAAGTGTCTGGGGGCTACTGAGGGATGGCCGAAGCTCTTAGATGAACTTCTGGCCGGCCAGGAACTCGGCCAGCTGCTTGCCGCCCTCGCCCTCGTCCTTGACGATCGTGCCGGCGGTGCGGGCCGGGCGCTGCGCCGCGGAGTCGACCGCGGTCCAGGAGCCTTCCAGGCCGACCTCGTCGGCCTCGATCTCCAGGTCCTCCAGGTCCCAGGACTCGACCGGCTTCTTCTTCGCGGCCATGATGCCCTTGAAGGACGGGTAGCGGGCCTCGCCCGACTGGTCCGTCACCGACACGAGCGCGGGGAGGGAGGCCTGAAGCTGCTCGCTCGCGGTGTCGCCGTCACGGCGGCCGGTCACGGTGCCGTCCTCGACCTTGACCTCGGAGAGCAGGGTGGCCTGCGGGACACCCAGGCGCTCGGCCAGGATCGCCGGGAGGACGCCCATGGTGCCGTCGGTGGACGCCATGCCCGTGATGACCAGGTCGTAGCCGGCCTTCTCGATGGCCTTGGCGAGCACCAGGGAGGTGCCCATGACGTCCGTGCCGTGCAGGTCGTCGTCCTCGACGTGGATGGCCTTGTCGGCGCCCATCGACAGCGCCTTGCGCAGCGCGTCCTTGGCGTCCTCGGGGCCCACCGTCAGCACGGTGATCTCGACGTCGTCGTCCGAATTCTCGGAGATCTGCAGCGCCTGCTCGACGGCGTACTCGTCGAGCTCCGACAGCAGGCCGTCGACGTCGTCACGGTTGACGGTCAAGTCCTCGGTGAACTGCCGGTCGCCGGTGGCGTCGGGCACGTACTTCACACAGACAACGATCCTCAGGCTCACGCCGGCTCTCCTACCGCATCGTCTTTTCGTGTACCGCCTTATGCAGGCAGCATAGGCGCCTTCTCGGGCGGATCCCGATCGGGGCGGGCCACGCTCCGAAGGGAATGTTACTCGCCAGTACACCGTGGGTCCCACCAAGTCGCAAGGTCGGCGAACTGTGATCTGCCCAACGCCGCCCGACCCGCCCCAGCAGGGACGATTCAGTCGCGCAGCGCGTTGAAGCGCCCCTGGTGGTACAGCAGGGGACGGCCTTCTCCGGCCGGATCGCCCACGACCGCCTGAGCGATGATCACACGGTGCTCCCCGGCGGGGACCCTCGCCACCACCCGGCAGACCAGCCACGCCAGCACGCCGTCGAGCACCGGGACCCCGTGCGGGCCGACGGCCCATCCGGTGTCCGGCCCGAACCGGTCGGCCCCGCTGCTCGCGAAGAGGCCCGCCAGCTCCCGTTGGTGCTCGCCGAGTATGTGGACGCCCAGGTACTCGCTGTCGCGCACCGCGGGCCAGCTGGAGGCCCCGGTGCCGATCGTGAAGGACAACAGGGGCGGGTCCGCGGAGACGGAGTTCAGCGAGGTGGCGGTGAAACCCACCGGTCGGCCGCCGTCCTGGGACGTGATCACGGCGACTCCGGCGGCGTGCTGCCGGAAGACGGAGCGCAGCAGGTCGGGCGAGCCGGGACGGCCGGCGCCGGAAAGGGGGGAGGCGGCCGTCGGGACCGTCGGGACGGTCGGAGCACTCATCAGGGTTCTGCCTTCTGCCGCAGGACACGCGGGCACAGTCGGGATCAGGGCCGGGGCGTTCAGTGATCCGGACAGCGCGCGCTCGCGTGGCGGACGAGGTCCACATGGACCCGTCCGTGGAGCAGGAGTTCATACCGCATACCGTCAGCGTGGCGATCTCCCGTGGACCCAGTCAAGCGGGATCGGGCAGATGTCAGACGCGTCACGCGGTGTGCGGGCGTGCACACCGGCGCGTCCGGTCCTGCGGCCACGATCCGCGGAGCGCCGTCGGACGCGGCGCCGCTCTTCATGCGCAGGCTCCTCGTCATACGCAGGCTCCTCGTCATGCGCAGGCCCCTCTTCATACGCAGGCCCCTCGTCATACGCAGGCTCCTCGTCATACGGCGGCGCCGAGCGCGGCGATCACGTCGACCTTGCGGGGCATGCCGGCCGCCCGCCGCACGATCCGGCCGGCCGCGTCCAGCACGAGCACGGTCGGCGTCTTCTCGATCCCCAGCGCCCGCACCAGGTCCAGCCGCTCCTCGGCGTCGATCTCGACGTGTGCGACGCCCTCGACCATCCCCGCCACCTCTGCGAGGATCCGCCGCGTGGCCCGGCAGGGCTGGCAGAAGGCGCTGGAGAACTGCACCAGGGTGGCCCGGCGGCCCGGCCGCGCGCCCAGTTCCGCGGGATCCAGGAACCCCGGTACCCCGCCGCCCGCGTCGCCTTCTCCGCGCTGCGGCCCGTCTTCCCGCCCGAGCACCCGCACTCCCGTCACACCGTCGCCTTCGTCCACGCACATGATCGTCGTACGCTCGTACGTGGATGGGACACCCGACGGGGCCCGGACATTCCCGGCGTGACGAGAATCTCCCCGGGCAGGAGCGTCTGGACTGGCCAGCGGCCCTCGTTTGGGGCACCATCCCCAAGGGTCGCGTACCTACGCTTCCGTAACTTCCGGCCGGGAGCACCTCCCCAGGCAGAAAGCGGGTCTCCCCATGGCTGAGCTCGTCTACCCTCCGGTGATCGGCGCCGCGCACGGACTGTTCCGCGCGCTGGACATCCGCATCGACATGAAGGGCACCGAGAACATCCCCCGCAAGGGCGGTGCGGTCCTGGTGTCGAACCACATCGGCTACCTCGACTTCATCTTCGCCGGCCTGACGGCGCGGCCGCAGAAGCGCCTGGTGCGCTTCATGGCGAAGGAGTCGGTGTTCCGGCACAGGGTGTCCGGTCCGCTGATGCGCGCGATGAAGCACATCCCGGTGGACCGCAAGCAGGGCGAGACGGCGTACCAGCACGCGCTGGACTCGCTGCGCTCCGGTGAGATCATCGGGGTCTTCCCCGAGGCGACGATCTCCCAGTCCTTCACCCTGAAGAGCTTCAAGTCGGGTGCGGCCCGCATGGCGCAGGAGGCCGGCGTACCGCTGATCCCGGTGGCGCTGTGGGGTACGCAGCGCCTGTGGACCAAGGGCCGTCCGAAGAACCTCAAGCGCAGCCACATCCCCGTGACGCTGCGGGTGGGCGAGCCGATCGAGGCCCCCACCGACCAGTACGCGGGGGCGATCACGCGGCGGCTGCGCGAGCGGGTGCAGGAGCTGCTGGACGCGGCCCAGCGCGCGTACCCGGAGAAGCCGCGGGGCCCCGAGGACACCTGGTGGCTGCCGGCCCACCTGGGCGGTACGGCGCCGACCGCGGCCGAGGTCCGCGAAGCGGGCTGAGCCCGCCCCACCGGCCTGGGCCGCGGCTCAGGCCGGGTAGGTCCGGCCGTCGTCGGCCGAGGCGCGGGGCGGTCCGCAGGGGGCGGTGACGCACTGCCACCGCGGCTCCTTCGGGCGGTGCTTCCCGTGGTCGGAGCCGTCCTTTCCGGGAGGACCGCACGGGGCGGTGACGCACTGCCACCGCGACTCCTCCGGATGGTGCTTCCCGTCGTTCGAGCCGCCCTCACCCGGACGCTTCCTGCCCCACGGGCCGTCCTTCTGCCACGTCCCGTGGCTTTTCCCGCCCGGTGCGCCCTTCTCCGCCACGACGGCGTGCGGGGCCGCCTGTGGGGCGGCGAACGCGGTCGTGGGGACCAGGACGGCACCGGCTGCCAGGGCGGTGACGGCCGCGAAGAGGGCCGGGCGGCGCATGCGTCGGGTGGGGGTCATGGCGGTTCTCCTCGGACGAGGGGCGAAGCGGACACCTCCAGTACGCCCCGCCGCCCGGCCCCCGTCACGCCCCTGCATCCCGTGGCTTGACAGCCCGGATCGCCCCCCTCCGGCGGGCGCGGAGCCCAGGCGGCCGCCGGACGGCACGCCTAGAGCGCGCTCGGCAGCCTTCGCCACAGGTCCTGACGGTCGGCGGACTCCTTCAGCGCCGCGAGCACGCCCGGATGCGGGGCCGCGTACAGCCCCGGGTAGTCGGCCTCGCCCAGCTCCGGGCGGACGGGGAAGGCCAGGCGCTCCTCGGCGAGGTCGAAGCGGGCGTCCACCCCGGGCCTGTTGCCGCGCGGGTCGAGGCGGCTCCAGCGGTCCGCGCCGGGCAGGCGCAGGGCGATCAGCCCGTGGACGAGCGGGTGCGAGCCGTCGTCGTCGGCGAGTCGCTGGTAACAGAGCCCGGCCGGTATCCCCTGGGCGCGCAGCAGGGCGGCCAGGGCGTGGGACTTCGCGTGGCAGATGCCGTTGCGCGTGCCCAGTACGTCGGAGGCCCGCCAGGCGACCCGCGGGTCGCCGGAGTCGGCCGAGTGGGGGATGTCGTCGCGAACGAACTCGAAGGCGGCCTGGGCGTATGAGTATGCGTCGCCTGTAGGGGACCAGAGGCGGTCCGCCGTTTCCAGCACGGCGGGGTGCCAGTGGTCGATGGCCTCATCCGAGGCCAAGTAAGCGAGGAGGTCCGGGCTCTGCTGGATCAGCTGCATGGTCCGGAGCATAGGTGTGCCACCCATCGCGAATCAATCATTTTACGATGGGTGGCATACCTATGCAGTTGCGGAGGTCGGCCGCCTAGCGGGCGAGCTCCTCCTTCAGGGCCTGGAGGAAGCCGTCGACGTCCTCCTCCTGGGTGTCGAAGCCGCACATCCAGCGGACGTCACCCGCGGCCTCGTCCCAGAAGTAGAAGCGGTAACGCTTCTGCAGACGCCGGGACACCTCGTGCGGCAGCCGTGCGAACACCGCGTTCGCCTGCACCGGGTAGAGGATCTCCACGCCGTCGGTCGCGCGGACGCCGGCCGCGAGCCGCTGCGCCATCTCGTTGGCGTGGCGGGCGTTGCGCAGCCACAGGTCCTTGGCGAGCAGCGCTTCCAGCTGCACCGACACGAAGCGCATCTTCGACGCGAGCTGCATCGACATCTTGCGGATGTGCTTCATCTGCCGGGCCGCGTCCGGGTTGAGCACGACGATGGCCTCGCCGAACATCATGCCGTTCTTGGTGCCGCCGTAGGACAGCACGTCGACGCCGACGGTGTTCGTGAAGGTGCGCATCGGCACGTCGAGCGAGGCCGCGGCGTTGGCTATCCGGGCGCCGTCGAGGTGGACCTTCATGCCGAGCCCGTGGGCGTGCTCGCAGATGGCCTTGATCTCGTCCGGCGTGTAGACCGTGCCGAGCTCGGTGTTCTGGGTGATCGAGACGACCTGCGGCATCGCGCGGTGCTCGTCCTCGAAGCCCCAGGCCTCCTGGTCGATCAGCTCGGGCGTGAGCTTGCCGTCCGGGGTGGGCACGGCGAGCAGCTTGAGGCCGGCCATCCGCTCCGGCGCGCCGCCCTCGTCCACGTTGATGTGGGCGCTCTTGGCGCAGATCACGGCACCCCAGCGGTCGGTCATCGCCTGGAGGGCGGTGACGTTCGCGCCGGTGCCGTTGAAGACCGGGAAGGCTTCCGCGTACGCCCCGAAGTGGCTGCGGATGATCTTCTGCAGGTGCTCGGTGTACTCGTCCTCGCCGTAGGAGATCTGGTGACCTCCGTTGGCGAGGGCGAGGGCCTCCAGGATCTCCGGATGGACCCCCGCGTAGTTGTCGCTGGCGAAGCCGCGCACTGCCGGATCGTGGTGCCGGCGGGCATCGGTCTTCACGGTTGCGGAGTGAGCCACAGACGCTGTCCGTTCACATCGATGGCGGGCCGCTCCCACACGCCGGCGATGGCCTCGGCCAGCTCCTTCACGTCGGTGAAGCCCGCGAACTTCGCATTGGGACGCTCGGCGCGCATCGCGTCGTGCACCAGTGCCTTGATGACCAGGATCGCAGCTGCCGCGCCGGGACCCTCGTCACCCCCCGCCTTGCGGAAGGAGTCCGCCATGGCGAGGGTCCAGGCCTCGGCCGCCGCCTTGCCCGCGTTGTACGCGGCGTTGTTGGCGACCGGCTTGTGCGCGCCGGACTGGCTCACCAGGACGTAGCGCCCGCGGTCGCTGCGCAGCAGCCCGTCGTGGAAGGCGAGCGAGGTGTGCTGGACGGTGCGGATCAGGAGCTTCTCCAGGAAGGCCCAGTCGGCGAGGTCGACGTCGGTGAACGTCTTGCTGCCGCGCCAGCCTCCGACGAGGTGGACCAGTCCGTCGACCCGCCCGAACTCCTTCTCCGTCTGCTCGGCCCAGGCCTTGGTGGCGTCCAGGTCGAGCAGGTCCACGGTGTCACCGGTGATGGTGGCGCCGCCGTGGGCGTAGCGGGCCGCGTCCACGGCCTCCGCGAGCCGGGCCGGATCGGCGTCGGACGCTACGACCACCGCTCCCGCCTCGGCGAGGCGGAGCAGGGCGGCGCGGCCGGCGGGCCCGCCGGCCCCGGCCACCGCCACCACCGCTCCGCTCAGCTTTCCGTTGCCGTTCCCGGAGCCGTTCATCTGTGCAGCCTCCTGTGGGCGAGTGCTCACGCGGCGACCCGCTCGGCGTGCTCTGCGTTCAGGGCCGTGATGCCCTTGGTCGAGGCGATGGTGCCCTTGAGCTTCTTGGCGAGCGCCTCAAAGAACATGCTGAGCGGAAACTCGTCCGGAAGCACGTCGTCGACGAGCTTGCGCGGCGGCTGCGTCAGGTCGAGCGCGTCGGCGCCCTTGGCCCACTTGGAGCCCGGGTGGGGGGCGAGGTAGGTCGAGACGAGCTCGTAGGCCTTGAACCAGTGGACCAGCTTCGGGCGGTCGATGCCGGCCCGGTAGAGGTCCTCGATCTCGGCGCAGAGCTGGTTGGTGACCTGCGGGGCGCGCATCCAGTCGATCTTCAGCTTGTTGTCCGTCCAGCGCACGACGTCGTGCTTGTGGAGGTAGGCGAAGAGCAGCTGGCCGCCGAGACCGTCGTAGTTGCGGTTGCGGTCGCCGGAGACCGGGAAGCGGAACATCCGGTCGAAGAGGACGGCGTACTGCACGTCACGGCCGTGCTCGTTGCCCTCGGACTCCAGCTTCACGGCCTCCTTGAAGGCGGTGAGGTCGCAGCGCAGCTCCTCCAGGCCGTACATCCAGAACGGCTGGCGCTGCTTGATCATGAACGGGTCGAACGGCAGGTCGCCGTGGCTGTGGGTGCGGTCGTGGACCATGTCCCACAGGACGAAGGCCTTCTCGCAGCGCTCCTGGTCCTCGACCATGCGCGCGATGTCCTCGGGCAGGTCGATGCCCAGGATGTCCACGGCGGCGGCGGTCACCTTGCGGTAGCGGGCGGCCTCGCGGTCGCAGAAGATGCCGCCCCAGGTGAAGCGCTCGGGGGCCTCTCGGACGGCGATGGTCTCCGGGAACAGCACGGCGGAGTGCGTGTCGTAGCCGGGGGTGAAGTCCTCGAAGGTGATGCCGAGGAAGAGCGGGTTGTCGTAGCGGGTGCGCTCCAGCTCGGAGAGCCACTCGGGCCAGACCATCTTCAGCACGACGGCTTCGAGGTTGCGGTCCGGGTTGCCGTTCTGCGTGTACATGGGGAAGACGACGAGGTGCTGCAGGCCGTCGGCGCGCTCGGCGGCCGGGTGGAAGGCCATGAGGGAGTCGAGGAAGTCCGGCACGCGGAAGTCGTCCGCGGCCCACTTGCGCAGGTCGGCGACGAGCGCCTCGTGGTACGCGGTGGCGTGCGGGAGCAGCGGGGACAGCGTCTCGACGGCGCCGATCACGCGCTCGACCGCGGCCAGGACGGTGGCGCGGGCGTGCTCGCCCTCCGCCTCGAAGTCGATGGAACCGTCGGCCGCCTGCCAGGGGCGGATCTCCTCCACGGCGGCCTTGAGCTCGAGCCACGCAGGGTGGTCGACCACCCGCGCCCCAGCGGATATCACGGCACCGCCGACGCCCGGCACAAGAGTTTCCGTCATGTCACTTCCTCCACAGGAGAACCTCACGTCCGCACAGCGTATGCGCGCGAGGCTCTCCTACTCAAGAGGTGATTCGGGAAATTATCCTGCGCCACCCCCCGCTTCACCGAAAGTCTTCCCGTTGGTAGGGGCGGAATTGATAGCTCCGCCCAGTCGCGCCAAGGCTTCACATGCCTGTGGCAGTACCCCGGCCAGTCCCATGAAGCCGTGGATCATGCCGGGGTGGCTGTCCAGAACCGACCGGATTCCGCTCTTCGTCAGCCGGTGGCGGTACGCGCGGCCGTCGTCCAACAGCGGATCGCACCCGGCGACCACCAGGTGGGCGGGCGGCAGCCCGGCGGGGTCCGCACGCAGCGGGGAGGCCGGCGGGTGCCGGCCGTCACCGCCGGGGCCGAGGTACTGCTCCCAGAACCAGCGCATGTGCGCGGCGGTCGGGAAACAGCCCTCGGCGGCAGCATCCGGCGGAACTGGAGCTGGGCGAGGCCCTGTTGGCCGACCTGGCGGAACTCTCCCCGCAGGCCGGGACGGCTGGGCGTCAAGCCGGTGGGGACGCGCCCACGCCCGGGTGACGCGGCAGGGCCGCGGGCGGCCTTCCGGGGGCGCACAACCCTGGCGGGAAGCGGTCGGTGACGCTTCGGCGGGCCGTGCACGCATGGTCCCATCCACGAGCGGCGCACTAGCATGCGACCTCATCGCGCGCGGCCGGTCGGGACACCGCGACCGCGCGGGGAGCCGCCGTCGACGGAAGCGAGAGAACCTTGACTTTCCTCACCATCGGTCACCGCGGGGTCATGGGTGTCGAACCGGAGAACACCCTGCGGTCGTATCTCCGAGCGGAACGTTCCGGCATGGACGGGATCGCCCTGGACCTCCGGCTGAGCAAGGACGGCGTCCTCGTCGCCGTGCACGACCCCGACGTGGACCGGACCACCGACGGCTCGGGAGCCGTGGCAGACCTGACCCTGGCCGAGCTGCGCGGGCTGGACGCCGGTCAGGGCGAGCGTGTACCGGTGTTCGAGGAGGTGCTGGACGCCGTCCGCTCGCCGCTTCAGGTGTCGGTCGAGGACCGGGCGGCGGCGGGGGCGCTCGCGGAGCTGGTCCTGCGCCGCGACCTGGTCTCGCGGGTCGAGATCGCCTCCACGGACGAGGCGGTGCTCGCCGAGGCGGCCCACCGGGTGCCGGGCGTGCGGACCGCCCTGTTCGTGGAGTCCCTCGGCGCCGCCGAAGCCGTCGTGAGCCGCGCGCCGGCCGCGGGCGCGGCGACGATCGCCCTGGACATCCACCGGATCTCCCTGGCGGCGGTGGAGGCGGCGCACGCGGCGGGCCTGCGGATGACCGGCCTGGCGGTCAACACCCTGGACCAGCTGCGGCTGGCACGGGCGCTCGGGCTGGACGGCGTGACCACGGACTTCCCGGAGATCCGCAGCACCGGCCGCTTCACCGCCTGAGCGGCCGACGGCGTCTAGAGCGGCTTGACCAGGAGCTCGAAGGCGAGGTCGTCGCGGAGCGGGATGCCGAAGCGCTCGTCGCCGTACGGGAAGGGGCTCAGCTCGCCGGTGCGCCGGTAGCCGCGGCGCACGTAGTAGGCGATGAGCTCCTCCCGCACGTTCACCACCGTCATCCGCATCTCCCCGGCGCCCCACGTGTCGCGGGCGCGGCGCTCCGCCTCGGCGAGGATCTCCTTGCCGAGGCCGGCGCCCTGGAGTCCCGGGCGGACGGCGAACATCCCGAAGTAGGCGTGGTCGCCGCGGTGTTCGATGTGGCAGCAGGCGACGAGCTCGCCCGCCCGCTCGACGACGAGGAGGACGCCGTCCCGGCTGTCGATGACGGCGCGGACCCCGTCCACGTCGGTGCGCTGACCGTCCAGGTAGTCGGCCTCGGTGGTCCATCCGGCCCGGCTGGCGTCCCCGCGGTACGCGGACTCCACGAGCGCCACCAGTTCCGGTACGTCCGCCTCGACGGCGCTGCGGAAGCTGAGGGCTGCGGGCTGGGCGGTCGACATGGGCGCTCCGTTCGGTGCTGCGGCATATGACATGCCGGGGACGGCGGGGAGAGCCTATCCCGGGGCCGCGTGAGCACTGTGTGAGGAGGGCATCTTTCCCGGTGACGCCGACGAACCGGGAGGTTCCGCCGTGCACGGATCCGCCTCGTCCCTGTCCGCCACCCTCTCCTCCTGGCTGCTGGTGCTCCTGTGCGCGGTGAGCGGCGCGTACTGCCTGCGGCGGGCGCACGGGTGGAGCGGGGCCGCCGCCGGGGAGGCGGTGATGGGGTTCGGCATGGCGCTGATGGCGGTGCCCCTCGGGGGCGGCGGCGCATGGCGGACGCCCGTGCTCGGCGTGGTCTTCTGCGCCGCGGCCCTGCACGCCCTGTGGCTGCTGCGGGGCGGGGCGCACCACGCCCACCACCTCCTGGGTTCGCTGACGATGGTGTACATGACCGTCGCGGCGGTCTCCGGGGGCGGTCACGGGCACGGCGCGGGGCTGCCGCTGCTGACCGGGAGCCTCCTGCTCTACTACGCCGGTTACGTGGTGCTCGGCGGAACGCGGCTGCTCACCGCGGGAGGTCCGGTCCCGGCGTCCTCCGTCCCGTCCGCGTCGCCGGTGCCCATGCCCGTGCCCGTGCCCGCGCCCGGCGCGCCCACGGAGCTCGTCAGGGCCTGCCGACTCGCCATGGGAATGGGGATGTTGGCGATGCTGCTGTCGATGTGACGGGGCCGGCGAAACGTGTCCTGCGTCACCAATGCCCCCGTCTCGTACCCGCAGGTAGCCGCTCGCTCATAGGCTGGTAACCATGATGGTCCCCGCCGCCCTCCTTGTGCTCGGCGCCCTGACCGCGCTGCTCGCCCCCCGCCTGCTGGCCCGGGCCCAGTGGCCCGAACGCGAGCCGGTCGTGGCCCTGTGGGTGTGGCAGTGCGTCGTCGGCGCGGTGCTGCTGTGCTTCGGACTGTCCATGCTGCTGAGCGCCGCCGCGGCCTGGCAGGCGGTCCGGGGCCGGCTCTTCGCCGCCGCCCCGCACGGGGTGGTCGACGCCTACGCCCTCGGCGCGTCCGGCGGCCCCTGGGCCGCCGCGACCGCCCTCGCCCTCGCGGGCGGCGGCCTGTGGACGGGGGCGATGCTGACCGGCGAGGTGCTGCGGGCGCGGGCCCGGCGGCGCGCGCAGGGCAGCGAACTGCTGGAGCGGGCCCCGCTGCTGCCCGGGGAGGACCCCGCCGGTGCGCGGCTCGTCGTACTGGAGGGTCCGCGGCCGGACGCCTGGTGGCTGCCGGGCGCGGCTCCGCAGCTGGTGGTCACGACGGCGGCGCTGGGACGGCTCAAGGGCAGCCAGCTGGACGCCGTGATGGCACACGAGCAGGGGCACGCGACGGCCCGCCACGACTGGCTGCTGCACTGTTCGCGGGCGCTGTCCCGGGGCTTCCCGCAAGTACCGGTCTTCGCCGCCTTCGAGGCGGAGATGCACCGGCTGGTGGAGCTGGCCGCGGACGACGTGGCCTCACGGCGGTTCGGCCGGCTGACGGTCGCGCTGGCGCTCGTCGGGCTCAACGAGGACCGCGGGGTGTTCGCGGCCTCCTCCGCGCCGGAGGCGCACGTCCCGCAGCGGGTGCGCAGGCTGCTGTCGGCCGCGCCCAGGCTCTCGCCGGGCCGTCGGCTGCGGCTGACGGCGCTGGCCACGCTGGTGCCGGCGATCCCCTTGCTGGTCGCCTTCGTACCGGGGCTGAGCGCGCTGGCGTAGTGCGCGCCCGGCGCCGTCCGCCCGGGGCCGGTGCAAGGATCGCCCTATGCGGAACGATCTATTTCGTTGGGTGGGGATCGGCTGCGTGCTGTTCGTGGCGGTACTGACCGCCCTGGTGGTGGCGGGCTGGCAGCCCCTCCTGGCCTACGACGAACGGGTGGCCCGGGACCTGCACGCCCACGCCGTCGCCCACCCCGGGGTCACGCGGTCCATGCGGGTGCTGTCCGACTGGGTCTGGGACCCGTGGGCCATGCGGGTGCTGGCCGCCGTGGCCTGCTTCCTGCTGTGGCGGCGCGACGACCGCGAGCGGGCCCTGCGGGTGGCGTTGGCCGTGGTGGCGGCATCAGTGGTGCAGCAGGGGCTGAAGGCGGCGGTGGGCCGGGAGCGTCCGGTGTGGTCGGACCCGGTGGACTGGGCGCACTACGCGGCCTACCCGTCCGGCCACGCCCTGACGGCGACGGTGGTCTGCGGGATGCTGCTGTGGCTGATGCCCCGCCCGTCCCCGGGGTGGGACCCGGCCGCCTGGGCGTCGGCGGCCGTCACGGTGCTCGGTGTCGGCTTCACCCGGCTCTACCTCGGTGTGCACTGGTTCTCCGACGTGCTGGCGGGCTGGCTGCTGGGCACCGCCGTGGTGGTCCTCGCGGCGTCGGCGCGCGTCCGCGGCCGCAGACCCGTGGGTGGAACGCAGGAACGGTGAGGCGGGTCCCGGGGCCGGGACCCGGCCTGAAGGCGCGCTGCCGGGCCCGTGGAGCCGGGGCGGGCCGCCGAGTGGCGTGGCCTGCCCTGGATGATCCCCCGTGTCACCCAGAGCAGGCGACCCCGTGCGCTGAGTATATTGGCCGAGAGCCAGTCAACGCAGGAGTAAGCATGTCCCCGCGCAGCGCATCGGTCAATGAAGAATTGCGCAGACGTTCCCGGGAACGGCTGCTGCGGTCCACGGTGGAGCTCGTCGCCGAGCGCGGCTACGAGGCGACGACCCTCGGCGACATCGCCGACCGGGCGGGCGCGGCGCGCGGCCTGGTCTCGTACTACTTCCCGGGCAAACGGCAGTTGCTGCAGTCGGCCGTGCACCGGCTGATGCACCTCACCCTGTGCGCCGCGCTGGAGCGGGAGCCCCGCAGCGAGGACGGGCGCGAGCGGCTGGCGCGGGCCATCGACGCGATCCTGGGCCTCGCCCGGGACGAACCGCTGCTGATGCGGACGCACATGGCGGGCATCCTCACGGCCGAGGGCTTCGTGCAGTGCCCGGAGCAGCAACGGCTGGCCGAGTTGCTGCGGGACACCGTCGCCCGGTACGGCTCGCAGGACGTGGACGCGGACTACCCGCTGCTGCGCGCCCTGCTGATGGGCGCGGTGGTGGCGGTGCTGCTGCCCGGGGCGCCGATGCCGGCCGCCCGGCTGCGGGCGGAGCTGTTCCAGCGCTACGGGCTGGACTGGGACCTCGGTGTTCCGCCGGACGGCGGGCCGCCCGGCGGAACGTTCCCCTCACACCTGTGACCTCACACGGTTCAGTGGTACTCGGGCTGGGACTGTACGTTGAGCCGGTCCAGGCGGACCCGCTTGGCACTGTCGGTGCGCCTGTCGTCGAGCCGCAGGACGTCGAGGCCCTTGGCGATGTCGTTCGAGTAGATGTGGCCGTTGTAGTAGTACGCCGACCAGGACCCGCCCAGCCCCAGCCGGTCCGTCGTCAGCGGCCCCCGCTCGAAGTAGGCGATCTCCCGGGGCCGGGACGAGTCGGTGAACTCCCACACCGAGACGCCGCCCTGGTACCAGGCCTGCACCATGATGTCGCGGCCACCGCCGACCGGGATCAGCGAGCCGTTGTGGGCCACGCAGTTCTCGGTGTCGGCCTGGTGGCGCGGGATCTTGAAGTAGCTGCGGAAGACGAGCTTGCGCTGCTCGCCGCGGCCGGTGATGTCGTAGATCCCGTCGGCGCCCCGGTCGGGGCCGGTGGCCTCGTTGCAGGTGGCGCCGCCACCGCCGCCGAGTTCGTCGGTGAACACCACCTTGTTCGCGCGCTCGTTGAAGGTGGCCGAGTGCCAGAACGCGAAGTTCACGTTGTCCTGCACCCGGTCGATGACGCGTGGCTGCTCGGGCCTGCTGATGTCGAAGAGGATGCCGTCGCCCATGCAGGCGCCGGCGGCCAGGTCCTTCGAGGGCAGCACGGTGATGTCGTGGCAGCCGGTGGTCTTGGAGACTCCGGGGTTGGTGGGCGCGCCCGGGTTGCCGCCGTCGGGGAAGAGCACCGGGAAGGCGACGACCGCGGCCCGGGTCGGGCTCTTCTTCGGGACCTTCACCACGGAGATGCCGTCGTGCGGCGGCTTGCAGTCGGGGAAGGCCTCGTTCGGCGAGTAGGAGGCGACGTAGAGGTAGATGTCCTTGCGGCCGGGGACCAGGGTGTGGGTGTGGGAGCCGCAGGCGGTCTCGACGGACTTGATGTACCTGGGGTTCTTCTTGTCCTTGATGTCGAAGATCTTGATGCCCTCCCACGAGGACTTCTCCGTCGCGGGCTGCGAGACGCTGTTGCAGGAGTCGTCGCTGCGCGAGGAGTCGGTGGAGAGGAAGAGCAGGTCGCCGTCGACGGAGATGTCGTTCTGCCCGCCGGGGCAGAGCACCTCGGTGATCTTCTTCGGCGCCTTGGGGTTGGCGATGTCGTAGATCGTGAAGCCGTTGTAGTTGCCCGCGTAGGCGTACCTGCCCTGGAAGGCGAGGTCCGTGTTGATCGCGGTGGCATCGGTGGAGGGGATGTTGGCCAGGGGCTTGATGTTGGCGCTGTGCACGATCTCGTCCTGGCCGGGGATGTCGCCCGGGGCGAGTTCCGGCCCGTCGAGGGTGCCCGCGCCCTGATGGTTTACGTGCCCGGGCGTCAGGTCGCCGGGGTCGGGCGTGGCCGCTGCCGGTCCGGCCGTGAGGAGGGTCGTGAGGAGACCGGCCGCGAGAACGGCCACCCCCACCCTCCCGCTGCCCGCTCTCCTGGTGCGTAGTGAGGTCACTGTGCCTCCCATGGGAGCCCGATCGGTTCCGTCCGCAGGGGAACGGAACCAGGACCCCGGCAGTATCTTCCCTTCATGGACATGGCAAAAGACCTCAGGGGCCGCGAGGCCTCGTCCGCGCGGCCTCTCCGGTTCGCCGCGGTGCCGGCGACCGCCTGCCTCCTGCTGATGCTCACCGCCTGCCAGGACGACGGAGCGGACCGGGCCGACGACGGGCGGGCCTCGATCGTCGCGCCGGGCAGACCCGGCGAGACCTCACGCACCCTCACCCCCGAACAGGCCGCCGCGGCGAAGCCCGACGACAGCCCCAACGCCGCCGACCACGCCTACGTGCAGCGGATGATCGAACACCACCGACAGGCCCTGACGATGAGCGCACTGGCTCCCGAACGGGCGGCGGCGGAGCCGGTCAAACGGCTGGCGGAACGAATCACGGCCGCCCAGAAGCCCGAAATCGGCGCCATGCAGAAGTGGTTGAACCTCCATCCGGCACCGGCGGCGGGCTCCGCAACGGCCGCCCCCGGGCACGGACACGACCACGACCACGGCTCGATGCCGGGCATGGCGACCGCGCAGCAGCTCGACGAACTGGCCGCGGCCAGGGGCGCCGACTTCGACCGGCTCTTCCTGAAGCTGATGACCGCCCACCACGAGGGGGCCCTGACGATGGCGGGCGAGGCACTGACCGGCGGGAACAACGTCGCCGTCGAGGAGATGGCCAACGAGGTGGTGGCCACGCAGAGCGCCGAGATCCACCGGATGCGCACGATGGGCTGACCGGCGGGCGGGCCGGTGCCATGCTGGAACCACCTGCGGGAGGAGCTCCGCCGTGCTTCGTGTCGCCGTCGTCGGATCGGGACCCAGCGGGGTCTACGCGGCCCAGGCGCTGATCCAGCAGCGCGAGGTGCCCGGGGTGCTGGTCGACGTACTGGACCGGCTGCCCGCCCCGTACGGGCTGGTGCGCTACGGGGTCGCACCGGACCACGAGAAGATCAAGTCGCTGCAGGGCAGCCTGCGCACCGTGCTGGAGGACGAGCGGATCCGCTTCCTCGGGAACGTCGAGGTCGGCGGGACCGCCCTGCCCGCGCAGCGGCTGCTGGAGCTGTACCACGCGGTCGTGTACTGCGTGGGTGCGGCGCGGGACCGGATGCTGGGCATCCCCGGCGAGGAACTGGCCGGGGTGCACTCCGCGACGGCCTTCGTGTCCTGGTACAGCGGGCACCCGGACGCCGCCGCCGAGGCCTTCGGCCTGCCCGGGGCCGAAGCGGCGGTGGTGGTCGGGGCGGGCAACGTCGCGGTGGACGTGACCCGGATCCTGGCCCGCGCCGCGTCGGAGCTGGCGCCGACGGACATGCCGCAGCCGGCCCTCGGGGCGCTCGCGGACAGCGGGGTGCGCAAGGTGTCCATGGTGGCCCGGCGCGGGCCCTCCCAGGGCAGGTTCACCACGAAGGAACTGCGCGAACTGGGCACCCTGCCGGGTGTGGACACCGGGGCGGACCCGGCCGAGCTGGCACTGGACCCGACGTACGCCGACCCGGATGCCGCCGCCGCGCTGCCGGCGGTGGCGCGGCGCAACCTGGAAGTGCTGCGCGGCTGGGCCGGCAAGGAGCCCGGCGAGGAACCGCGCCGCATCGCGCTGCGGTTCTATCTGCGCCCGGTGGAGATCCTGGGCGGGCCCGACGGCCGGGTCACCGGGATGCGCTTCGAGCGGACCGCCCCGGACGGGCACGGCGGGGTGACCGGGACGGGCGTCCACGAGGACGTCGAGGCGCAGCTGGTGCTGCGCTCGGTGGGGTACAGGGGCCTGCCGCTCACCGGGCTGCCCTTCGACCCGGCGAGCGGCACGGTTCCGCACGCCGCGGGCCGGGTGCTGCGCGCGGGCCGGGCCTCGGTCGGCGAGTACGTGGCGGGCTGGATCAAGCGGGGCCCCACCGGGGTGATCGGCACGAACCGGCCGTGCGCGAAGGAGACCGTGTCCTCGCTGCTCCAGGACGCGGGTGCGCTGGCCCGGCGCGAGCTGCCCGGCGACCCGCTGGCCGCCCTGCGGGCGGCGGGCCTGCACCCGGTGGAGTGGCCCGGCTGGCTGGCCATCGAGTCGGCCGAGGCGGATCTGGGCCGTTCGCTGGGCCGACGCACCGTCAAGATCCCCAACTGGCAGGGCCTGTTGGACGCGGCGGGCGCGGACCGGGCGTAGGCCGTCTTCCGGCCCCCGGCTCGCCGCGCCGCGCGCAGGCGCCCGCGGACCTGCGTCCGGGATCGTCCGGGGCCCCGGCCGGGAGTGTCGCCGTGCCGCCCCGGGTGCGCGGGCCGAGCACGGCGCTGGACCGGAGCCCCGGAGTCCCGGAGCAGCATGCGGAGGGAGGGGCGTGGCAGCGAACGGGTTCCGCCGGTCACGGGCCGGGGGGCGGCCCTGGATCCACCTCGGGACGGTGACGGCGGCGCTGCTGGTGGCGCCCCCAGGGCGCCCCCGTGCGCCGCGGCGGCGGGTGCGGGCTCCGCCGGGCGGACCACCGTGAGCGCCGCCCGGTGCCCGGACCGCGCCGTGGCCGACGACCGGGCCCGGCGCCCGCCCCGCCGCGACGGGCGGCATCCCGGCTGCGGCCTCCCGGTGAATCCGGTGTCCGATGGCCTGCTCCTCACCGCGGAGGACATCGCCGACGGCGTGACGGTGTCGGTCGACAGCACGCCCGCGGCCGTGACCACCGGCGGGGTCGTCCGGCCCGCGGTCACGGCGACGCGAGCCGCTCCGCCTCGGCGGCGGCCGCCGTCAGGACGCTGTCGAGGAAGCCCGGGAACAGGGCCTCCAGGTCATCGCGGCGCAGGGCGTTCAGTTTCGTGGTGCCGCGGTAGGCCTGGCGTACGACACCGCTCTCGCGCAGGACGCGGAAGTGGTGCGTGGTCGTGGACTTGGTGACCGGCAGGTCGAAGTGCGAGCAGGCCAGATCGTCCGGCGAGGCGGCGAGGTCCAGCACGATGGAGAGCCGCACCGGGTCGGAGAGCGCGTGCAGCACGCCCTCCAGGCGGATCTCTTCCGCCGCCGGGTGGGCCGGGGTGCGGGAGGTGTCCCGATCCGTCATGTCCCTGCTCCGCTCACTCGGCTTGGTCCGGACCCCCATGGTACGAGAGGTGTCGAAGGAGGCGTGCGCACCGCGGAAACCGGCGGGAGCGGCCGGTACGGCCGCGACCCGGGGCCGCGGCCGTACCGCCGTCACCAGGACCGGTGGTACTGCTCGGGCGTCCGGATCGACGCGCCGAGCCGTTCGGCCGCGCGGCGGGCCCAGAACGGGTCGCGCAGCAGCTCGCGGCCCAGCAGGACCGCGTCGGCCTCGCCGTTGGCCAGGATCTTCTCGGCCTGCTCCGGTTCGGTGATCAGGCCGACGGCCGCCACGGGGAGGGTCGTCTCGGCCTTCACCCGGGCGGCGAAGGGCACCTGGTAGCCGGGGCCGACCGGGATGCTCACTCCGGGAGCGAGGCCGCCGGTGGAGACGTCGAGGAGGTCCACGCCGTGTTCCTGGAGGAGCCGGGCCAGGCGTACGGTCTCGTCGGCCGTCCAGCCCTCCTGCTCCAGCCAGTCGGTGGCGGAGATCCGGAAGAGCAGCGGCAGTTCCTCGGGCCACACCGCCCGGACGGCGTCGACGACCTCCAGGGCGAAGCGGGTGCGGTTCTCGAAGGATCCGCCGTAGGCGTCGGTGCGCCTGTTGCTGTGCGGGGAGAGGAACTCCCCGATGAGGTAGCCGTGAGCGCCGTGGATCTCGACGACCTCGTAGCCCGCCGCCAGGGCCCGCCCCGCCGCGGCCGCGAACTGGCCGGTGATCCGGGCGATCTCATCGACCGTCAGCTCGTGCGGGACGGGGTGGCCCTCGGCGAACGGCACCGCGCTCGGGGCGACCGGCCGCCAGCCGTGCGCGTCGGGGCCGACCGGCGCGCCGCCGGTCCATGTGCGGTCCGTGGACGCCTTGCGGCCGGCGTGGGCGATCTGGATGCCGGGGACGGTCCCCCGGGCCTTCAGGAAGCCGGTGATCCGGCGCAGGGCCTCGACCTGGGTGTCGTTCCAGATGCCGAGGTCGTAGGGGGAGATGCGGCCCTCCGGGGAGACCGCGGTGGCCTCCTGGATGATCAGGCCGGTCCCCCCGGTGGCGCGGGCGGCGTAGTGGGCGAAGTGCCAGTCGCCGGCGACGCCCGCGTTCGGCCCGAAGGCCTCGGCGCTGTACTGGCACATCGCGGCCATCCACACGCGGTTCGGGACGGTGACCGATCGCAGGGTGTAGGGCTCGAACAGGGCGGCGAAAGCGGCGGGTACGGCGGGGGCAGCACTCATCGGGGCTCTCCAGGGGTCACCGGGCGCGCCGGGATCGGCGGCTAAGTACGAGACTCACCATACTACGAATCTCCTCGTACTACGAGACCTCTCGTACAAGTGCGTCGAGCTCGGCCCGCAGCGCCCCGGCCAGCGCCGCCAGGTCCGCGACCGCGGCCGCGTCGGCGACCAGGCCGTAGTGGACCGTTCCCTTGTAGGTGGAGACGGCGACCGCAAGAGACTGGCCTCGGGCCAGCGGGGCGAGCGGGTAGACCTCGTGGACCCGGCTGCCGCCGAGGGAGAAGGTGAGGCCGGGCAGCGGGACGCTGGTGACGAGGATGTCGTAGAGCAGCCTGGCCGCCTGGGCGACGAGGGGCCCGCCGAGCCGGTGGCCGAGCGGGTGGACGTGGTCCGCGAGCAGGGCGACGGCTCCCGCACCCCGGGCGGGCCCGGCGTCCTTGTTGCGGTCCATGCCGACGCGTACGCAGGCCAGGCGCCGCAGCGGATCGGGCTCGGCGAGCGGCAGCCGGAGCAGGTAGCCGGACAGCCGGTTCCCCGCGCCTCCACCGTCCCGGGGCCCGCGGCGGCGGGAGACCGGGATCAGGGCCCGCGGTCCGGCCCCGAGGGGTTCGGGGTCGCCGCGGCCGGCCAGCCAGCGCCGCAGTGCGCCCGCGACCAGGGTGATCAGCACGTCGTTGACGGTGCCACCGGCCCCCTTGCGGATCAGGTTGACCTCGTCGAGGTCGAGCGCGAGACCGGCGACGATACGGCTGCCCGAGCCCGTGGGACCGGCCGTGAACGCGGCCGGGACACCGAGCGGCAGCCCGCCGCGGGCCACGGCGGCGCCGATCTCCAGGGCCTGGCCCACGCCCTGGACCCGGGCGGCCAGGGCTCCCGGGAGCCGGCTCAGGACGGAACCGGCCCGCTGCCCCGGAACCGGGCGCACGGGGGCTCGCGGCTCGGGGACCTCGTCGAACAGCGCGGCCGCGAGGGCGAGCGCGCCCAGGCCGTCGGCGAGGGCGTGGTGGAACTTGAACAGGACGGCGAAGGAGTCCGGATCCGGCCCGGCCAGGACGTGCGCCTCCCACGGCGGCAGCTCCCGGTCCAGCGGGCGGGCCATCAGGGGGCCGGCGGCCTCGTGCGGGCAGGTCAGGTCCGTGCGGACGAGGAAGACGTGCCGTGCCGGATCGAAGCCGGGGTCCGGCGACCAGGCGGCGGCGCCGAGGGGCAGCAGCACGTCGCGGATCCGGCGGCGCAGGCCCGGCACGGCCGCACAGCGCGCGGTGAGGAGCGCGGCGGCCCGCTCGGCGGCGTCCCCGTCGCCCGGCTCCGGGTGCCGGGGGGTGCGGAAGACGGCGAGGGCGCCGAGGTGCATGGGATGGTCGGCGGATTCCATCCGCCAGAAGGCGAGGTCGAGCGGAGACAGGTGCTCGGTGGCCACATACGTCCTCTCACACGCGGCAGCAATGGCTTGAAGTCAACCCACTGCGAACACCCCTATGCAAGGCGCAATCATTTCCGCGCGGTAAATGATCGGTATAGATCATCCGATGTGAGGTGCGTGGCGCCCGCCGGGCCCCTGTCGGTGGGCGGGTGCAGACTGGCCGGAAAGACGCTCCGCGAGGAACGATCCACCCGCAAGGACGACGAGGTCCGGAGGTGCCGGCCATGGCCGACGTACTGCTGCTCGTGGGGACCCGCAAGGGACTGTTCATCGGCCGCCGCAGGGGCGACGGGCCGTGGGAGTTCGGCGGGCCCCACTTCAACGCCCAGGCCGTCTACGCGGCCGCCATCGACCGGCGCGGCCCGGCCCCCCGGCTGCTGGTCGGCGGCGACAGCACCCACTGGGGTCCGTCCGTCTTCAGCTCCGACGACCTCGGGGAGACCTGGCGGGAACCGGCCGGGGCGGCCGTGAAGTTCCCCCAGGACACCGGCGCCTCGCTGGAGCGGGTCTGGCAGCTCCAGCCGGCCGGGGCCGAGGCCCCCGACGTGGTGTATGCGGGCACGGAGCCGGCGGCGCTGTTCCGTTCGACGGACCGGGGCGAGTCCTTCGAGCTGGTCCGCCCGCTGTGGGAGCACCCGAGCCGCGGCAAGTGGGTCCCGGGCGGCGGCGGCGAGGGCCTGCACACGGTGATCACCGATCCCGGCGACCCGGAGGCGGTCACCGTGGCGGTCTCCACCGCCGGGGTGTTCCGGACCAGGGACGGCGGGGCCAGCTGGCAACCGTCCAACCAGGGGGTCTCGGCGGTGTTCCTGCCGGATCCGAACCCCGAGTTCGGCCAGTGCGTCCACAAGATCGCCCAGGACGCCGGCGACACGGACCGGCTGTACCTGCAGAACCACTGGGGCGTCTACCGCAGCGACGACGCGGGCGCCCGCTGGACCGACATCGGCGGCGGGCTGCCCTCCGACTTCGGCTTCGCGGTGGCGGCCCATCCGCACCGGCCGGACACCGCCTACGTGTTCCCGCTCAACGCCGACTCGGACCGGGTCCCGGCCGGGCACCGGTGCCGGGTCTTCCGCACCGAGGACGCGGGCGCCACCTGGGAACCGCTCACGCGCGGACTCCCGGACTCCGACCACTACGGCACGGTCCTGCGGGACGCGCTCTGCACGGACGACGCGGACCCGGCGGGGATCTACTTCGGCAACCGCAACGGCGAGTTGTACGCCAGCCACGACGACGGCGACAGCTGGCAGTTGCTGGCCGAGCACCTGCCCGACGTCCTGTGCGTGCGGGCGGCGACGATCGGCCAGTAGAGTGATCCACCGTGGCAGCACGACCGTTGAACGAAATCGTCGAGCCGGGCTGGGCCCGCGCTCTGGAGCCGGTGGCGGCGCAGATCGCCGCGATGGGCGACTTCCTGCGAGCCGAGATCGCGGCGGGGAGGACGTACGTCCCCGCCGGGGCCCATGTGCTGCGCGCCTTCCAGCAGCCCTTCGACGAGGTCAAGGTCCTCATCGTCGGCCAGGACCCGTACCCCACCCCGGGGCACGCGGTGGGACTGTCCTTCTCGGTGGCCCCGGACGTGCGTCCGGTACCGCCGAGCCTGGACAACATCTTCCTGGAGATGCACCGGGACATAGGGACCGGCCGGCCCGCCAACGGTGACCTCACCCCGTGGACCCGGCAGGGCGTGCTGCTGCTCAACCGCTCGCTCACGACCGCGCCCCGCCGGTCGAACGCGCATCAGGGCAAGGGCTGGGAGGCTGTCACCGACCAGGCCATCCGCGCGCTGGCCGCCCGGGGCAAGCCGCTGGTGTCCATCCTGTGGGGCCGTGCGGCCCGCAACCTGCGGCCGCTGCTCGGCGACCTGCCGGTGGTGGAGTCCTCGCACCCCTCCCCCAAATCGGCGGATTACGGCTTCTTCGGCTCCCGGCCCTTCAGCAGGACGAACGAACTGCTGGTGGGCCAGGGATCACAGCCCGTGGACTGGCGCTTGCCGTCCGTCAGTTGAACGTATCTGCAATTCATCGGATAAATACGGACAGATGCGGCACGAGAAGGCCCTGCCCGAACACCTTCTTCCGATAAGCCAGTAGCATGCGGCGCCATGAGCTCCCCCACCGGCCCCGCACATGGCCTGCCCGTACGAATGCCGCGACCCCGCCCGACCGGACGGCACCGCCGGCCCGAGCCCGCGGCTGCGCCCGAGGGCGCGCCCGCGCTGGTGCTCGCCGTGCCCGGTGCACCCTCGGCCGCTTCGCGGGGGCTCGCGGAAGAGATCATCAGCATCGGCCGCTCCGAGCTGCCGGGCCTCGACGCCCGCATCGGTTTCCTTGAGGGTGACTCCGCCTCCGAGTTCCCGTCCCTGTCCGGCGTGCTGGACGCCGTCTCGGCCGACCGGACCGCGCGTGCCGAGTTCGCCCGCGCCGCCGGCCACGAGGTGCCCGAGCAGAGCGGCCCGGACGCCGTGGTCGTCCCGCTGCTGGCCGGCCCGGACAGCGACCTGCTGCGCCGGATGCGCCAGGCGCTGATGGACTCCTCCGCCGCCGCCGAGCTGGCCGACGTCCTCGGCCCGCACCCGCTGCTGGCCGAGGGTCTGCACGTGCGCCTCTCCGAGGCCGGGCTGGCCCGCGCCGACCGCGCCCGCCTCTTCACCGTGACCACCGCCGCCGACGGCATCGTCCTGGCCACCACCGGCGGCGAGGAGGCCGTGCAGGCCGCCGGGATCACGGGCATGCTGCTCGCCGCCCGCCTCGCGGTGCCCGTCCAGGCCGCCGCGCTGGACCAGGAGGGCTCGGTGGCCGCGGTCGCCGACCAGCTGCGCCGCGAGGGTTCCACCCAGCTCGCGCTCGCCCCGTACCTGATCGGCCCGGAGGCCGCCGACGGGCTGCTGGACACGGCGTGCAAGGAGGCCGACTGCGCCACCGCCGAGGTGCTCGGCGCCTACCCGGCGCTCGGCAAGCTGGCCGTCGCCCAGTACACCGCGGCTCTGGGGATCCCCCAGACCTCGCCCGCGCACTGACCCGCCCGACACCCGCGCAGGCCCCCGTCGGCCGGATCTCCCGGCCGGCGGGGGCCTGCGCGCGTCCGGCCCGCGCCCGGCCCGCGTACGGGACTCAGCCGAGGACCACGCAGGTGGCGGCGGGCACGGCCAGCGAACCGGCCCGGTGCGGCTGCCCGGTCAGCGGGTCCACGTCGAACCAGCTCACGTCACCCGAGTGCTCGTTGGCCGTGTAGAGGCGGCTGCCCGCGGTGTCCACGGCGAGGTCCCGCGGCCACGCGCCGCCGCAGTCCACGGTGCCGGTGAGCCGCGGCTTCCCCGGCCCGTCGGCGAGCGACAGGGTGACGAGCACATCGGCCCCGCGGACGGCCGCCCACACGAACCGGCCGTCGGGGGAGGCCACGACCGCCGAGGGGTACGCCCGTACGGCCCCTGGGGCGCCCGTGGAGGCCACCGGAACCTCACCGACCGGTTCCAGCCGCCCCGATGCGCCGTTCCACCGGCAGACGGTCACCTGCGGCTCCAGCTCGTGGAGGACGTAGGCCACGGCGCCCTCCGGGTGGAAGACCAGGTGGCGGGGGCCCGTTCCGGCGCGCAGCGACGTCTCGGTGTGCACCCGCAGCTCCCCCGTGACCGCGTCCGGTGCGCAGACCCGGACCGCATCGGTGCCCAGGTCGACGCTGAGCACCCAGCGGCCGGTCGGGTCGGGCAGCACCTGATGGGCGTGCGGCCCCTCCTGCCGGGCGGTGTCGGGGCCGGAGCCGCGGTGCGCGAGCACGCGGGCCGGTCCGCCGGGGCTGCCGTCGGCGGCCAGCGCGAGGCTGCTGACGCTGCCCGAGGTGTAGTTGGCGGTGAACAGGCGGCGCCCGGACACGCTGAGGTGGGTGGGGCCGGAGCCGCCGACACGCACGGGCGCGCCCAGCGCCGCGAGGCCCCCGGCGGTGGGCCGGAAGGCCGCCACCTCGCCCCGCTCGGTCTCGCTCACCGCGTAGAGGACGCCGGTGTCCCGAGCGAGGGCGAGGTACGACGGATCCTCGGCGGTGGCGACCGAGAGCGGGGTCAGCGCCCCGGTCTTCGGATCCACGGTCGCGATGGTCACACCGCGGCCGCCCCCCGAGGTGAAGGAGCCGATGTAGGCCCGGTGTTCGCCGCTTCGGTCCGTGCTGTCCGCGCCGCCCACAGGAAACCCCTCTCACCGCCGTCGGATCCGTCCGGAGCCGACGGTAACAGAAGGTCTAGACCAAATCCCGTCCCCGGGCCCGTTCCTGCGCGCCGGGGTGGTGGACGTACGCCGTGCTGCTGGGGAGGTCCTCGTAGGTGCGATGGAAGACCGGGGTCGCCGCGCCGGACATCGGCGGCACGATCCAGGACCAGTCCGCGCCCACCTCGCGGCCCTTGCGCTCCTCCCGTTCCATGTGGGTGAGGAAGCGGCGGGACTCGGAGTGGTGGTCGGCGATGGTGACGCCCGCCCGGTCGAAGGAGTGCAGGACCGCCCGGTTGAGCTCGACCAGGGCGCGGTCCTTCCACAGCGAACGGTCGCTGGAGGTGTCCAGGCCCAGGCGGCGGGCCACGGCGGGCAGGAGGTTGTAGCGGTCGGTGTCGGCGAGGTTGCGCGCACCGATCTCGGTGCCCATGTACCAGCCGTTGAACGGCGCGGCAGGGTAGTGGATGCCGCCGATCTCCAGGCACATGTTGGAGATGGCGGGAACGGCGTGCCAGCGCAGACCCCAGTCCGCCCACCCGTCACCGTCGGGGTGGACGATCGGGACCTCCAGGACGGCGTCCGCGGGGGTGTCGAACCACCGCGGCTTGTCGTCGACACCCTGGACCACCAGCGGGAGGAGGTCGAAGGGGGTGCCTGCGCCGCCGGGCCAGCCGAGTTGCAGGAGGGCCTCGGTGAGCGGGGCGTTGCGGGCGTCGCCGACGGTTATGGACGGGTGGTCGCCGTAGCCGGCGTACCGCACCAGCTGCTCGCTCCAGATCACGGGGCCCGGGCGGCCGGGGGCCTCCGGGGCGAAGACGGTGATGGTGGGCCTCACCCGGCCGCCGTTGGTCGCCTCGCGCAGGTGGTCGAAGCACTCGGCGGCGATCGCGTCGGCGTCGGTGATCCCCCGGCGGTCACGGACCCGCAGCGAGTTCCAGTAGAGCCTGCCTATGCAGCGGTTGCTGTTGCGCCAGGCCACGCGCGCCCCGTGGACCAGCTCCTCGGGGGTGTGCACGTAGGTACCGGTGTCCGCGAGTTCCGCCCTCACGGCGGCGAGCCGGGCGCGCGGATCACCCGCGCCGGCGTTCTCCCTGTGGAAGAGTCGGATGAACTCCTCGGCCGCCTGCCACACCTGTGCGGTGGTGGAGCGCTGTTGAAGAATTTCCATTCCGGCGGGTTACCCCCTGTCCGACCAGATCCACCCTGTACGTGCCAGATGAATGTGCAGTAATCAATTACCCGTTGTACCTTCCGCAGGTCAGGGGCGTACGGCCTGGGCTTCCGGAACACTCCTCCGAGTGATCCTGGAGGATCGGGCTGCGAACAGGGGGCAGAGGGACGTAAGATCCGCCCCGCCGTGGGAGTTGACGTGCCGTCGGACCGCTTCGGTGCGCGCGGGGTCAGCGGCAGGGGCGGCTCATGAACAGCGCCTGCTCGCCCGCGGAGGGCGTACCCCCGTACAGGGCGGTGTCGAGGCCGCAGAAGACGAACCCCATGCGCCGGTAGGCGTGCACGGCGGGGGCGTTGACCGAGCTGACCTCGAGCCAGAGGTGCTCCGCGCCCCGCTCGCGGGCGAACTCCGCGGCGCGCTCCATCAGCGCGCTGCCGATCCCGCGACCCCGGTGACCGGGCGCGACCTCGATGTCCTCGATCGTCAGCCGCCGGTTCCACGCGGCGTAGCCGACGGCGGCGAACCCGCAGAGCTCACCGCCGTCGAGGGCTACGAAGGTGCGGGTGTCCGCGTCCACGTCGGGGCCCCGGGCGCCGGCGAACCCCTGCTCGTCGTGCTCCTCGGGCGGGAACACCTTGTGCACCGGCGGGTCCGCCGGCACCTCGCGGAGCAGGAAGCCGAAGCCGTCACCGGAGGCGGTGACCTCGAAGACGGTGGAGGTGGTGAAGGAGCTGTCCAGGGCCTCGATGGCGCCCGCGTCCTCGGGGCGGGCGAGGCGGTAGACGATGCCGTCGGCCGGGGCGTGTGCGGTGGTCATGAGATCCACCGTACGCAAAAAATCCCCCGGTCGAATTCGCTGCCGAGGGATGAGAAGGCGTATATTGAACAGTTCGCGACTTCGCTTTGAGCGAGGGCGCGGAAATGTTTACGACGACAGTGTATCGCGGCGGGAGTGCAATTGTCAACCGAGGAATTCCGGAAAGAGCAGCAATTCGTCACCGACCTCTATCGGCGCCTCGACGACCTGCGTGACCAGGCCGAACAGGCAGTCGAAGGGGCATTGCGCGATGTCGGATCGGGCTTTCAGGCACGCCTGGAACGCGATGTCCTGGTGGCCGAGCAGTCGGGTCTGCTGTCCGCTCTGAATGCCGGTGCGAACGGCCTGTGTTTCGGACGACTGGAGTTCTCCGACGGCCGCGACCACCACATCGGACGCCTCGGGATCCGCGCCGACGACACGGAACGCACACCGCTGGTCCTGGACTGGCGGGCCGAGGTCGCCCGCCCCTTCTACCTCGCCACCGGGCACACGCCCATGGGACTGCGCCGCCGTCGCCACATCAGCAGCCGGGGCCGGGTGGTCACCGCCCTGCACGACGAGATCCTCGACCTGACCGACGCGGAGCGCACCGGCCACGAGGGGGCCGACGCCGACGCGGTCCTGCTGGCGGCGCTCGACGCCGCCCGCACCGGCCGCATGCACGACATCGTGCGGACCATCCAGGCCGAGCAGGACCGGATCATCCGCTCCACGCACCGCGGGGTGCTGGTGGTCGAGGGCGGGCCCGGCACCGGCAAGACCGCGGTCGCGCTGCACCGCGCCGCGTACCTGCTGTACGCCCACCGCGAGCTGCTCGCCCGGCGCGGCGTGCTGATCGTCGGACCGGGGCCGGCCTTCCTGGGCTACATCGGCGGGGTGCTGCCCGCGCTCGGCGAGACGGGTGTGCTGCTGTCCACGCCGGGCGAGCTGTTCCCGGGGGTCCACGCCACCGGCACCGACCGTCCCGGGGCCGCCGCGGTGAAGGGCCGCGCCGCGATGGCGCGGGTCCTCGCCCGGGTCGTCGCCGACCGGCAGCGCCTGCCGGAGCACGTGCCGGCCGACAGCGGCGAGGAGTACGACACCGTGCCCGAGGCCGCGCTGGAGATCGACCACGACGACTACGGGACCCTGCTGCTGGACCGCACGATGGCCCACGAGGCGCGGGACCGGGCCCGGGGCACCGGGCTGCCGCACAACCGGGCGCGGCCCGCCTTCGCCCTCCGGATCGTCGACGCGCTCACCGCGCAGCTCGCCGACCGGCTGGGGGCGGATCCGTACGGCGGTCCGAACCTGCTCGGCCCCGACGACGTGGCCCAGCTCGGCAAGGAGATCGCGACGAGCGCCGCCGTGCACGCGGCGATCGACTCGCTGTGGCCCTCCCTCACCCCGCAGCAGCTGATCACCGACTTCCTGGCGGAGCCCACGCACCTGCCCCCGGACGAGGCCCGGCTCATCCGCCGCGCGCCCTCGGCGCGGCCCGACTGGACTCCGGCCGACGTACCGCTCCTGGACGAGGCGGCCGAGCTGCTCGGGGAGGACGACAGTGCGCTGCGCGCCGCCGAGGAGCGGCGCAGGCAGCAGCGCATCGCGTACGCGCAGGGGGTGCTGGACGTGTCCGCGGGCTCGCAGTCGTACGAGTTCGAGGACGAGGAGAACGAGTACCTGGCGGCGCACGACATCATCGACGCCGAGCGGATGGCGGAACGCCACGAGGAGGCCGACCACCGCAGCACCGCCGAGCGTGCCGCGGCGGACCGGACCTGGGCCTTCGGGCACGTCATCGTGGACGAGGCGCAGGAACTGTCGGAGATGGCGTGGCGGCTGCTGATGCGGCGCTGCCCGACCCGCTCGATGACGCTCGTCGGCGATCCGGCGCAGACCGGCGACGAGGCGGGCTGCGGGTCCTGGGAGCGGATCCTGGCGCCGTACGTGGGCGAGCGGTGGGAGCTGGTCACGCTCGGGGTCAACTACCGCACGCCGGCCGAGATCATGGAGGTGGCGGCCGCCGCGCTGCGCGAGCGCGATCCCGGTTTCGAGCCGCCGCGTTCGGTACGGGCCACCGGGGTGCGGCCGTGGGCGCGGGCGGCCGGCGACCTGGCCGCGGCCGTCGGGGAGGCGGTGGAGCGGGAGCGGCCGGCCGAGGGGCGGCTCGCGGTGATCGCCCAGCGGGATCTGCACGGGGCACTGGCCGCCGTACTGCCGCAGGTGCGGGAGGGCGCGGAGCCCGATCTGACCCGTGAGGTCGTCCTGCTGGATCCGCGTCAGGCCAAGGGGCTGGAGTTCGACACGGTGATCGTGGTGGAGCCGGCCGGCTTCGGGCCGAGCGACCTGTACGTGGCGCTGACCCGGGCCACCCAGGCCCTGGGGGTGGTGCACACCCCCGGCCGGCTGTCCGCGGAGGGGACGCCGGCCTGGGGCGCTCTGCTCAGGCGCTGATGACGAACGGCGCCCTGGGGTCACTGCCCAGGGGGGAGGCGAGTTCGGTCAGGGCCCGCTCCAGGCCCTGAAGGTGGGCGAGCGCGGGTTCGGTGGTGGCGGCGGACGGGGTGGTGTCGACCGTGGCCTCGGGCGCTTCGAGCTCCCGCTCGCCGGCGGTCAGCGCCTGCACCGCCGCCTCGACGCGCCAGCAGGCGGCGGCGAGGCGGGCGTCGTGGCCGGCGTCCGGGTCGGCCACGACGGTCACCAGGCCGCGCACCTCGCGGGCGCAGTCGTCCAGCAGGGCGATGACCTGGCCGGCGCGGGCCTTGCGCGCGCGGAACGGGCTGAGCGGGTGGACCAGGGGGGCGAGCGCCATCCGGACCCGGGCCAGCAGCGTCTCCAGCTCCGCGGCGTGCGGGGCGGGGTCCGCCGTCGCGGAGCCCGCGAGGCGGGCGGTGGCCTGGGCGGTGGCGGAGTGCACGCAGTGCAGGGCGCGCTGGATCCACGCGTCGTTCGTGGCGTGGGTGGTGACGGGCAGGACGAGGACCACGGCCAGCGCGGCGCACACGGCCCCCACGGCCGTCTCCTCCAGGCGGAGTACGAGCAGGCCGGGGTCCAGTACGCCGAGGAGGCCGTAGAGCAGCCCGGCCATCAGCGTGACCGCCAGGATCATCCAGCTGTAGGAGACGGCGGCCGTGTAGAAGATCCCGAAGACGCAGGCGGCGACGAGGAGGGCGGTGGGCAGGGGCGCGCCGTCCAGCGGGATGGCGATCAGGACGCCCGCGGCCACGCCGACGACGGTGCCGAGCACCCGGCGGAAGCCGCGGACCAGGGTCTCGCCGCGGGAGGCGGTGTTGACGAAGATCCACCAGGCGGTGCCGACGGCCCAGTACCAGCGGTCCTCGGAGAGCACCTGGCCGACGGCGAGGGCGACGGCACACGCGGCGGTGGCCTGGAAGGCCTGGCGGGTCGTGTGCCGGGCCAGGCCGCTGCCGGGCAGCGGCGCGGGCGCGGCGGGCGGCGGGGTGCGGCGTTCGATGGGCCAGAGCAGGAACCGTACGGCCGCGGCGGCGCCGAGGGCCAGGCCCACGGCGGTGTACAGCTCGGGGAGCTGGGCGGGAAGGGCGTACAGGAACTGCGTGACGAAGAAGTTCATGAACGCGAAGATCCCGAGCGCGTGCCCGCGCGGGCCCCAGCGGCGGGCGTAGACCCCGCAGAAGACGACGAGCACGAAGGCGGCGTCCCGCAGCGGGGTCACCCCGTGCAGGGCCGTGGCGAGGGCCAGGACGGGGAATCCGGCGGCGGGCAGCAGGGCGGTGGTGACGGCCTGGCGGCGCACGGTGGCGTCGGTGACGGTGAAGAGCGCGAGCAGGGCCGCCAGTCCGCCGGTGATGGAGGCGGTCAGGGACAGACCGCACAGTTCGGCGAGGGCGACGGCGGCGGCGACGCCGATCACGGCGCGGGCCGACGTCCTGAGTCTCAGGCGCCCCGGATCCGGAGCTACGAACATCCTCTTCACAGCGGTGTGCCGCCCCCCTGCAGTGGTGCGCGCCGGTCCGGCGCCGCCCGGGGGTGGTGGGCGGCGGACGGGCACGGCGAAGGCGCCGCGCTCCGGAACCGGCCTCGTTGCCGTCCGGCGCTGCGCGGCGCCGAAAGTACATGGATACGCCACAGATAAGCACCTGGAGGCCCACTGGCTCAAATCGATGCGCGTGGGGTGGGCCATTGGGCTGGTTACCGAAGGGTTCCGTCGACCACGGAGCTGCCAACGGACCAGTCCGGGCCGCTGTCTGCGGAGCGTGGTCGCACGACTCTCGTCCGTGCGACCACGCACTGTTATCGTGCAGCGACCCGGAAGACGTACGGAAGGGGACCGGCGTTGACGCGTACAGCGGAGTCCGGGGAGGCCGAGGCGTTCAGCCGGGCCGCCGTGGCGGTCTTCCGGCTGAACGGGCGGTTCACCGCGGCCGTGGACCGGCTGGCCCTGCCTTCCGGCCTCAGTGCGGCGCGCTGGCAGGTCCTCAGCGCGGTGACGCAGGAGTCCCTGTCGGTCTCCGAGGTGGCCCGGCGCGTGGGGACGACCCGGCAGAGCGTGCAGCGCATAGCGGACCTGCTCGTGTCCCAGGGGCTCGCGGTCTACCTGGACAATCCGGCGCACCGCCGGGCGAAACTGCTCGCCGCCACCGAGCCGGGAGCGGCGGCGAAGCGGGAGATCGACTCGTGCCTGGACGGGCTCGCCCGGCACCTGTGCGAGAGCCTGGGCGGTGCGGAGGAAGTGCACCGGACGGCCGAAATGCTGCGGGGGCTGTCGGGCGTACTGGCCTCGGTCGGCGCCGGCGACTCTCCGTGAAGGCCGTTCCCCGCCCTACCGCCATACGGACAAGATGGCCTGAAACAGCCGCTGATTTTCCCAAGAGTTGACTGCACCGAGGAATCGTCTTTGCGGTACCGTTCGCGCCTGACGCGGGGTTTCAAAGGCGGGGGACCTGTTGAATCGGTTTGTCTTCAGACTGTTGGGGCCACTGCTCGTCCAGGCCGACGACGGCCCCTTGCGCATCAACGGCCGGCGCCAGGCGACGGTCCTCGCGATGCTGGTCCTCTATGCCGACCGGGTCGTCTCGGTGGACACCCTGGTGGACGCCGTCTGGCCGGATTCCCCTCCCGCGACGGCACGGAACCAGATCGCCATCTGCGTGGCCACCCTGCGCAAGACCTTCAAGCAGGCCGGCGTGACCGATCTGCTGATCACCTCTCCCCCGGGCTATCTGCTGGCCAAGGGCGAGCACCGCGTCGACGTCCAGGAATTCCTGGAGCGGGCCGCCCAGGGCCGCGACGCCGCCCGGCACGGCCGTACCGAGGAGGCCTGCACGCTGTTCGAGGAGGCGCTGAGCATCTGGCGGGGCTCGGCGCTCGACGAGACGCCCGGTTCCCGCCTGGAGGCCGAGGCGACGCGCCTGGAACAGACGAGGCTCACGCTCATCGAGGAGCGGGCGGGGCTGATGCTGCAGCTGGGCCGGCACCGTGCGCTCATCGGCGAGCTCACCGAACTGGTGGCCCGGCACCCGCTGCGCGAGCAGTGCCGCGAGCACCTCATGCTCGCCCTGTACCGGTCGGGGCAGCGGGCCGAGGCACTCGACGTGTTCCTGCACGGCCGCCGGTTACTGACCGAGCAGCTGGGAATCGAACCCGGCCCGGGGCTGCGGCAGTTGCACGAGCTGATCCTGCGGGACTCACCGGAGCTGACCCGCCCGCCGGCCGTGGTCACCCCCGCGCCGGCCGCCGTGCACACGATCCCGGCGCAACTACCGGCCGGAGTCATGGCGTTCACCGGGCGGCAGCGTGAAATGGCCTCCTTGGACCGGCTGCTGAAGGAGCCGTACAACCCTCACACCCCGGCACTGGCGACGATCGTGGGCGTGGGCGGGGTGGGCAAGACCGCACTGGCGGTCCACTGGGCGAGCCAGGTCGCCGACCAGTTCCCCGACGGCCAGCTCTTCGCCGATCTGCGCGGCTACGACGAGGAACAGGCACCGGTGTCCCCCGCCGCCGTGCTCGACCGCTTCCTGCGCGCCCTCGGGATCGCCGCACCCCAGGTCCCGGCGGATCCCGACGAGCGGGCCTCGCTCTTCCGGAGCCTGCTCAGCACCCGCAAGACGCTGATCGTCCTGGACAACGTGCGCTCCTTCCACCAGCTCAGACCCCTGCTGCCGGGCGGCGGACGCAGTGTGGTGCTGGCCACCAGCCGGGAGAACCTGGGCGACCTGACCGGGGACTACACGGCGCTCAGCATCCGGCTGCGAATGCTGGAGCCGACCGAGGCGACGGCCCTGCTGATCACCCTGGCCGGTGCGGACCGGTTCGGCAGCGACCCGGTGGCGGTGGAGCAGCTCGGCGCGCTGTGCGACCGCCTGCCACTGGCGCTTCGGATCGCCGGCGCCCGGCTGGCGGCCAAGCCCAGCCTGAGCGTGCGGAGCCTGGTCGAGCGGCTGCGCGACCACCGGTCCCGGCTCGACGTGCTGAGCCCGGGCGAGGGCGGGGTGCGCGCCGGCTTCCGGCTCACCTACCGGGACCTGCCGCCGGAGGCGGCCCGGATGTACCGGAGGCTCGGGCTGCTGCGCACGGCGGACTTCGCCGCCTGGGCGGGGGCGGCCGTACTGGACACCAGCGTGTGGCACGCGGAGGAGCTGATCGACCACCTGGTCGACGCCCAGCTCCTGGAGGTCGCGGAGGCGGCGCCGGGCCGGGCGGCCCGCTACCGGTTCCAGGACCTGCTGCGGCTGTTCGCCCGGGAGCGGGCGGAGTGTGACGAGCCCGAGGAGGAGGCGGACGCCGCGCTGGAGCGGGCCTTCGGGGCATGGCTCTGGCTGGCCGAGGAGGCGCACCGGCGGATCGACGGACGGGAGTTCCCGGTGGGCCGGCCGGCGGCGCCCGCCCCCGGATTCCTGGGCGAGATCGCCGACGAGCTGCTGGGCTCACCGATGGACTGGTTCGAGTCGGAGCGCACCGCCGTGACGGACGTGGTGGCGCAGGCCGCGGAGACGGGCCGGGCCGGCTACGCCTGGATGCTGACCGAGAGCGCGGTGCCGCACTTCGAGACCAAGAACTACCTGGAGGACTGGCAGCGCAGCGCCGAGCAGGCCCTGGCCTCCGCCCGGCGGGCCGGCGACGAGCCCGGTGAGGCGACGATGCTGCGGCTCCTGGGGTCGCTGGCGATCTACCAGCGGCGCTACGAGCAGGCCGAGGGCTGGAACATGGCCGCGCTGCGCCTGCTGCGCAGCAGCGGCGACCTCGGCGGGGCGGCGCTCGCCCAGCGGAACCTGGCCATGTGCGCGCGGTTCCAGGGCGACTGGGAGCGGGCGCTGGAGTACTGCGAGGCGGCGCTCAGCGGATTCCACGACTCCGGGGACATCGGGAACGAGGCCCATCTGCTGGGCTTCCAGGCGCAGATCGAGCTGGACCGGGGCAACGTGGGCGGCGCGCTGCCGCTGGCGGAGGAGGCGGTGGCGCTGAGCCGGCGCACGGGATCGGTGCGGGCGGAGGCCCAGAGCGTGTACCGGCTCGCCGAGGTGCGGCTACGCGCGGGGGATCTCGGGGAGGCCGCCGAGGCGTTCGGCACCGTGCTGCGGCTGACCCGCGGCGAGGGCGACCGGGTCGGTGAGGCCCACGCGCTGCGGGGTCTGGGCCAGACGCAGTGGAGCCAGGGCCTGCTGCAGGCGGCGGGGGACACGCTGCAGCAGGCCCTGGAGATCACCGATGAGCTGGCGGACCGGTTCCTGTACGCGCGGGTGGAGACGGACCTCGGGTGCGTGGACGCGCTCGGGGGTCGCTGTGCGCAGGCGGCGGAGCGGTTCCGGCGGGCCTGTGCCGCCTTCGGCGAGGTCGGCGCGCAGCCCTGGCGGATACAGGCGGGGCGGCTGCTGACGGCCGTGCAGGGTGCGGAGGGCGAGCCGGGCGGTGGGGGACCCGGCGGGCTGCCGCATCGTTCCTTCACTTCGGAGGAACTGACGGCCCTGCTGGCGCCTCCGGCGAACTGAGACCCGTCCGGTACGGATCGGGCCGCGGCGGCGGACATGCGCGGCGGTACGGTGCCAGTGACGTGCGGTGCTGCGGACGTACGGTGCTACGGGACGTACGGTGCTACGGGACGTGCGGTGCTACGGACGTGCGGTGTGCGGAAGAACGGTTCTGCGGTGGTGCGGGACCGAAGCCGCAAGGGACTGCGGTCGTGGGGCACTGCGGTCGTACGGGACGGCTGTGGCGCGGGACGCCGTCCTCGGGGCGGTCAGCCCCAGGGCATGTCACCGTTGGTGCCGGCGGAGCCCGACTGCGAGGGGTGCAGCGGCTTGACGATCCCCCACGGCATGTCGTCCGCCTGCACGCCGGTGCTCGTCTGCGCCGTGACGGCCGCGGCGGCCCCCGTGCCCACGAACATCCCCGCAAGTACAGCCAGGCAAGCGGCCGTCGTCTTCGCCGTCCGGGTGCTGCGCATCTCGGATTCCCCTCTCGGTGGATCATCACTGCCGCTCGCTGCGGCACGAATGGAACAGTAGGGACGGCTCCTTTCTCGTCCGTGTTCCATCGATTTCATGACCCGAGCCCCCCGCGAAATCGCCACGATATCGAGAGGACAACGCATTCCTCTAGCGTCGTTCGAAGATTCTTCTCAGGAATCACGGATGGGGCGGTACATGGAATTCCGAGTGCTCGGGCCAGTAGAGGTACGGCGGGACGGCCACCGGGTCGCGTTCTCCGGGGCGAAGCTGCACACCGTGCTCGCGGCGCTCCTCCTGGCCCGCGAAGAGGTGGTGTCGGACGACCGGCTGTGCCGGCTGCTGTGGGGCTGGGCGCCCCCGGCCACCGTCAGCGCACAGCTCTACACCTATATTTCACGCCTGCGCAAGATTCTCGGCGACGATGTCGTGATCGATCGCAGACCGCCGGGATATGCCATGAGCATCGGTAATGCGAGCGTCGACCTGGACGAATTCGAGAAGCTGGCGCTCGGCGGCCGCGAGGCACTGATCAAAGAGGACTTCGAGAGTGCCGGTGAGCTGCTGCGCGACGCCCTGGCCCGGTGGAACGGCCAGCCGTTCGCGAACGCCACGGAATACCTCGCCGACGCCGAGGCCCCGCGGCTGAGTGAGGCGCGCGCCGTGACCCTGGAGCACCGTATCGCCGCGGATCTCGCCCTCGGCCGGCACGAGCAGATCACCGGTGAGCTCACCGGGCTCGTCTCCGAGTTCCCGTTGCGCGAGCGCATCCGGTGCCAGCTGATGACCGCCCTGTGCCGGTCCGGGCGGCAGGCGGACGCCATCCACCTCTATCACCACGGCCGGGCGGTGCTCGCGGACGAGCTCGGGATCAACCCCGGGGAGGAGCTGCAGGCCACCTACCGGGCGCTGCTGGACGGTACGCTCGACCGGCGGCCCGCTGCCGTCCCGGCCGTACGGGCCGGCGCCCGGCCGCGGGTGTCCGGCCCGTCGGCCGGGACACCGGCGATGCTGCCCCCGGACACCGTCGACTTCACGGGCCGGGGGCCGGAGCTGGACCTGGTGTGCCGCGCCCTGGCACCCGACGGGCAGGGCTCCGGCCGGCCCCGCCGGGTCCTGGTCACCGGCATGGCGGGGCTGGGCAAGACCGCACTGGCCGTCCACGCCGCCCACCGCTGCCAGCGGCACTTCCCCGACGGGCAGTTGTACGCCGACCTGCGGGCCGCGGACGGCACGCCCCGGCACCCGGCCCGGGTGCTGCGCCGTCTGCTGCGGGCGCTGGGGCCGATGGACGACGTACCGGCCGCCGACGACCAGGACCAGCTGGTCCGCCTCTACCGGGAGCGGACCCGGGGCCGGCAGTTGCTCATCGTGCTGGACAACGCCTCGGGCGCGGCCCAGTTGGGTCCGCTGCTGCCCAACACCCCGGAGCCCGCCGTCCTGGTGACCGGGCGTACGGCCCTGCCCACCGTGGCCGGGGCGCACACCGTGGCCCTCGCGCCCCTGGAGCCCCGGGACTCGCTGGAACTGCTCGCCGCGGCGGCCGGTCCCGCCCGGGTGGCGGCTGCGCCGTGCGCGGCGTCCGCGATCGTCGAGCACTGCGCCGGTCTGCCGCTGGCGCTGCGGATCGTCGGCACCCGGATCGCGGCCCGACCGCACTGCACCCCCGACCGGCTCGCCCACCGGCTGGCGGATCCCGTCACCCGGCTGCGGGAGCTGCACTCGGGCGACCTGGACGTGCACACCTCCCTGCTGCCGTCCTGGCGTGCGCTGGACCCCGAGGTGCGGGCGGTGTTCCCGGCGCTGGCCGCGCTGGGCCACGGCCCGGGGCCCCGGCCGTTCCCCGCCGCCGAGGCGGCGACGGCGCTGGACCTGCCCGAGGCCGAGGCCGAACGGCTGCTGGAGGCGCTCGCCGACGCGGCCCTGCTGGAGGTCAGCGGCGCGGACGAGTGGGGCCAGCCCTGCTACCTGTTCCATCCGCTCGTACGGCTCTTCGCGCTCTCCCTGGCGGAGGGGCGGGCGCCGGTGCCCGGCGGGCCCGCCGGCCGCGCGGGGCATAACCGGCGGCTAACTCACCGCCCCTAGCCTCGCCCTGCCCCGCAGCAGGGCGTCCCGGCCCGTATCCACCCAGGCACGCACAAGCCAACGGCCCGTAACACCGAATGGAGTTGGACCATGACCGAGCTCCTGCCCGCTCGCGCGGACAGTGCCGCGTCCTTCCCGATGACCGAGACGCAGCAGGCACTGATGATCGGGCGAGGCGAAGCCGTCGAGATGGGCGGCATCGGCTGCTACGGATACTTCGAGTGGGAGCGCCCCGACCTCGACCCGGAGCGCTTCGCCGCCGCCTGGCGCACGGTGGTCGCCCGCCACGACATGCTCCGCGCGATCGGCGGCACGGACGGCACCCAGTGGGTGCCGTCCGACCCGCTGCCCTTCGACATACCGGTCGTCGACCTGCGCCACCTGTCCCCCGACGCGGCCCGGGAGCACCTCGCCGTGCTGCGCGAGGAGATGAGCCACGTGGTGTTCCCGGTCGGCAGCTGGCCGCTGTTCGACCTGCGGATCTTCCGGCTGGGCGGTCCGGAGAACCTGGGCCGGGTCCACCTGGGGATCGACCTGCAGGTCCTGGACGCCTCCAGCGCCTTCCAGGTCCTCTTCCCCGAGCTGGTCGACCTGTACGAGGACCCCGAAGCGGACCTCCCGGAGCCCGGCATCTCCTTCGCCGAGTACGCCCGCTGGCGCGCCGACGCCCTGCCGCACACCGAGGCCTTCCGCGCCGCCCGCGACTACTGGGTGCAGCGCGTGCCCACCCTGCCGCCGGCCCCGTCGCTGCCCACGGGCGGCTCCGGCGGGGACACCGGCGAGGTCCGCTTCGACCGCCGCGAGCACCGCCTCGCCCCCGCCGACTGGCAGCGGTTCCGGGAGCGGGCGCACGGGGCGGGCCTGACCCCGTCGGTGCTGCTCACCGCGGCCTTCGCCGAGGTGGTCCGGGCCTGGGCCGAGGAGTCCGACTTCACGATCAACTACCCGGTGTTCCAGCGTCCGGCGGTGCATCCGGACATCACGGGTGTACTCGGCGACTTCACCAACGCGGTGATGCTCGCCGCCGACGGTTCGGGCGCGACCTTCCTGGACCGTGCGCACGCCCTGCGCGACCAGCTCGCCCGCGACGTGGAGCACGGCTCCTTCAACGGCGTGCGCGTGCTGCGGGAGCTGACGCGGCACCACGGCGTGGGCGCGCAGGCCGGGATGCCCGTGGTCGTCACCAGCCTGCTCGACTACCCGGTGCGCCGGCCCGTCACGGACCTGGGCCACGAGGTGTACTCCATCTCGCAGACCCCGCAGGTGACCCTCGACGTGCAGCTGCGGGAGCTGGCCGGCGAGCTGCGCGTCATCTGGGACTTCGTCGACGGGGCCTTCGCACCCGGGTTCGTCGACGCCGCCTTCGGCGTGTACGTGGACCTCCTGCGGCGTCTCACCGAGGACCCGGAGAGCCTGCACACCGCGCGCTTCGACCTGATCCCGCCGGCCGAGCGCGAGCTGCGCCGCCGGGTCAACGACACCGCAGGGCAGATCCCGTACACCACCCTGCACGAGCTGTTCGCCCGGCAGGCCGGGCTCACCCCCGACGCCGAGGCCGTGGTGGACGCCTCCGGGCGGCGGCTCAGCTACGCCGAACTCGCCGCGTACGCCTGGCGGATCGGGCACACCCTGCGCGAGCACGGGGCGGCGCCCGGTGAACTGGTCGCGGTCGTGATGGAGAAGGGCTGGGAGCAGTACGCCGCGGTGTACGGCATCCTCGCCTCCGGCGCCGCCTACCTGCCGCTGGACGCGTCCGTGCCGCCGGAGCGGCTGCGCCGGCTGCTGGCCGAGGCCAAGGTCGACCGGATCCTCACGCAGTCCTCGCTGGACTCCCGGATCAGCTGGCCGCCCACGGCCCGCCGCTACCGGGTGGACAAGGACTTCGAGTCCGGTACCGCCACCATGCCGGACACCGCGCAGACCCCGGCGGACCTCGCGTACACGATCTTCACCTCGGGGTCCACGGGCGAGCCGAAGGGTGTGATGGTCGACCACATCGGTGTGGTCAACCTGATCCGCGACGTCGCGACGCGCTTCGAGGTGGGGGCCCGGGACCGGCTGCTGGCAATCTCGGGGCTGCACTTCGACGCCTCGATCTACGACGTCTTCGGGGTGCTGACCCAGGGCGGGACCGTGGTGGTGCCGCCGCCGTTCGAGCACGCCGAGCCCGATGTCTGGGCGGATCTGGTGCAGGCCGAGCAGGTCACGCTGTGGAACTCGGTACCCGTCCTGATGGAGCTGCTCATCGGCGAGGCCGAGGTGCGCGAGCGGCGCGGCAGCGGCCGGCCGCTGGAATCGCTGCGCCTGTCGGTGCTCTCCGGCGACTGGATCCCGCTGACGCTGCCGGACCGGCTGCGGGCGCAGAGCCCGCGGATCCAGGTGGTGGGGTCGGGCGGTCCCACCGAGACGATCTGCTGGTCGCTGTTCCAGCCGATCGGCGAGGTCGACCCGGCCTGGACGAGCATCCCGTACGGCAAGCCGATCACCAACCAGCGCTACTACATCGTCGACGGGACGGCCCACGAGCGGCCGCTCGGTGTCGTCGGCGAGATGGCCGTGGCGAGCGACGTCGGTCTCGCGCTCGGCTACTGGAACGACGCCGGGCGCACCGCGAGCCGCTTCGTCCGCCTCCCGGAGACCGGTGAACGCGCCTATCTGACCGGTGACCTCGGCCGCTACCTGCCGGACGGCAGCATCGAGATCCTGGGCCGGGACGACTTCCAGGTGAAGATCCAGGGGCACCGGATCGAGCTGGGCGAGATCGAGGCCGTCCTGCGCCAGGACGACGAGGTCGGGGCGGCCGTGGTGGTGGCACCCGCCAGCGCCCACGGGGTGCGGCGGCTGCACGCCTTCGTGGTGGCCGCCGCCGGCTCCGGGGCCGGCCCGGGAGAGCGGGTGCTGGAGCGGCTCGCCGCGCAGCTCCCCGGCTACATGGTGCCGGCCGCGATCACCGTGCTGGACGAGCTGCCGCTGACCCGCAACGGCAAGGTCGACCGGCTGCTGCTGGCCTCCTCGGCCGGACGTCAGCAGTCCGCCGACGACGCGGCCGTGCGGGAGAGCGGGGACGGCCCGGGCAGCGCGCTGGAGCTCGTGCTGTGCGCGGCGGTCGCCGACATCCTCGGCCTGGACGGGGTGGCGCCCGGCGACAACTTCTTCACCCTGGGCGGCGATTCGCTCAGCGGGACCCGGCTCGCGGGACTGCTGGGGGAACTCCTCGGGGTGCCGGTGCCCGTCAAGACCGTGTTCCAGAACCCGGTGGTCTCCGAGCTGGCCGGGAAGATCGCCGCCGACGAGCAGCACGGCGCGGAAGCGGTCCGGGCCGCCGAGGCCTTCGGTGAGCTGGAGACCGACGAGACGGACACCGCCGATGCGGACGACTGAGGACGCGACCGGGTTCCGCACGGCCATCACGGACGATTCCGAGAGGGGACAGTCATGAGTCTCACCCTGCCCGCGCCCGTCACCGATCCGCTGGACGAGGACGGGCGCGCGGGCGGCGCGCCCGCGGCGCCCGCCCCGGACCTGGTCGATTTCGCCGCGCATGCCAACACCCGGCTGAGAGAACGCGATTCCGTCCTGTACGACCTGCTGTCCCGGGAGTCGGCGCGCCAGCGCGACACCCTGATGATGGTCGCGGCGTCGAGCGTCGCGGACCCGTCCGTGCTGGCCTGCGAGGGCAGCGCGCTCGGGAACCTGACCGCCGAGGGGTATCCGGGCAACCGCTACCACGCGGGCTGCGGCATCGCCGACGAGATCGAGCGGCTCGCGATCGAGCGGGCGTGCACGGCCTTCGGGGCGCAGGACGCGATCGTGCAGCCGCACTCCGGGTCCTCCGCGAACCTCGCCGTGATCACGGCGCTGCTGAGCCCCGGCGACTCCCTGCTCGGTCTCGACCTGGACTGCGGCGGCCACCTCACCCACGGCTCCCCCGCCTCGGTGACCGGCCGGTACTACCGCGCCCACGGCTACCGGGTGACGCCCGAGGGGCTGCTCGACTACGACCAGATCCGCGAACTGGCGCTGGAACACCGGCCGAAGCTGATCGTGTGCGGGGCGAGCGCGTACCCCCGCAGCATCGACTTCGCCCGGTTCCGGGAGATCGCCGACGAGGCCAACGCCTACCTGCTGGCCGACATCTCACACATCGCGGGACTGGTCGCGGCCGGCCTCCACCAGAGCCCCGTCGACCACGCCCACGTGACCACCACCAGCACCTACAAGCAGCTCTACGGTCCGCGCGGCGGGCTGATCCTGCTGGGCCGCGAGGCCCGCAGGGCCGGGCCGGAGCGCGGCACCCTCGCCGCGACCCTGCGCCGCGCCGTGTTCCCGTTCACCCAGGGCACCCCCGACCTGGCGTCGGTGGCGGCCAAGGCCCGCGCCCTGGACTTCGTGGCGAGCCCGGACTTCGCGGAGGTCGCCAAGCGGCTGGCCGACGGCGCGCAGGCGATCGCGGAACGGCTCCTGGACCGGGGCTTCCGGCTGGTCACGGGCGGTACGGACACCCACATGGTGCTGCTCGACCTGCGCGGCACCGGCGTGACCGGGGACGTGGCGGAGGAGGCACTGGAGTCCTGCGGGATCGTCGTCAACCGCAACCGCGTCCCCGGGGACACCACCGGGGTACGGGTGACGGGCGGCCTGCGGCTGGGCACCAACACGCTGGCCGCGCGCGGGATGGACCGCAATGTCGCCGCCGAGTGCGCCGACCTGGTCGCGGACGTCCTGACGGCGCTCGCCGCACCCGGCGGCGTGCTGCCGGACGCGCTGCGCGACCGGGTCCGCACCCGGGTCTGCGAGCTGTGCGCCGCCCACCCCCTGCCGGGGTACCTGACGTGACCTTCAGCGGCTTCCCGCCCTCGGCACTGCGCCTGTACGAGGACCTCGCGGCCGACAACAGCAAGGAGGCGTGGCGGCTGCGCCACCGCGAGCGGTACGAGCGCGACGTGCGTGCGCCGATGGACGAGCTGGCCGCTGAACTGGGCACGTTCTTCGAGGACTGGTCCGGGCCGGGCGTAGTGCAGGTGCTCGGCCCGGTCCGGGACACCCGGATGTCCCACGACAAGTCCCCGTACAAGACCTATCAGGGCGCCTACCTCGACCTGCTGCCCTGCCTGGGCCTGTGGGTGCACCTGGACCGGGACGGGCTGTACGCCTCGGGCCGCTGGTACCCGTACGCCGGGGCCGAGGTCACCCGCTACCGTGCCGCCGTCGAGGAGGAGGACGGCGGCACGGAGCTGGCGGCGATCACCGGCCGGCTGGCGGAGCAGGGCTTCGTCCTCGGCGGGGACCGGCTCAAGTCCCGGCCCCGGGGGGTGCCCGCGGACCATCCGCGGCTGGATCTGCTGCGCCACCGCAAGATCGACGCGGGGCGCCGCCAGGGTCCGGCCGCGGGCCTGCACACGGCGCGCGCCGGTGAGTTCGTCCGTCAGACGTGGCTGCTGGTACGGCCGCTGCTGGACTGGATGGCGGCGCGCGAACTGACCCCTAAGCCCCGCGAAGGAGTTGACGACCCGTCATGACCACAGGTGGTTCCGGCATCGCCGATCTGCGCAGCGACACGGTGACCCGGCCGGGTCCCGGGATGCGGGCCGCGATGGCCGGCGCGGAGGTCGGCGACGACCTCTTCGGGGAGGATCCGACCGTACGCGCCCTGGAGGAGCGCCTCGCCGGGCTCTTCGGTTTCACCGGGGCCCTGTTCACGCCGTCCGGGGTGATGGCCAACCAGATCGCGCTGCAGCTCCTCCTCGCGCCGGGCGAGGAGCTGGTGTGCGACGCCGAGGCGCACGTCCTGGCCCACGAGGAGGCCTCCCCGGCCCGCTACGGCGGGATCCAGACGCGTACGGTGGCGGCGGAGCGCGGGGTGCTCACCCCGGAGCTGCTGGCCGGGGTGGTCCGGCGGGGGAACGCGTACACGCTGGGCACGCGCGCGGTGGAGGTGGAGCAGACCCACACCCGGGCCGGCGGTACCGTGCACCCGCTGGGGACGCTGCGCGCGGTGCGCGAGCTGACGTCCGGCGCGGGCGTGGCCGTCCACATGGACGGCGCCCGGATCTGGAACGCGATGGCCGCTACGGGGACGTCGGCGGCCCAGTACGGGGAGACGGCGGATTCGCTGTCCGTGTGCCTGTCGAAGGGGCTGGGCGCGCCGGTCGGTTCCGTGCTCCTGCTGCGGTCCGAACACCTGCCCAGGGCGCGGAAGCTTCGGCACGGCCTGGGCGGCGGCATGCGGCAGTCGGGCATCCTGGCCGCTGCGGGGCTGTACGCCCTGGACCATCATGTGGAGCGGATCGCCGAGGACCACGACCACGCCGGGCTGCTGGCGGCGGGACTGCGGGACGCGGGTTTCCCCGTGCGCCCGCCCGAGACCAATATCGTCCTCGTCGAGGTGCCGGGCGCCGACGAGGTCGTTTCACGGGCAGCGCAGGAAGGAGTGCTGGTGACCGCGCCGGACCCGGACACCGTCCGGCTGGTCACCCATCTGGACGCAGGACACAAGGCGTGTCGGCGCGCCCTGGAGGTGCTGACCGCCGTGATGACCGATGTCGTCGCCGGGGCGCGCAGGAGCGCGCCCGCGGGACGCCTGTAAGAAGCGGAAGAGAGCGAAGTAGCAACATGAGTTTAGAAGTCCGGCCCGCCACGGCGGATCTGTGGGACGACGTCCGGAAGGTGCTCCAGCCGAAGAAGAGCGCGCACACGTGCTGGTGCATGGCGTGGCGGCTGAGCACCGGTGACTACGGGCGGATGACCGCGGAGGAGCGGGGCGAGCACCTGCGCAACCTCACCGAGAAGGCCGATCCGCCCCCCGGGGTGCTCGGGTTCCTGGACGGCGACGTGGCCGGCTGGTGCAACGTGGCTCCGCGCCGCCAGCTCGACCGGCTCACGTCCTCGAAGACGATCACCCCGGTGGACGACGTGCCCGTGTGGTCGGTGACCTGTTTCGTCGTGCGCAGGGAGTTCCGCGGCAAGGGGGTCGCCTCGGGTCTGCTGGAGGGGGCCGTCGAGCACGCGCGGGCGAACGGCGCGCCCGCCGTGGAGGGTTACCCGGTGGACCCCGAGGGCGGCCGGGTGAACCCGACCCTCGCCTATGTCGGCACGATGGACATGTTCGAACGGGCCGGCTTCCGCCGGATCCGGCGGACCGAGGCGAAGAGCGACAAGCGGCACCGTTGGATCATGCGCCGCGACCTGGTCTGACGGCCGGGCCGCCGGTACCCGGGGAAGGGGCTCCCGCAGTGCGGGGGCCCCTTCCTCGTGCGGGCGGGTTCCTCGTGGGGTCGGGTCAGGGGGTGTGCGCCGCGATGTCCCACAGCTGGGTTGGGCGTCCGCAGCGCAGGGCCTCCCACGCCGCACGCCGGTAGCAGCCGGCCACCAGGCCGTCCCGTACCAGGCCGGAGGCGCCGTGCAGGTGCACCGCGTCACGTGTGACGTCGAGGGTGGTCTCCGCTGTGAGGGCGATGAGCCCGGCGGCCTCCCCCGCAGTGAGCCGGCCCTCGTCGAGGTCGCGGGCGGCGTCGCCGACGGCCCAGCGCACGGCGTCGAGCCGGGCCAGGAGTCCGGCCACCCGGAGCCGGGGGCCCTGGTGCTTGACCAGGGCCTGGCCGAACTGCTGCCGGCCGCGGATCCGGGAGACGACGGCGGTCAGGGCGGCCGCGGTGATACCGGCCAGCAGGGACGCCTGGTGGACGGCGGCACGCAGGCCGACGCGGGCGAGGGCCTGCTCGGCGGCGAGCCCCTGCAGCAGCACCGAACCGGCCGGGATCGGTGCCTCGTCGAAGACGGCTCCGGCGACCGCTCCCCCGCCGTGGTCGCGCAGCGGGCGTACGGTGACGCCCTGCGCGGGCAGGTCGACGAGGGCGACGCAGGGGCCGTCGGGACCGTTCGCCAGGACCAGCAGGGCGTCCGGCCCGACACCGGCGGCGAACGGGCCGCCGGTGCCGGTGAGGACGACGCCGGTGCCGTCGCCGTCCGGTTTCCAGGCGATGCCGGGCGGTACGGCGCCGCGCGGATCGGGCAGCCGGCCCGGGACGGCGAGCCGGAGCTCCCCCGCGCGCACCCGGTCCAGCAGGTCGTCGGTGCCCTCGGGAGCGAGGGGGCCGAGGGCGGAGAGCACGTCGAGCGCGAGGAGGGTGTCGGCCAGCGGGACGGGCCGCATCGCGTTGCCGGCCTCCTCGCAGACCATGGCCAGGACGGCCTGGCCGAGGTCGAGGCCCTCCTTCTCGATGGGCAGGGCGAACTCCCAGGCGCCGACCTGGGTCAGCGCCTCCCAGACGCCGGCGGGGGTGTCCCCGTCGACCTCCAGCCCCTGCCGGACGGTGAGCCGGAGCTGCCGGAAGAGCGAGTCCTCGTCCTCCCTCTCCCGCCACCGTTCGGGCGCCTCGCCGGCCGCTCCCCGCGTACCGCTCCCGTTGACCGCCTGGGTCGTCATGGCCGTACCTCCGCCCCTGAGTCGAGACGCAGCCGGGCCAGCGTCTCCAGCATCATTTCGGCGGTGCCGCCGGATATCCGCATCCCCGGGGCTTCACGCATCGCCGAATCCAGTGGGTGTGCCACCCCGTCGACCTCCGGGTCGTCGAGGGTCATGCTCGTGTCGCCGTCGAGTTCGGCGGCCCACCAGGCCACCTCCGCGGCGAGTTCGGTGGTGTACCACTTCGCGGCGGCGGCCTCGTCCTCGTTGAGCTCGCCCCGGTCGAGGCGGGTGAGGACGCGGCGGACCAGGGTGCCTGCCGCGAGCAGCCGGGCGTTCAGCTTGGCCAGGCCGATCTGGTCGTGCTGGCCGGCCTCCAGCCGGTCGGTGTGGGCCTCCAGCCGTTCGACGGCGGCCCGGTACCAGCGCAGTGCCTTGACGTAGTAGTCGAGGCCGGTGCGTTCGAAGGCCAGGGTCTTGACGACGATCGCCCAGCCCTGTCCGATCGTGCCGACGACGTCGTCGGCGGTGACCGCCGCGCCGTCGAGGGCGACCTCGTGGAAGGCGTCGTCGCCGATGCCGGGGATCTGCCGGATCGTGACGCCGGGCTGTGCCAGGGGCACGAGGAAGAGGCTGAAGGCGTCGTCCTCGCCGCGGGCCAGGCACAGGCCGTAGTCCGCGAAGCGGGCGAAGAGCGAGTGGACCTTGGTGCCGTAGAGCTTGTAGCCGCCCTTGCCGTCGGAGACGGCGCGGGTGGAGAGGATGTTCAGGTCGGAGCCGGCCTGCGGTTCGCTGAAGAGCACACAGCCGAAGGAGGTGCCGGCGGCGAAGCCGGGCAGGTGGCGTGCCTTCATCTGCGGGCTCGCGACGTTGAGCAGGGTGGAGCCGACGATCTGCACGGTGAGGGTGTGCAGCAGGTCGGGGACGTCGTGCATGGCGAGTTCCTCGACCAGCACGGCGGCCGCGACCTGGCTGACGCCGCGGCCTCCGTACTCCTCGGGCCACTGGGGCGCGAGCAGGCCCCGCTCGCCCAGGGCCCGGTGGATCGGCCGGGGGTCGCGGGTGCGCCGGGCCTCGGCGACGGGGGCGGACACCAGGATGTCGTGGATGTCCTCGCGCAGGGCCCGCATGGGGGTGCGGGGCACGTCGGCCCCGCTCCGTACGAGCCCGCAGTCCGCGGGCGCGCGGTAGAACTCGGTGGTGAGCACGGGCAACTCCCTAGGCGGGTCTGGTGGGTCCGGGTGGGTCCGGTGGGGATCGGGGCGGGGGCCGGGGCGCGCACGGCCCCGGCCCCCGCTCAGTGCCGGGCGGTGACGAGCGGGGACCCGGGCGCGGCGACGGCCCGGTCCAGCACCTCCTCGATCCCGGTGAGCAGGCCCCGCACGTCCTCGGGCGTGGCCGCGTGCCGGTTGTACTCGGCGGTGCCGCCGATCTCGCCGTCCCGCTCCACCAGGCCCACGCAGGCCAGGGCGGCGGCCGGGTCGGGGCTGTAGAGCTCCAGGTGGCGGGCGGGCGGACCGGGCAGCTGGCCGACCTCGATGCCGGGCAGGTCCAGTGGTACGGCCGGGTAGTTGTGGAGGGCGAACAGGACGTTGTACGGCGGCGGTGTGCCGTCGCCGAACAGCACGTCCACGGGCAGCCGCTGGTGGGCCAGGGCGTCGGCCACCGCGGTGCGGGTGCGGTGCAGGAGCTCGCGGAAGACCGGCCCGCCGACGAGGTCGAGCCGGATCGGCACGACGGTGGTGTACTGCCCGACGGCTCCTTCCAGCGGTGCGGCGAACCGGCCCGCGGCCGGGGTGCCGATCACCACGGAGGTACGGCCGTCCCTGCGGGCGAGGACCACGGCGAGCGCGGCGAGCAGGGTCATGAAGGGGGTGGCCCCCTCGGCCGCGCCCAGCTCCAGGCCGGCGTCGACGGGGCCGCGGGCGAGCCGTACGGGCAGGTGTCCGCGCTCGAAACCGCCGGGAGCCCGGGGTGCGGGCGGGTCGGCCGCGAACACCGCCCGGCGGCGGGCGAGTTCGGCGGTGCCGTCCGGTCCGGCGAGCCAGCGGTGCTGCCAGTCGGCGTAGTCGGGGAACTGGAGTTCGGGCGGGGGGAGGGCCCCGGGGCCCTCGCGGTAGCCGGCGGCGAGGTCCGCGAGGAAGACCCCGGAGGACCAGCCGTCGAAGACCGCGAGATGGGAGGCGAGGATCAGGACGTGCTCGTCGGGGGCGGTCCGCAGCAGCCGGAACGCGCTGGTGCGGCCGCTGTCCAGGTCCAGGACGGTGGAGGCGCTCTCCTTGACCTGCAGGGCGGTCCGCTCGGCCGCGGCCTGCGGGGTGAAGCCGGTCAGGTCGGCCCGGGTGAGCCGCAGGACCGGTTCCTCGTCCACGTGCAGCCGGGGCTGGTCCGCGGTGGAGCGGACCAGCCGGGTGCGCAGGGCCTCGTGCCGGCGCAGCACCCCGGTGAGGGCCCGGTCGAGCCGCCGCGGGTCGAGGGGGCCGGTCAGCCGGAGCGCGTGCGAGCCGGTGGCGACGGCCGGGTGGGTGCGTTCCCGGCGCCACAGCCGGGTCTGCAGGGCGGTCGGGGGGACCGGCCCCGCGCCGGAGCGCGGGGCCGGGTGTGCGGGTACGGGCCGGCGGGCGGCCAGCATCAGGCGGGCGAGCTCGCGCTTTCCCTCGGGGAGCGCGGCGAGCACCCCCTCCAGCCCGGCCGGACCGGCCATCAGGGTCCCTCCGGCTGCTGGAGGGAGCCGAGGAGGGCGGCGGCCTCTTCGTCGCTCATGTTCTCGATCTGTTCGAAGACCGCGAGCAGCCGGTCCTGTTCGCCGGCGGCCTCGGCCTTCGCGGCACGGACCAGTTCGGCGAGGCCCGCGACGGTCGGACGGCCGAAGAAGTCGGCGAGGGCGATGTCGATGCCGAACAGGGCCCGGACCCGGGAGACCACGATGGTGGCCTGCAGGGAGCTGCCGCCCAGGGCGAAGAAGTCCCCCTCCACGTCCGGGTTCTGCCATTCCAGGAGCGGGGTGAGGATGTCGCGGCAGATCTGCTCCTCGACGGCGTCGCGCGGCGGGGTCCCGCCCTGGGCCGACTGCTCGGTGGGCAGGGGCAGGGCGGCGGTGTCGACCTTGCCGTGCGGGGTCAGCGGCAGCTCGTCCAGGACGACGACGACCGGGACCATGTAGCCGGGGAGCCGGACGGCCGTGTAGGCGCGCAGGCCCTCGGCGTCGGCGACCTCGGAGGCGTAGGAGCCGACCTGCTCGACCGTGACGTAGGCGGCCAGCATCCGCTCGCCGCCCGCGGCGGGCTGGGCCACCACCACGGCCTGCTGCACGGAGGGGTGCCCGGTGAGCACGGCCTCGACCTCGCCGGGCTCGATGCGGTGGCCGCGGACCTTGAGCTGGCGGTCGGTGCGGCCGAGGAAGTCGAGGTTCCCGCCGGGCAGCCAGCGGACGAGGTCACCGGTGCGGTAGAGGCGTGCGGTCTCGGGGCCGTCGGCGTAGGGGTTGTCCGCGAAGCGTTCGGTGGTGAGGTCGGGGCGGCCCAGGTAGCCGCGGGCCACACCGGGGCCGGCCACGCACAGTTCGCCGGGGACGCCGGGCGGGACCGGGCGCAGCCGCTCGTCGAGCACGAAGGCCTGGTGGCCCGGCATGGGGCGGCCGATGGGCGGGTTGCGGTCGTAGCTGCCGGTGCAGTCCATCAGGGTCACGGCGACGGTGGCCTCGGTCGGACCGTAGCCGTTGACGAAGCGGCGCTCCCCCGCCGTCCATTCGGCGACGAGCCGGCCGGGGAAGGCCTCGCCGCCCACCGAGACCAGGCGCAGGTCGGGCAGGGCCGCCTGGTCGAGCAGCGGCAGGAGCGCGGGCGGGAGTTCGGCGACGGTCACCGCGTCCTCGCGCATCCGGGCCTGGAGCAGGGCGGGGTCGCGGCGTTCGTCGTCGGTGGCGATGACGAGCGAGCCGCCCGCGAGCAGGGTGGTGAAGATCTCGAAGACGGAGACGTCGAAGGTGAGGGGCGCGAACTGCAGGACCCGGTCCTCGGCCTTGATCTCGTAGGCCTTGGCGATGGTGCGGGAGAAGTGGGTGACCGAGCGGTGCTCGATCATGACCCCCTTCGGGGTTCCGCTGCTGCCGGAGGTGTAGAGCACGTAGGCCAGGTCGGCGGGGGTGGAGCTGAGGGCGAGGGAGGGGACCTCGCGGACGGGGGCCGCGGTCCCGGTGTTCACGAGTTCCAGCGGTACGGGCAGGTGCGCGCTCTCGTCGACGAGGGCGTGGCGGACCCCGGCGTCGGCCAGGACGGTACGGGTGCGCTCGGCCGGGGCGGCCGGGTCGACCGGGATGTAGTGGGCGCCCGCTTTGAGGACGCCGAGGACGCCGGCGACGGCGGCCGGGCCGCGGGCCACGCACACGGCGACCGGGTCACCGTGTCCGACACCGCGGTCGCGCAGCCGGTGGGCGATGGCCTCGGACCAGCGGTCGAGCGCCGCGTAGTCGAGCCGCGTGGCGCCGTACCGGACGGCGACGGCGTCGGGGTGGATGGTGGCGCGCTCACGGAAGGCACGGTCGAGGGTGGTGGTCCAGGCCGCCTCGTCGACGGGGCCGCCGCGGGACAGCTCGCGGGCGTGCCGGGAGGCGGCGGGCTCCTCGACCAGGCTGATGTCCGCGACCTTGAGGTCGGGGTTCTCGGCGACCTGCTCCAGGACCTGCCGGAAGGCGCCGAGGAGCGCGCTGGCCGTGCCGTGCCGGTAGAGGGAGGTGTTGTATTCGAGGGAGAGTTCCAGGCCGTCGTTCTCGCCGACGAGGAAACTCATGTCGAACTTGGCCGCTCCGTCGTGCAGCTGGTCCATCGTGAACTCGACGTCCGCGGCCTGCGCGCGGTGGGTGCCCCAGCGGCCGAGGGAGGTGAACTCGATCTGGAAGAGCGGGTGGCGCAGCGGGTCGCGGACCGGCCGGACGGCCTCCACGACCTGCTCGAAGGGCAGTTCGCTGCTGGTGAAGGAGTCCATCACGGAGGCGGCGGTGCGGGTGACGAGCTCGCGGAAGGTCAGCCCGTCGGTGACCTCGGTCCGCAGGGTGATCATCTGGACGAAGCAACCGATGACCTGTTCCAGGTCGGGATGCGGGCGGGAGGCACTGGCCGTGCCGACGACGACGTCCTCGGTGCGGGTCCAGTGGCGCAGCAGTGCGTTGAAGGCGGCCAGCAGGGTGGTGAACACGGTGGTGCTGCTGGCGTCGGCCAGCTCGGTGAGCCGGTCCAGCAGCTTCTGGTCGAGGGTCAGTTTCAGGCCGCGGCCGTCGCCCTTGGTCTCGGGACCGCGCGGGTGGTCGGGCATGACCTCGGTGGCGACGGCGCCCGCGAGGATCTGGCGCCATTTGGCGGCGAGGGCCCGGCCGTGCTCGTCGTTCTCCAGCTTGGCCCGCTGCCAGGCCGCGAAGTCGGCGTACTCGACGGCGAGTCTCGGCGCCTCGGGGCGCCTGCCCGCGGCGGCCGCGGCGTAGCTGCTGGTCAGTTCCTCGGTGAAGATCCGGGTCGAGCCGGGGTCCCAGGCGATGTGGTGGACGACCCAGAGCAGGACGTGCCGGTTCTCGGCGAGGCGCACGAGGTGGGCGCGGACGGGCGGGGCGGCGGCCAGGTCGAAGGGGGCGGCGGCGGTGGCCGCGGTGAGCTCGGCGAGTTCACGGTCGGCGTCCTCGCTGCCCGACAGGTCGGTGCTCTGGACGCCGAGCACGAAGGAGGGGACGGGCTCCTGCCAGGGGACCCCGTCGATCTCGACGAGTTTGCTGTGCAGCACCTGGTGGCGGGAGACGACGGCGTTGAGGGCCTCGTGCAGTGCGGCCCGGTCCAGGGGGCCGCCCAGGGCTATGGAAAGGGCTATGTTGTTGCGGGCCTTGCCGGCGCCGAGCTTGTCGACGAACCACATCTGCTCCTGCTGGAAGGAGGAGCGGGAGCGCGGTCCGTGGTCGGCGCGCTTGAGCTCGATGCGGCGGCCCACGCCGGCCGTCATCTGGTTGCGCATCCTGCCCAGCAGCCGGGAGCGCTGTCCCTGGGGCAGGCGGCCGAGCCGTTCGGCGAGATCAGACATGGTTTCCTCCGTTGCGGTGCAGGTCTGCGAGCAGGGCGGCGAGCCGGTCGGGCAGGTGCTTGGCGAAGTAGTGGCGGCCACCGGGGATCACGGCGAGCGACACGTCGGCGGCGTACCGGCCCCAGGCGCGGTAGCCCTCCTCGTAGCCCTCGGTGGCGTCGTCGGCGTCGCCGATGATGCAGGTGAGCGGGGTGGTCAGGGGCTGTTCGTAGCCGCCGGGGGTACGGGCGAAGAAGCGGGCGGCCTCGGTCATGTCGTGCCGGACCATCCGCAGGACGGCGGTGAGGTCGCGGTCGTCGAGGACGCCGTCGAAGCCGTCCATGGTGGTCAGGTAGGCGACGAGGTCGTCGTCACCGGAGACGCGCTCCATCTCCAGGGCGTACTCCGGGTCCTCCTCGGGGAGGGCGGCGGCGAGGTCCAGGGCGATCGGCCGCTGTCCCATGCGTTCGAGGACGTGGGTGGTCTCCAGGGCGGTGACGACTCCGGCGCAGTGGCCGTAGACCGCGTACGGGCCCCGCACGGTGCGGGCGATCTCCTGGGCGGCGAGTTCCGCGAAGTCCGGGACCGGCAGCATCGGGCCGGGGCGCAGCGGGTCGTGTCCGGGCGGGGAGACTGCCAGGAGCTCGATGTGCGGCGGGAGCTGGGCCGCGAGGGGCTGGTAGGCGATGGCGTCGCCGCCGCCGTGCGGGAAGCAGACCAGGGTCAGGGCCGTGGTCCCGGCGGGGCGTTCGGGGGTGAGCCGGTGCAGCAGGCGGTGCGCCTGTGTCCCGCTGCCGCCGAGTTCGGCGCTGCGGGCGGCGAGGCCGGCCGGGGTCGGGTTGCTGAAGAGGTCGACGACGCGCAGGGCGGCGGCCCCGCCCTCCGGCAGGGCGGCGGCGACGGCGCGGACGGCGCGCACGGCGGCGAAGGAGTCCCCGCCGAGGGCGAAGAAGTCGGCGTCGGGGGCCACTTCGGCCACGCCGAGCACCTCGGCCCAGACGGCGGCGATCCGCAGGGCGACGGGGTCGCCGCCGGCCGGTGCGACGGCGGCGGGCCGGTCCGGGGCCGGGACGGCGGGGCGCGGGTCGGGCAGGGCACCCCGGTCCACCTTGCCGTTGGGGCTGAGCGGCAGCCGCTCCAGCAGCACCAGTTCCGCGGGGACGCAGTGCGGGGGCAGGACCGCGCCGAGCGCGGTCCGCAGGGCGGCGGCGTCGAGGTCGGCGCCGTCCTCGGCGACGACGTAGCCGACCAGGCGGTCGGAGCCGGCGGCGGTCCGGCGGGCGGCGACGACGGCCTCGCGGACGCCGGGGCGGCCCTGCAGCGCGCTCTCCACCTCGCCCGGTTCGATGCGGAGCCCGTTGAGCTTGATCCGGAAGTCGGTGCGGCCGAGGAGTTCGATGGTGCCGTCCGTGCCGTAGCGGGCCAGGTCGCCGGTGCGGTAGAGGCGTTCGGTGCGGCCGGGCTCCAGCTCGACGTGGACGAACTTCTCCTCGGTGAGCTCGGGCCGGTTCAGGTAGCCGCGGGCCAGTCCGACGCCGCCGAGGTGGAGTTCGCCGGGTACGCCGACGGGTACGAGGCGGTCGTGCGGGTCGAGGATGTAGGTGCGCTGGTTGGCCATGGGGCGCCCGTACGGGAGCTTCGTCCACTGCGGGTCGACCCGGCCGACCCGGTGCTCCACCGAGTGGATGGACGCCTCGGTGGCCCCGCCGAGGGCCGCGAAGGACAGCTCCGGCGCGAAGGCGCGGATCCGGTCGGGCTGGGTGACGGGGATCCAGTCGCCGCCGAGGAACGCGGTGCGCAGCTTCGGCAGTCGCGGGCCGCCGGCGTGTTCGAGCTGGTCGACGAGGAGGCCGAGGAGCGCGGGGGCGGAGTTCCAGACGGTGACGCCGTGCCGTTCGACGAGGTCGGCCCAGTGTGCGGGGTCCTTGGCGGCGGCGGGGTCGGGGAGGACGAGCGTGCCGCCCGCGGCGAGGATGCCGAGGGTTTCGTAGACGCTCATGTCGAAGCTGGGCGAGGACAACGCAAGGACGGAGTCCCCGGGTCCGATGCCGTAGGAGCGGTTGAGATCGAGCAGGTTGTTGACGACGCCGCGGTGTTCCAGGGCGATGCCCTTGGGGGTGCCGGTGGAGCCCGAGGTGAAGATGACGTAGGCGAGGTCCCGGGCGGTGACGGGGACGTCGGGCCGGGTCGCGGGCAGGTCGGCGAGCGCGGCACGGTCGGTGTCCAGGAGCACCCGGGCGGTGCCGGCGGGCACGGGCAGCCGGCCGACGAGTTCGGCGTCGGAGACGACGATGGGCGGCGCGGCGTCCTTCAGCAGCAGGGCGAGACGTTCGGCGGGGTAGTCCGGGTCGAGGGGTACGTAGGCCCCGCCCGCCTTGAGGACGGCGAGGATGGCGGTGACCAGTCCGGGGCCGCGGCGCAGGCACAGGGCCACGGTCCGGTCGGGGCCGGCCCCGGCCTCGACGAGCCGGTGGGCGAGCCGGTTGGCGCGCTCCTCCAGTTCCCGGTAGGTGACGCTCCAGCCGCCGAGTCCGCCGAGGACCACGGCGGGGGCGTCGGGCCGGCGGTCGGCGTGCTGCTCGAAGAGGTGGTGCAGGCAGGCGTCCTGGGGGAAGGGGGCGCGGGTGGCGTTCCAGTCGTCCAGGGCGGTGCGGCGCTCGGCGTCGGTGAGCAGCGGCAGCGCGGACAGCGGGGTGTCGGGGCGGTCGACGGCGCCTTCGAGGGTGGTGAGGAAGTGGCCGAGGAGCCGGTCCACGGTCGAGGCGTCGAACAGGTCCGTGGGGTACTCGACGAGGGCGCGGACCGCGGTGCCGGTGTCGTGGACGCTGATCATGAGGTCGTACTTCGTGGCGTGCGAGGAGAAGTCGATGGGCTCGGTGGCCAGGCCCGCGAGGCCGGGTGCGGTGTCCGGGGTCTCGTCAAGGAGGAACATCACGGAGGTGAGCGGCGGCCGGCTCGGGTCCCGGGGCAGGCCGAGCGTGTCGACGATGAGGTCGAAGGGCAGTTCCTGGTGCGCGTACGCCTGGAGGGTGGTGTGCCGGGTGGCGCGGACCAGTTCGGCGAAGCCGGGGTCGCCGCCGGTTCTGATGCGCAGCGGCAGGGTGTTGACGAAGAAGCCGATGAGTTCGCTGAAGGCCGGGTGGTCGCGGCCGGAGACGGAGGTGCCGACGACGATGTCCTCCTGGCCGGTCCAGCGGCGCAGGGTGGCGGCGAAGCCGGCCAGCATCGTCATGTAGAGGGTGGCGCCCTCGGACTTCCCGAACTCCCTGAGCCGGGTGATGAGCCGGGGCGGGAGGTCGATGTAGCGGGAGGCTCCGGCGTGCCCGAAGACGGGGGGCCGGGGCCGGTCGGTGGGCAGGTCCACGGGCGCCGCTCCGCCGAGCTCCTCCCGCCAGAAGGAGGTGAGCCCGTCCAGCCGGTCGCCGCTGACGCGGCGGCGCTGCCAGGTCGCGAAGTCGGCGTACTGCAGGGCGAGCGGGGCGTTCGGCTCGGCGGGGGCCCCGGTGCGGGCGGCGTAGGCGCGCTCCAGTTCGGTGTAGAGGATCCGCATCGACCAGCCGTCGGTGACGATGTGGTGGAGGTTGAGGACGAGGACATGGTCCTCGGCCCCGAGGCGGCCGAGCCGGGCCCGCAGCGGGACGGCGCCGGCCAGGTCGAAGGGGGCGCCCGCGTCCGCGTCGTAGAACGGCCGGACGGCTTCCTCGTCGGGCAGTTCGGTCACCGGCAGGGGCAGCCGGAAGCCGTCCACCACCCGGGGCAGGGCCTCGGAGGCGCCCTCCTGGTAGGTGTAGACGGTGCGCAGGACCTCGTGGCGGTCCACGATGTCCTGGAGTGCCGCGTGCAGGGCGGGGACGTCGAGCGGGCCGCGGATGCGGGTGGCCACCGGCACGTTGTAGGCGGGGCTGCCGGGCTGGAGCTGGTCGATGAACCACAGCCGGCGCTGTGCGAAGGAGAGCACCGGCGGGTCCGCGGGGTCACGGGGTGCCGGCTCGGGGTCCTCCCGTACGGCGGCGCGCCCGCCGGCGCGGCCCGTCAGGGCCTGGAACAGTGCCCTGCGGGACTTCGGCAGTGCGGCTATGCGTTCGGCGAGGGACTCGCTCACCTTGAGCCTCCGTGCGTCTTCGGGAGAGGGAGTACGGCAGGGCGCGCCGCGGGAGCGCGGCGCGGGCGTGCGGGGTACGGGCGTGCGGGTGCGGGTGCGGGTGCGGCGTGGGTGCGGGGTACGGGCGTGCCCGTGCGGGTGCGGGTGCGGGTGCGGCGTGGGTGCGGGCGTGGGTGCGGGTGTCGGGTGCGGGCGTGCCGTGCGAGCGTGCCCGTGGGGGCGTGGGTACGGGCGTAGGTGCGGGTGCGGGTGTGCCCGTGCGGGTGCGGGTGTGCCCGTGCCGGAGTGGGTGCGGGTGTCGGGAGCGGGTGCCGCTCGGTGGGCACCCGCTCCCGTGGGACTCGACCGTCAGGCGGTGATCCTGGCCTCGTCCGAGGCCGGAGATCCCTCCTCGGCGGTGTCGTCGCCGCCCGGCATTTCCTTGATCTTGGCGACCGGTCCGGTGAGGAGGGTCAGACCGCCGATGATGGTGACGGCACCCGCCACCGCGAGGCCGCCGGTCAGGCCGATCGCCTCGCCGAGCGCGCCGCCGGCGAAGTAGCCGAGGGACAGGGCGCCGTACACCGCGGAGAGCGCGGTGCCGCTGACGCGGCCCATCTGCTCGTTCGGGGTGACACCCTGCACGAGGCTGAGGACGTGGATGTCGAACATCGGGGAGACGAAGCCGATGACCGCCTGGACCACGATCAGTCCGACGAAGCCGCCGACCGCGCCGCCCGTCGGCACCAGGATGTAGCCGGCGCCGAGCACGACCGCGGTGATGACGAGGAGACGGCCGACCGAGAGGCTCTTGGAGACGACCTCGGAGAGCACCGCGCCGACGATGACGAAGACCGACATGACGGCAAAGGCCGCACCGACCTGGCCGGGGCTGAGGTTCAGCACCTTGTAGGCGTAGACGATGAGGATGGCGTCGCCCATCGCGGCACCGAGGTTGACCACGACGTTGGCGGTGAACAGGCCGCGCAGGACCGGGTTGCCGAAGAGGGTCTTCATGCCCTCCTTCATCTCCGCCTTCGCGGAGGCCTTCCGCTCCTCGGTCCGCTCGCGCACGTCCCGGTGGCGGATGACCAGCAGGGCGATGAGCGAGATGAGGAAGGTGAACGCGTCGGCGGTGATGGCGCGTGCGGCGCCGAGCAGCTGGATGAGCGCGCCACCGGCGCCCGCGCCGACCGCCTCGGCGACACTGCGGCTGATCTGGAGCTTGGTATTGCCCTCGATGAGGTTCTCGGTGCCGATGAGCTGGGGCAGCCAGGACTGGTACGAGACCTCGAAGAAGGTCGTGAGGCAGCCGGTGATACCGGCCACGATGAAGATGTGCGTCATGGTGACGGAGTCGAGCGCGAACGCCAGCGGAATCGTGGCCAGGGCCAGGAAACGGCCCAGGTCGGCGACGATCATGACGGTGCGCCTGGAGACCCGGTCGGCCACCAGCCCGGCGATCGGGGCGAGCAGCAGGAAGGGGAGGAAGCGCAGCGCGCCCAGCACGCCGACCTCCAAGGCTCCACCGTCCAGCACCACGACCGCGAGGGTCGGTAGTGCCAGAAGGGAGATCTTGTCGCCGAAGTTGCTGACGGTCTGCCCGAACCACAGGCGATTGAAATCGGAATGCCGACCGAGTGCCATGTCGACGCCCTTTTCTGATTGGGTACGGAATTGTCGGACGGCACTGACGGTATGGACCCCGGGTTGGGCCCCGGTTATGAATTCCGGGACTATAGACCGCTTGTAGACATGCGATGAACTCAGGTGGAGAAGCGTGCGATGTCGGCGCTCTCGCGGTCGATCCCGGCGGTCACGGCGGGGCTCAGGGGCCCGGTCCCGGGGAAGGGTTCGACCTTGACCGGCGCCCCGCGGCGGCCGCCCGACCAGGTGCCGACGGCCAGGCCGTCGACCACCACGGTGGCGCGGATCTGCCCGCCGCCCGGCCACACCCGCCGTTCGTGCTCGGCGGGCACCGACAGGTCCCGGCTGCGGTAGCCGACCAGGTAGTTGTCGTAGGCCGGCAGCAGTCGTACGTCGGGTTCCCCGGCGGCGGCCGGGCCCTCGGGAGGGGTCTCCCGGACGGCGGCCCAGGCGTTCTTCCCCGTCGTGGTCTTCAGCCCCGACCAGTGGACGAAGTCCAGGGCGTCGGAGGGTCCGTGGGCCGCGCGGTAGCGTCGCGCGAGCTCCCGTACGGCGGCTTCCCCGGTGTACGGCAGGGGTCCGGTGGCGGGCAGCCAGTCGTCGAGGAGGACGAAGGTGGCGTCACCGTCCCGCTGCGGGCCGTGGCAGATGCGGCCGGCCAGGGCCGCGCGGCGGATGAGGTGGAAGGCGGACTGCCCCTTCGGCTCCACGCCGAGGGTGGTGAGCCGGTCGGTGAGCTGGGCGCGCGTCAGCGGGCCCTCCGCGGCGATCGCGTCGGCGATGAGCCGCTCCGAGCGCGTGCACAGGGCCTCGTCCAGGCCCAGTTCGCGCAGGCGCCGGGCGGCGAGCGCGAGGTAGAGGGGGCCGAAGAGGGCGAGCAGCCAGCGGGCGTCGGCGGCGGGCACCAGCTGGAGGGTACCGCGCATGAACCAGCCGCGAACGGCGGTGCGTTCGGTGTCGGTGGCCCGGCGCACCGCCTCCTGTGTCAGCCCGCGGGCCCGCACCCGCAGCCCGAGCTCCGCCGCGGGCAGGTCCTGGGCCTGGACGGCCAGCACCCGGCCCAGGACGGCGGCGACGGAGTCCTCCCGGACCCCGTCCCCGATCGCCTGTGCGCGCGCCCTGAGCAGCCGTTCGGTCATACGTCGTTCCACGTGATCCAGTCTTTCAGCCGAGCAGCCGCAGCCGCATCTCCTCGCGGGCCGCCACGCATCCGACGGCCTCCGCGCCGCCCCAGTCCAGCAGCCGCCAGCCGTGCCAGCGCGGCGGCTCCTGCCCGTACACGGGAAGGTCGAGGCGGGTCGGCTCGTCGAGCGTGCCCGCCCCGACCTTGACCAGGGACTCCTTTCGTACCCACTGGCGCAGGAAGGCGCGCCGGGGGTGGGTGTCCGACCGCAGGGCGGCCAGTTCCTTCTCCGTGCAGACGGACGAAGCCGTCCGCCAGTCCAGGGGGGCGTCGTCGGCGGCCTCCACGTCCACGCCGACCGGGCCGTCGGCCGCGGCGGCCGCGACCCAGCCCCGGGTATGCGCGAGGCTGACACCGGTGCCGGGTGCCTCGGCCAGCCGCGGCCTGCCGTGCGGCCGGTCGCAGGAGCCGCAGCTCTGAACCACGGTGAGGCTCTGCGCCGGGCGGCCCAGGAGCCGCCCGGCGCAGAGCCGGACCAGTGCGTGCGCGGCCAGGAAGTCCTCCCGGTCGCCGGCCGACCGGAGGGCGCCGGCGCGGTCCAGTTCGGTACGGGTCAGCAGCTCCCGTACGTCCCCTGCCGCGGCCAGCACCGCTCCGGTCGGCCCGGCCAGTGCGAGACCGGCCATCAGCGCCTGCGGCGCAGCACCGCGTAGTAGCCGGGCAGCAGCAGGGCGCCGGAGTCCGACTGGGGGTCGATGGCGTGCAGTTCTATCGCCTCGTCCTCGACGATCTCCCAGCCGTCCGCGCCGAACGCCTCGGCCAGCTCGGGCCGGGTGAAGCGGTGTGAGTGCCGGACGCCGGCCGCCTCCAGCGGGCCGACCAGGTCCTCGGCGCGGCCCCGCTTGCCGCCGACGAAGCCGAGGTAGCCGAAGGAGTTGCTGGAGTAGTCGGGCTCGTGCACGATCAGCGTGCCCTCGTCCCCCAGCAGCCGGTCGGCGACCGCGGCGAGCCGGGCCCGGGCCTCGGTGTCCAGGACGTGGAAGACGCCGCGGACGAAGATGTTGTAGGGCCCCTCCCCCAGAACCGCGGCCTGCTCGGCGTCGGTCATATCGATCGCCAGGTAGTCGACGTTCGCCACGCCCTCCGCCTCGCGCTTGGCGTGGTCGATGGCGCTGACGGACACGTCGACGCCGATGACCGACGGGTAGTGCGGGGCGAGTTCGCGGCTGTAGCGGCCGTTGCCGCAGCCGAGGTCGATGAGTGGCAGGTCGGCGCGGAAGTGGCGCCGCGCCTGGTCGAGGAGCCACTGGAACTCCTCGCCGCTGTCGGCGTCCCAGATGACGTCACCGCCGCGGCCGGTGCGCCGGATGCCCGCCCAGTAACGCTCCCAGGCGTCGCCGGTATCGCGCTCCCCGGCCCTGGCGGCGTCCGCGCCCGCCTCGCCGGGCGGCGGGGAGTACCGCTCCCAGACCTCGTCCTCGCCGAGGGCCTCCAGCAGGGCGGTGAACTCGTCGAACATGGCGTCGATGAGCCCGTCGGGGTAGACGGCGGGCAGGAAGTCCCAGTTGAAGGTGAGTCCTTCCGGCTTCTCGAAGACCTGGAAGTCGAGGGAGACCTGGGGGGTCTGGGAGATCCCGTAGACCGGGGCGCCCAGTTCGGTCTCCTCGTACTGCGGCGGGTGGCCGGCGAGGCTGGTCATCACCACGGGCATGGCCGGGGCGAGGGAGCCGCGCAGCTTGGTCAGCTCGCGCAGGACCTGCACCCCGCTGAAATAGCGGTGCTCCAGGTCCGCCCACAGGCGGCGCTGGACGGCCTGCGCACGTCCGGCGAAGGTGGAGTCCTGCTGTTCGACGGCGAGCAGCAGGGTCGTGGTGGTGTCCGCGAGCAGGGCGTTGACCTGCGGGTGCAGCGGGAGCCGGTTGAAGAGCGGGAAGTTGATGGTGAAGCGGGCCTGTCCGGAGGCCTTGCCGAGGATCTCGGCGTAGGCGGCGGCCAGCACCCCGGAGGGGGTCACCTCGCGGGCGTGCGCCCGCTCCTGGATCCGGGCCCACTGCTGCGGGGAGACGACGTGGCTGCGCCGTTCGAACCGGACCGGCAGCTCGGGGGCGTCGGCCGGGCGCTCGGGCAGCGCGGGGGCGGGCGGAAGGGTGGCGAGGCGGTCGCGCCAGTACCACTCGGAGCGCCGGTAGATCTCGCTGTCGCGCAGCGAGTTGCCGACGGCGAGCACGTAGTCGCGGAAGGTCAGCTCCAGCGGGGCGAGTTCGGCGTCCGGTTCCACGTAGTAGGTGACCAGGTCGGGGATGAGGACCTGGAAGTAGCTCCAGGCGTCGGCGACGAGGAAGTCCAGCGAGAGGTGGATCCGGGCCCGGCCGCCGCCGAGGAGGCTGATCCGCACGTCGAACAGCGGCCAGGCGTCGGCGTCGAGCACCTGGTGGGACAGCCGTTCACGCAGGGCGGCCAGTTCGGCCGCGCGGGTCTCCTCGTCGAGGCCGCCGAAGTCGGTGACGGGGATCTCGTAGTCCGGGATCTCCTCGAAGACCTGCTGGGTGCCGTCGGGCAGGACGCGGGTGCGCAGGGCGTCGTGGCGTTCGACGAGCCGGCGCCAGGCGCCCTCGAAGCGCGGGACGTCGAGCTTCTCGCTCTCCCACTCGAAGTAGCCGTGGCAGCCGACGTTGCCGAGTTCGACGAGGCCGCCGCGGCCGATCCACAGCGCCTGCTGGCTCTCGGTCAGCGGGAAGGGCTCGAAGCGCGCGGCCGGGTCGGGGACGATCGCCGGGAGGCCGCCGAAGGAGCCGCGGCCGCCGGCGCGTTCGGTGGTGACCAGGGTGGCGAGCTCGGCGACGGTGGGGCAGGTGGACAGGTCGGAGAGGCTCAGCTCGACGCCGTAGCGGCGGCGGATCTCGTCGATGAGCTGGAAGGCCAGCAGCGAATGCCCGCCCAGTTCGAAGAAGTTGTCGTGGATGCCGACGCCGTCGGTGCGGAAGGCGTCGGCCCACAGCCGGCTCAGGCCGTCCTCGACCTCGTTGCGCGGCGCCTCGTAGCCGGCGCCGACGCCGTCGCGGCCCTCGGGGGGCTCGGGCAGGCTGCGGCGGTCGACCTTGCCGTTGGGCAGCCGCGGGAGGGCGGGCAGCACGACGACGGAGGCGGGGACCATGTAGTAGGGCAGGGTACGGGCGACCTCGGCGCGGACCGTGGCCGAGTCGGGTTCGGCCCCGTCGGCCGGGGACACGTAGGCGATGAGGCGCTTGTCGCCGGGGCCGCGCTCCTGGGTGACGACGACGGCCTCGGCGACGCCGTCGAGGCGCGCGATGTGCGTCTCGACCTCGCCGAGCTCGACGCGGAAGCCGCGGATCTTGACCTGGGAGTCGGAACGGCCGAGGAGCTCGACGGCGCCGTCCTCGCGGCGGCGGGCGAGGTCGCCGGTGTCGTAGAGCACCGGGTGCGGGTCGTCGGGCAGGAAGTTGGGGAGGAACCTGGCGGCGGTCAGCTCGGGACGGCCGTGGTAGCCGGCCGCGACGCCGGCCCCGGAGACGTGCAGCCGGCCGACCTCGCCCTCGGGGACCGGGCGGCCGTCCTCGTCCAGGAGGTGGACGCGCAGGTTGGCGATGGGCACGCCGACCGGGACCTGGCGGGTGGCCCGGACCTCGTCGGAGGTGGCCTGGCTGGTGAAGTCGGTGCCGGCGCCGAGGTCGAGGCAGGACAGTACGTTGGTGGTCTCGGTGGTGCCGTACGTCATCACCACGCGGAAGGGGGTGTCGACGGGCGGCCAGCTGTGCACGCGCTCGGCCGTGGTCACCAGGATCCGCAGCGCCGTGTCCGCCGGCCACCGGAGCCCCCATGCGGGCTCGGCCAGCGCGGCCACCAGCATGGTGTGGGTGATCCCCTCGCCGACCAGCCAGTCGCGGATCTGCTCGGGGGTCTGCGCCTGCCCCGCCTCGGGGATGTGGATCGCGGCGCCGGCCGGCAGGTAGGCGAGCCACTCCATGATCTGGACGGCGAACCCGGGGGTGGACATCCAGGAGGCGCGGTCGCCGGGCCGGACCCCGTAGGCGCGCGTGGTCCAGTGGACCAGGTTGGTGAGCGCGCCGTGCCGCTCCAGGACGGCCTTCGGGGTGCCGGTGGAGCCGGAGGTGTAGATGAGGTGGCTGACGGTGTCGGGGCCGGTCACGGACGCGGGGGCGGTGTCCGGCAGGCCCTGTCCGGCGGTGGCGACCTCGGCCCGCGGGACGTCCTCGGGTATCCGGCGGGCGAGTTCGGCCGGGGTGAGCACCAGCAGCGGGTCCGCGTCGCCGATCATCGCGGCGAGCCGGTCGTCGGGGTTGACCGGGTCGAGGGCGACGATCGCCGCGCCCGTCTTGAGGATCGCCAGGGAGCCGAGGACGTACTCGGCGCTGCGCGGGTAGCAGAGCCCGATCCGGGTGCCGGGCGCGGCGCCGCGGGCGATCAGCGCGTGCGCCAGGCGGTTGGTGGCGGCCTCCAGTTCGGCATAGGTCCAGGTGCGGTCGCCCTGTGCGAGGGCGGTGGCCGTCGGGGTGCGGGCGGCCTGTCCGGCGAGGAGCTCGGGGTACCCGCTCGCGGGGAACGCGGCGTCCGAACGGTTGAAGTCGACGAGTGCGGTGGTCACAGTACGGGCCCTTTCTTACTTCGCGAAGGCTCGGCTGCGCAGCAGCCGCACGGGGAGACTGTTGATCCCCCAGGTGAAGTTGGACGAGTTGAAGGTGGCGGGGCCGGTCAGTTCGAACCCGTCCAGTACGGCGAGCATCTCGGTGAGCAGGGCGCCGAGTTCGAAGCGGGCGAGGCGGGCGCCGAGGCAGAGGTGGCGGCCGTGGCCGAAGGCGACGTGCCGGTTGGGGCGGCGGTCGACCCGGAAGGAGTGCGGGTCGGCGAAGACCTCCTCGTCCCGGTTGGCCGAGACGTTCCACAGGGTGACGCGGGCGCCGGCGGCGATGGGCGTCCCGGCGATCTCGGTGTCGTGGGCGGCGGTGCGCAGGGCGTGCACCCCGGGTGTGGTCCACCGCAGGATCTCCTCGACCGCGGGGGCGATGCCGTCGGGGCCGAGGCCGCGCAGCAGCCGCCACTGGTCGGGGTGTTCGGCGAACATGTGGACCGCGCCGGCCGCCGAGTAGCGGGTGGTCTCGTTGGCGCCGGACAGGACCCCGTTGAGGTTGAAGACGATCTCGTGGTCGCTGAGCGGCCGTTCGGTGCCGTCGCCCTCGTCCACGAGGGTGTCGTGGGCGATCTGGCTGACCAGGTCCTCGCCGGGGCGGACCCGGCGCTCGGCGAGCAGCTCGATGAAGTAGAGGAAGATCTCCGAGTGGGCGTTGCTGCGCACCGCCTCGTCCGGGGAGTCGAAGGCGTCGGTGGTCAGGGCGCCGATCCAGGCCCAGTCGGCGCGCGGGATGCCGAGGACGGCGCACACCACCCGGTTGGGCAGTTGTTTGGCCAGGTCGATGAAGTCCAGTTCGTCGGCTTCGGCGGCCTCGGTGACCAGGTCGGCGACGACCTGCTCTACGAGGGCTTCCAGGCGGGGCATCTGCTGGGGGCCGAAGGCCTGGCCCAGGGCCCGCTTGAGACGGGTGTGGTGCGGGACGTCGGAGACGATGAGCATGCGCTGGGCGACGGCGGCGACGGCCGCCGGGTCGCTGCCCAGCCGCATCCCGCGGCCCGACACGAAGGTGTCGCTGTCGGCGTACACCTTCATGATGTCGCGGTGCCGGCTCAGCGCCCAGAAGCCGCCGTCGTCGCTGCCCGGCTCGGGGTGCCAGTGGACCGGTGAGTTGGCGCGCAGCCAGGTGAACGTCGGCCAGAAGTCGTTGCGGCCGAAGGGGCCCGGGTCGAGCAGGTCGATCTCCATCTCAGGCTCCTCGCAGGCTGAGCGGGCGGATGTCGGGCCAGTGGGCGTCGACGAAGGCGGCGCATTCGTCCTCGGTGCCGTCGAAGCCGGCCGGTGTCCAGCCGTCGGGCGTCTCGCGCGTGGCGGGGTACAGCGCGTACTGCCCCTCGTGGTTCACGAGGACCTGGTGGGTGGTGGGCACGGTGTCCTCCGGGCTCGGGCCGATGGGTGCGGGCGGGCTGTCAGGCGGTCGGGGCGAGGGAGGCTCCCTCGCCCCGCAGCAGGGCGCTCAGGTGGTCCAGTACGGGCTGGGGGCGGCGCAGTACGGCGTGGTGGCCGCCGGTGGTGGTGTGCCGGGCGAAGCCGCCGGTGGTGACCGCGGCCCAGCCGTCCAGGTCGGCCGCGCTGACGGTCTCGTCGCCGTCGGCGCCCCAGGCGTGCACGGGTACGCGGAGGCGGGCGCCGGGCCGGTGGACGTAGCTCAGGGACAGCTGGGCGTCCTTGCGGAGCATGGCGACCATCAGCGCCCGGGTGTCCTCGTCGAGCAGCCCGGGATCGAGGTCGGCGGTGTCGAAGAGCTTGTCCAGCTCCTCCCCGTCGTCGACGATGCCGCGGCCGGCGCCGGTCCAGTGGCCGGGGGCCCGGCAGCCGCTGACCACCAGGGCGCGCGGGGTGACGCGGCGGGAGACCTCGTAGCCGAGGAGGCCGCCGAAGCTGTGGCCGAAGACGATCAGCGGCCGGTCCCCGACGGTGGAGACCAGTTCGGCCGCGATGGCGTCGACGGCCTCGTCGAAGGTGTCCGGCATGGGCTCCCGCCAGCGGTTCTCCCGGCCCGGCAGCTGTACGCCGTACACCTGCGCGGTGCCCTCCAGCGCGGGTTGCCAGGCGCGGAACTGCTGGCAGCCGGCCCCGGCGGGGGGCAGGCACAGCAGCACGGGCAGGGCCGGGTCGGCGGGGTCCGCCGTCCAGGTGGAGATCCAGGTGCCCATGGCCTACGCCCCCTCGGCGGCGTCGGCCGGTGCGGAGGCGGGCGCGTCCTGCTCGGCGGCGAGCCGGTCGATCTCGGCGGCGACGTCGGCGACCGTCGGCCGGGCCAGCAGCGCGCCGAGGCCGACGCGCAGACCGGTGGTGCGGCGCAGTTCCGACACCACGCGGGCGGCGGCCAGGGAGTGGCCGCCCAGCTCGAAGAAGTCCGCGTCGGGGCCGGGGACCTCGGTGGCGAGCACCTCGGCCCACACGGTCATCACGGTGCGCTCGCTGGGGCTCACGGCGCCGCCCTCGGCCGTGCCGGGGGCGGCGCCGCCCTCCTGTTCGGCCAGGGCCCGGGCGAGTGCCGCGCGGTCGGCCTTTCCGGTGGTCAGGGTCGGGATCCGGTCCAGTACGCGCACCGTGCCCGGTACCGCGGCCGCGGGCAGCTGCTTGCGGCAGCGTTCCACGACCCGGGTGGCGAGTCCGGCGGGGTCGTCGACGCCGGGTGCCGCGACGACGGCGAGGCCGAGGCTCTGGCCCGGGGACAGCGGGCAGCAGGCGGCGGCGACGACCTCGGGGAGTTCGGCGGCGATGCGCTCCACCTCGCCCAGTTCGATGCGGTGGCCGCGGATCTTGACCTGGTCGTCCCGGCGTCCCCGGTACTCCAGTTCGCCCCCGTCGCGGCGGATCACCACGTCGCCGGTGCGGTACATGCGGGTGCCGCCGCCCTGGAACGGGTCGGGCAGGAAGCGGCTCGCGGTGAGTCCGGGGCGGCCGCGGTAGCCGCGGGCCACGGCGGGCCCGCCGAGGTAGAGCTCGCCCTCGGTGCCTGCGGGCACCGGCCGCAGTTCCTCGTCCAGCACGTAGGCCCGGTAGCCGGGCAGCGGTCGTCCGATGGCGGTCACGTCGTCCCCTCGTCGGCTGTCGGCCCAGGTGGCGGCGATGGTCACCTCCGTCGGCCCGTACACGTTGAGCAGTCTGCGGCCGTGCGCGAACCGCTCGGCGAGTGCGGCCGGGCAGGCCTCCCCGGCGACGACCACGACCTCGGCTGAGCCGAGTCCCGCGCCGTGGGCCGCGAGCAGCGACGGCGTGAGGGAGACGGTGCGCAGTCCGGCGGGCAGTGGTTCGCGGCCTTCCGCGGCCGCCTGCCGCAGTCCGTCGAGGGAGAGGTCGGTGAGGGCCACCCCCTGGCCGTGGACGAGGTAGAGCAGGGTGCACCAGAGCCAGCCGTCGAAAGCGGGCGAGACGGCGTTGAGTCCGAGTCCGCCGGGGGGCAGGCCGAGCCCGGCGAGGGCCTCGACGAAGGTGTCCAGGCCGCGGTAGGTGACCTCGACGCCCTTGGGGCGGCCGGTGGTTCCGGAGGTGTAGATGAGGTAGGCGCAGGTGTCGGCGGCGGGCAGGGTCACGGCGAGCGCCCCGGGGGCGCCGCGGCGGACCTCGCGGGGGGTCAGCAGGACGGTCCCGCGGGCCTCGAGGCCCGCGGGCACTCCGGTGGCGACCAGGACGGCGGCCCCGGCGTCGCGCAGGACGCCGCCGATCCGCTCCACCGGGTGGCCGGGGTCCAGCGGTACGGCGGTCCCGCCCAGGCTCCAGACGGCGAGGAGGGCGGGCACGCTCTCGCGGGAGCGGCCCAGCAGGAGCCCGACCGCGGTCTCCGGGCCGACTCCGGCGCGGGCGAGGGCGGAGGCGTACCGGGCGGTGCGGGCGGTGAGTGCGGCGTAGGTGAGGTTGCCGTCCACGGCCTTGACCGCGGTCTCGTTCGGCTGTTCGCGGGTCCACCGTTCCAGTCGGGCGAACAGCGGCGGGAGCCCGCCCGGGGCGCTCGCCCCGGCCGGCCCGGCATGGGGCTCGGTCATCCGTCGTTCCTCTCGGTGTCCGCGGGGCGGGCGGCCTCGGTGGCCCGCAGTCGCGGGCCGACCACCTGGCCCGCCCCGCCCTGCGGGAGCTGCATCGACTTGGTCTCCAGGAAGGACTCCAGTCCGGCCGTGCCGCACTCGCGCCCGATCCCGGACTGCTTGAACCCGCCGAACGGCGCGGCCGGGTTGAACTGGCCACCGTTGACGTCGACCAGGCCGGAGCGGAAGCGGCGTGCGACCCGCTCGGCGCGGGTCTCGTCGCCGGACCAGACCGCGCCGTGCAGGCCGTAGCGGGTGCCGTTGACGATCCGCACGGCCTGCTCCTCGTGGTCGTAGGGGATGACGGACAGCACCGGTCCGAAGATCTCCTCCTGGGCGATGGTGGTGAGCGGGTCGACGTCGGCGAAGACCGTCGGGCGGACGTAGTAGCCGGTGTCCAGCCCGGCGGGCCGGTCGGGGCCGCCGTGGACCAGGCGGGCTCCGCCCTCCTCGGCGCCGCGCCGGATGTATCCGGTGACGCGGGCGTGTGCGGCGGCGGACACCAGCGGGCCGAGGTCGGTCGCGGGATCGCGCGGATCGCCGGTGACATAGCCGTCCATGGCCCGGACGGCGAGCTCCACGGCTTCGTCCTGGCGCTCGCGCGGCACCAGCAGCCGGCTCCACTGCAGGCAGGTCTGGCCGGTGTTGAAGAGCATCTGGTCGACGGTGGCGGCGACGGCCGGGGCGAGGTCGGCGTCGTCGAGGACGAGGCTGGCGTTCTTGCCGCCGAGTTCGAGGTGGACGCGCTTGATCCGGTCGGCGCCGAGTGCGCAGACCTCGCGCCCGGCCCGGGTGGAGCCGGTCAGGGAGACCACGTCGACCAGCGGGTGGGTGACCAGTGCCGTCCCGACGGTGTCGCCGGTGCCGACGACCATGTTGAAGACGCCGGGCGGCAGGTCGGCCTCGGCGACGGCCTCGGCGAGCAGCCGGGCGTGCAGCGGGGTGATCTCGCTCGGCTTGTGCACGACGGTGCAGCCGGCGGCCAGCGCCGGGAGGATCTTCTGCACGGTGAGCAGCAGCGGGGTGTTCCAGGGGGTGATGCAGGCGGCCACGCCGGCGGCCTCGCGCACGACGAGCGAGTGGCCGACCCGCTCCTCGAAGGCGTAGGAGGCGGCGGTCTCGACGCAGTGCGCGGCCATGCCGAGGGAGAGCCCGACGTGGGTGTGGCGGGCCATCCTGGCGGGCGCGCCGACCTCGGCGGTGATGACCTCGGCGAAGCGGTCGGCCCGTACCTCCATGGCCTCGACGACCCTGCGCAGCAGGGCGGTCCGCTCGCGCAGCGGGGTGGCCGCCCAGCCCTCGAAGGCCGCGGCGGCGGCGCGGGCCGCGAGGTCGGCGTCCCGGGCGGTGCCGGCGGGGACGGTGGCCAGGGGGCGCTCGGTGGCGGGGTCGGTCACGACGAGGCGGCCGTCGGCCTCGGAGGCGACCCAGGCGCCGCCGATCCACTGGTCGGTGTAGCGGGGCGGCAGGGCCGCGTCGGATTCGCCGCCGGGCGGTCTGGAGTCCTGCGGCACGGGCGGCACGGTCAGCACGGTCACGGTGGGGTCCTCACTCGGTCACGGATTTCACGGGCTCGCTGAACAGCTGTGTCGGTCACAGGTCACGGGGCGCACGGTCACGGTCGCGCGCCTGCTCGTCATGGGGTCGCGGTCACGCGGTCGCGGTCACCGTCGCGGTCGCGGGGTCGGCGGTGCGGGCCAGCAGGCCCGGGGCCCGGGTGTCCGGCCTGGCTCTGCGCACGGGGCGGGCCAGGGCGGGGGTGCGGACCTCCGCGCTCCACGGGGGTGTTCCGGGCTGGCGCCCGGCGGGCCGCAGCGCGCGGACCGTGGCGGGTGCGCCGCCGACGGACGCGGGGGCGGGCGCGGGCGCGGCGGAACGGGCGGCCGGGATCAGGGCCCGCAGCAGCCGCTGGGTCTCCTGGCCGGGAGCCACGGCCAGTTCGTCGCGCATCCGGCGGGCGCACAGCTCGTACCAGCGGCGTACGCAGGCCAGTTCGCCGCGCCGGCCGTGCGCGGCCATCAGCGCCCGGTAGGTCTCCTCGTGGTGGCGGTCGATCTCCAGCGTGCGCTTGCAGAGCTCGATGAGCTCGACGAAGTCCTCGCGGTCCTCGGCGTCGGTGCGCAGCACGCCCAGGGCCCGCAGGACCAGCGCCCTGAGGTACTCGCGCTGTTCGACGACCCAGTCGGCGCTCTCGCCGCGCAGGAACTCGCCCCCGTAGAGGGCGATCGCCGCCCGCAGGCGGGTCCTGGCCAGGGCGGTGTCGCCCGCGGCGGCGGCCCGCAGGCCGGCGTGCACGAGCTCCTGGAAGCGGTCCAGGTCGGACCACAGACCGGTGACGTTCAGGACGTAGCCGAAGTCGCGGTAGACCAGCTGGATCCCGGAGTCGCCCGGGCGGTCGGGGTGGGCGTCGAGCACCCGGCGCAGGGCGTGGGCGGCGACCTTGAGGGAGCTGCCCGCGGTGCTGTCTGCATCGGGCCACAGCGACTCGTAGAGCCGGTCGCGGGTCAGCATCTGGCCGCGGTGGACCACGAGGTACTGGAAGAGGCCGCGGGCCTTGCCGGCCCGCCAGCGCCGTACGGGGGTGCCGTTCACGGTCAGCTCGAAGTCGCCCAGGAAGCGGACGCGTACCGCCGGCCCCGCTGTCTCGGTCGCTGCGGTGGTCATCGCGTCCTCCCGGTCGTCGTCCGCCTGCCGCTGTGCCTGCGAAGAGTCTGTTCGGGGGGCCTATATCGGGCCTACAACGGCCGGATCTTTGCGGTGTAGGGCGGTGATAGGGCGTTTTTCGACACTGATGAGCACGACCACCCGAACCGCCGACTCCGAAATGAGGGCTGTTTCATGACCAGCACCGACACCCGGCTTCAGAAGGTCGTCATCCTGGGAGGCGGCACGGCCGGCTGGATGACGGCCGCGTATCTCGGCAAGGCGCTCCAGGGAACGGTCGACATCACCGTGCTTGAGGCGCCGACGATCCCGCGCATCGGCGTCGGCGAGGCCACCGTGCCCAACCTGCAGCGCTCCTTCTTCGACTACCTGGGGATCGCCGAGGACGAGTGGATGCGCGAGTGCAACGCCAGCTTCAAGATGGCCGTGCGCTTCGTGAACTGGCGGACCGGCGGACAGGGCGAGTCGACGGCCCGCGAGCTGCCGGGTGGCGGGCCGGACCACTTCTACCACCCGTTCGGGCTGCTTCCCGACTACGACCAGACGCCCCTGTCGCACTACTGGTTCAAGCGCAAGTACGAGGGCCGCACCACCGAGCCGTTCGACTACGCCTGCTTCCGCGAGCCCCCCGTGATGGACGCGATGAAGGCCCCGCGCTGGCTCGACGGCCGTCCGGCCACCCGGTACGCCTGGCACTTCGACGCCCAGCTGGTGGCCGACTTCCTGCGCCGCTTCGCCACCGAGAAGCAGGGCGTGAACCACGTCCAGGACGAGATGGTCCGGGTCGAGCAGGACTCCCGCGGCTACGTGACGACGCTGCACACCAAGGGCGGACTGGCCCTGGACGCAGACCTGTTCGTGGACTGCTCGGGCTTCCGCGGGCTGCTCATCAACCAGGCGATGCAGGAACCGTTCATCGACATGAGCGACCACCTGCTGTGCGACAGCGCGGTGGCCACGGCCGTCCCGCACGACGACGAGGCGGGCGGGGTCGAGCCGTACACCTCGGCGATCGCCATGTCCTCCGGCTGGGCCTGGAAGATCCCCATGCTGGGGCGCTTCGGCACCGGCTACGTCTACTCCAGCAAGTTCACCGACCAGGACACCGCCACCCGCGAGTTCGCCGACATGTGGGGGCTGGACGCCGAGTCGACGAAGTTCAACCACATCCGCTTCCGGGTCGGCCGCAACCGCCGCGCGTGGGTGAAGAACGTCGTCAGCATCGGCCTGTCGTCCTGCTTCCTGGAGCCGCTGGAGTCGACCGGCATCTACTTCATCACGGCCGCGATCTACCAGCTGGCCAAGCACTTCCCGGACAAGACCTTCAACAAGGGTCTGATCGACAGCTTCAACAACGAGATCGAGGTGATGTTCGACGACACCCGCGACTTCATCCAGGCGCACTTCTTCTACGCGCCGCGCAACGACACGCCGTTCTGGCAGGCCAACAAGAAGCTGGTCCTCCCCGACAACATCAAGCAGAAGATCTCCGCCTACAAGGCCGGTCTGCCCATCAACTCCCCGATCACCGACGAGTCCACGTACTACGGCAACTTCGAGGCGGAGTTCCGCAACTTCTGGACCAACGGCAGCTACTACTGCATCTTCGCCGGCCTCGGTCTGGAGCCGGACGCCCCGCTGCCCACCCTCGCGCACCGGCCCGAGTCGGTGGCCGGCGCCGAGCCCCTCTTCGACACCGTCAAGCGCCAGCAGCAGAACCTGCTGGAGACCCTCCCCAGCGCGTACGACTACCTGCGCCAACTGCACGGCGCGTAAGGCCCTCCGCCACTGCGGCCCGGCAGCACGGCACTTTGCCGGCTGCCGGGCCGCAGTGGCTTCCAGCCACCTCAGGAGTCAGACATGCCCCACCGCTCCGCGCCCCATCCCGCCGCGCCGGACGACTCGGCAAGAGACCGCCGCGCGGACCTCCGGCCCTTCATGGCCGCCTTCCCCACCGGGGTGTCCATCGTCACCACCCTGGATGCGGACACCGTTCCCCATGGGCTGACCTGCAGTTCCGTTGCGAGCGTCGCTCTGGCCCCGCCCACCCTCGTGGTGTGCGTACGGTCGGCGAGCCCGACGCTCGCAGTGGTCCTCGACCAGGGTGCCTTCGCGCTCAACCTGCTGCACGAACGCGCCCGCGGCGCATCCGACCTGTTCGCCTCCGGCGCGCCCGACCGCTTCGAGCGCGTCGAGTGGCGGCTGCCGCTGGGGGCCGGCGGGCCGCACCTGACCGCGGACGCGCATGCCGTCGCGGACTGCGCCGTGGTCAGGACCATAGGCATCGGGGACCACACGGCGGTGTTCGCCGAAGTCCACCGGGTGACGCTGCGGGAGGATCCGCAGCCCCTGCTGTACGGCCTGCGCCGCTACGCCCAGTGGTCGCAGGCCGCCGCCGCTCCGCCGCCGGCCGCCCACCTCGACCCGTCCGCCGCTCTGCGCCCCGGCGCTCCCGAAGGAGACGCCCGTGTCGTCCGCTGATCCGCTGCCCGCCCTGCTGGTCGCCGTCCCGGCGGTGATCCTCGCCTGCCAGGCGGGGGCCGCCGTCTGCCGCCGCTTCGGCCAGCCCCCGGTGGTCGGCGAGATCGCCACCGGCATCCTGCTGGGCCCGTCGCTGCTGGGATGGATCTGGCCACAGGCGCAAGCCGCGCTGTTCCCGGCGTCCGTCCTGCCGTACACCTCGGCGCTCGGACAACTCGGCCTGCTCGCCTTCATGTTCCTGGTCGGGCTGGAACTCGACCTGAAAAACCTGCGCGGTCACACCAAGGCCGCGATCGCGGTGAGCCAGGCCGGGATGCTCGTGCCGCTGGTCCTGGGAGCGCTCCTCGCGGTCGCGATGTACGGCGACTTCGCCCCGGACGGCGTGGGCCGGACACCGTTCATCCTGTTCATGGCGGTGGCCATGAGCATCACGGCCTTCCCCGTCCTGGCCCGGATCCTCGTCGACCGGGGCCTGTACGGGACGCCCCTCGGGGCGCTCGCCATGGCCTGCGCGGCCGTCGACGACGTGGTCGCGTGGTGCCTGCTGGCGCTGGTGGTGGCCCTCGCCTCCGCCGGATCCCCGATGGAGGCCGCCACCACGGCCGCGCTCGCCGTCGCGTTCACGCTCTTCATGCTGTACGCGGTACGGCCGCTGCTGGCCCGCTGGGCGGCCCGTGCCGACCGGGCCGGGGACCCGGTGGTCCTGGTGGCGCTCTTCAGCGGGCTGAGCGTGTCCGCGCTGGCCACCGACCGGATCGGCGTGCACGCGCTGTTCGGGGCGTTCCTGTTCGGTGTGATCACCCCGCGCACCGGGGGGCGCATCGAGGTGGCCGCGGCCCGGCTGCGCGCCTTCACGGTGCCCGTGCTGCTGCCGCTGTTCTTCGTGCACACGGGCCTGCGCACCGACATGGGCGGGCTGACGGCCTCACCCGAGCTGTGGCTCTGGACGGCCGCCGTCCTGGCGGTGGCCTTCCTCGGCAAGTGGGGTGGCGCCACGGGCGCGGCGCGCGCCTGCGGAAGACCCTGGCGCGAGGCCCTGTCGATCGGTGCCCTGATGAACTGCCGGGGGCTGACGGAGCTGGTGGTGCTCAACGTCGGACTGGAACTCGGTGTCATCGGGCCGCAGCTGTTCACCATGCTGGTGCTGATGGCACTGGTGACGACGGCGATCACCAGCCCGGCGCTGACCCGGTTGCGCGCCGGGGAGGCGAGCTCTGCGGACGAGGCGCCGGCCGCACCCGAGAACGCGCTCGCCCGCCCCTGACGACCGCCCCCGGCCGGCAGGTGCCTGACGTCCGTTCAGGCCCCTGCCGGCCGCTGCTGTCCGGGCGGCAGGTCGCGCGCGTAGCTGATCGCGGGACGGCCGTCCCGTACGGTCTCCCCCACCGGCAGGAACCCGGTGCGCTGCAGGACCGTACGCGATCCGGTGTTGTCGACGGCCGCCGCGGCGCGCAGGGTCCGCAGCCCGTAGGTGTCCGCGGCGAGCACCAGGACCTGCCGGACCGCGCTGGTGGCCAGGCCCCGGCCGGCCGCCGCCTGCGCCACGCGGAAGCCCAGCTCGGCGGAGCCGTCCTCGACGTCGATCAGGTTGACCCGCCCCAGTACCTCCCCGTCGCCGCCGATGATCAGGTGGAGGTGGTCACGGCCGGCGGCCTGCCCCGCGAGGAGTTCGCCGTGCCGGGCGTCGAAGTCGGCGAAGTAGGCGTCTCCGCGGTCGGGCACCGACGCGGCGAAGTAGGCGCGGTTGGCCTGTTCGAACGCGAGGAGGGCCGGGGCGTGTTCGGCTCGGAGCCGCTGGAGTTCCGTCATCGGGGCATCCTAGGGCGTGCCGTGCCGTGCCGTGCCGTGCCGATCGGGCCGGAGCGCCCGGTTCACCGCCGCGGCGTGCTCTCGGTCGGTACGCACAGCACGGGGACCGGCGAGAGGTGCAGGAGCTTGTGCGGGGTGGAGCCGAGCAGGGCGCCGCGCATGGGGCTGTCGCCCCAGCTGCCGACGATGATGACCCTCGCGCCATAACGCGCGGCGGCGTCCAGCAGGGCCTGGGCGGGCTTCTCGTCCGCCACCTCCACCGTCGACGGCACGCCGGCGGCGTCCGCCGCCTCGACGGCGTGCGCGAGGGCGCTGCGGCCCGCCTGGCGGACGGCTTCGCGGTGGGCGCGGGACTCCTCGCCGGTGGGCCCCGGGGCGGCCGCCCCGTAGACGAGGACGAGGGGTTCGCCGAAGGCGGTGGCCACTTCCAGCGCGACCTGGAGGGCCCGCTCGGCGCCGGGTGATTCGTCGTATCCGAGGACCACGGACATCGCCGGCCGCCTATCGCTTCCGGGGGTGGACGAGGGCGGGGTCGACGACTCCTCGCCGCTCCTGCCAGAACCGGCCGTCCCGTACCCGCCAGAAGAGCATGACGAGCACGCCGACGACGGCGATCGCGAGCCCGATGACGAGCGGCGGGCCGAGGCCGAACCAGGAGACGCCGCTGGCCGAGTTCGCCGGGTCGGACATGTCGCCGATCGACTCCACCAGGAGCCAGAACAGCAGGCCGGCGCCGACCACCGGGCCGATCCCGATGAGCAGGAGGTTGTGGGGGCTCTCCAGCAGGTGGCGGCGGTAGTAGACGGCGCAGGCCAGGCCGGTGAGGGCGTAGTAGAAGGCGATGAGCAGGGACAGCGCGGTGAGCGAGTCCAGCAGGGCGTTCTCGCTGATCTGGTTGACGATCAGGTACCAGCCGATGGCGATGCCGGCCACCCACCAGGTGCTCACGTCCGGGGTCCTGAACCTCGGGTGGATGTGCGCGAGGTGCGGGGGCAGGGCGTGCCGGCGGGCCATGGACAGGGCGGTCCGCGAGGCGGGGATGATCGTGGTCTGCGTCGAGGCGAGTGCGGAGGTGCAGACGGCGAGGAGCACCATCCAGTCCCAGCCGCCCATGACCTCGTGGGCGAGCACGGCGAAGATGGCCTCCTCCTCGGCGGCGTTCTCGGCGAGGAAGACGGTGCCCGCGTAACCGACGACCGCGATGCAGACGGACAGGTAGGTGACCAGGAGGATGATCGTCGACCAGATGCCGGCCTTGCCGGGCGCCGTCGCGGAGTTCTCGACCTCCTCGGTGAGGTTGACCGCGGACTCCCAGCCCCAGTACATGAACACGCCGAGCAGCAGTCCGCCGGTGAGGGCGGCGCCGCCGGCGCCGAAGGGGTTGAGCCAGCTGATGCTCGGCTCGATCTCCTCCAGGCTGCTGGTGCCGGCGTAGACGCGGTAGATGGCGACCACCGCGAACGTCAGGAGGAAGAAGACCTGGGCGAGGATGAGGATGTCCTGGAGGTGGGCCGACAGCTCGGTGCCGATGACGCAGATCGCGGTCATGGCCAGGATCACGGCGACGGTCAGGCCCTGCCGGATCCAGGCGTTCGCGGCCCAGTCGTCCAGTCCGAAGGCGAGCAGTCCGAAGTTGACGGCGACGTCCGCGAGCGAGCCGATGACGAGCACGCCGGTCATGGCGATCGCCCAGCCGCCGAGCCACCCGGCCCACGGGCCCATGGACCGGGTCACCCAGGAGAACGTGGTCCCGCAGTCCTGGTCGACCTTGTTCAGGTAGTAGAAGGCGGCGGCGATCATCAGCATCGGCACGAAGGAGGCCAGGATGACGCCGGGCGCGTAGATCCCGACCAGGGCCACGATCGGCCCGAGGACGGCGGCCAGGGAGTAGGCCGGCGAGGTCGAGTTCAGGCCGATGACGAGCGCGTCGAGGAATCCGATCGCGTTGGCCTTGAGCCCCGCTTCCCGGGTGGGCGTCCCGGGGCCTTCAGCCGCACCTTCATGGCTCATGTACGCATGTTCACGCAGGCGGCCCCGGTGCGCGAGGCGAGAGGGCCGGCGTCAGGGGCGGGTGTTCCAGCCCGCGACCACCGGGAGGCCGTGTTCCGTCGAGAGCGTGCTGACGGTGCCCGTGCGCAGCAGGAAGAGCCGGCCGTGCTCGGGCTCCAGCCTCAGGTAGCGGGCCGTCAGGACGCGCAGGAAGTGGCCGTGGGCGACGAGCACGACGTCGCCGTCGTCCGCGCGGAGCACGGGGGCGACCCGGGCCAGGACCCGGTCCGCGCGTGCGCCCACCTGGGCGGCCCTCTCGCCGGGGTGCTCGGCGTCGCCGGGCGGGACTCCGTGGGTCCACAGGGACCAGTCGGGCGTGGCCTTGTGGATCTCCACGGTGGTGATGCCCTCGTAGCCGCCGTAGTCCCACTCGTACAGGTCGGAGTCGATGCCGGCACCCGGGAGCCCGGCGAGCTCGGCGGTGGCCACGGCCCGGCGCAGCGGGCTGGTCAGGACCAGGGCGGGCCGCCGGTCCTGGAAGAAGGGGGCCAGGCAGATGGCCTCCTCGACGCCGCGCGCGGTCAGCGGGATGTCGGTGCGCCCGGTGTGGCGCCCGTCGGCACTCCACGCGGTCTCGCCGTGCCTCACCAGCATCAGGTCACTCACGCTCCGGACCTTATGCCTTCCGGCATGTCGACGCGGGAGGACGCGGCGGGCGTGTCACTGTCGGGCGTCATGGACGAGGACCGGAGGGCCGCGCGAACGGCCGGTTCGCTGCTTCCGCCGCGCATGCCGGCGCTGATGGTCGCCCTGACCGCGGTGACCGGGGTGATCGAAGCGGTCAGCCTGCTCGCGCTCGGGCCCGCCTTCACGGCGATGCAGACCGGGAACGTGCTGTTCCTGGCCTTCGGCGCCGCGCAGGCGGGCAGGCTGGCGGCGCTGCCCGCCGGGATCTCGCTGGCCGCGTTCGTCGTCGGGGTGGTCTGCGGCTCCCATCTGGAGGCCGTGGTGGAGGCCCGGGGCCGACGCTGGTTCGTCATGGGCCTCCTCCTTGAGGCCGGGCTGGTCCTGGCCGCCGCGGTGGCGGCGTGGGGGCTGGCGCCGCAGTACGGGTCGCCGACCCCGCGGCACCTGGCGGTGACCGCGGTCCTGGCGCTGGCGATGGGCCTGCGCAACACCACGATCATGCGGGCCAACGTGCCCGGTGTGCCGACGACCCTGGTCACCCGGTCCATGACCGCCTTCCTCGGTGGTTCCGCCATGGGGCGCGACGCCGTGTACGGATACAGGTCGGCCGGCTGGCGACTGCGCGGCCTGTCGGTCCTCGCCATGTTCGCCGGGGGGTTCGCCGGGGCCCTGCTGATCCGGGCCGGGTGCCCGGTGGGCTGGCTCTTGCTGCCGACCGCCGCCGTGGTACTGGTCACGGGTCTGGCCTACCGGGGGCAGCCCCCGCTGCGCACCGGGTCGGCGGGCGGCCGGGATTGATCGCCGTGAACTATGCCGTTGGTAAAGTCCGGGCATGGCGGTGGACGAGCTCGACACCAGAATCCTGCGCCTGCTGATCGAGCAGCCGCGCACCAGCGTCCGTGAGTACGCCCGGATCCTCGGTGTGGCGCGCGGCACCCTCCAGGCCCGGCTGGACCGGCTGGAGCGCACAGGCGTGATCACCGGGACCGGGCCGGTGCTCTCCCCCGCCGCGCTGGGCCATCCGGTGCTGGCCTTCGTGCACATCGAGGTCACCCAGGGCCATCTGGACGACGTGGGCGATGCCCTGGCCGCCGTACCGGAGATCATCGAGGCCTTCTCGATCACGGGCGGCGGGGACCTGCTGACCCGCGTGGCGGCCCGGGACAACGAGCACCTGGAGGACGTGATCCAGCGGCTGATCCGGCTCCCGGGCGTGGTCCGCACCCGCACGGAGGTGGCCCTGCGCGAGCGGGTCCCGCACCGGCTGCTGCCGCTGGTCGAATCCGTGGGGCGCAATGCCCGCAGAACCTGACAGGATCATCGGAACAGGACTCGACAGGCAGGACGGGCACAGCGGATGATTTCCGTCATATTCGATCTCGACGGCACCCTCGTGGACAGCGAGCCGAACTACTACGAGTCCGGGCGTCGCACGCTGGAGCGGCACGGCGTCCCCGACTTCACGTGGGAACAGCACTCCCGCTTCATCGGCATCGGCACGCTGGAGACCCTGGAGATCCTCAAGGACCGCTACGGGATCCCGACCCCCGTCGAACAGCTGCTCGCCGAGCAGAACGCCGCCTACCTCGAACTCGCGCGCACCCGGACCGAGGTCTTCCCGCAGATGCGGGGGCTCGTCGAGCGGCTGTACGCCGAAGGGGTGCCGATGGCCGTGGCCTCCGGTTCCTCGCGCGAGGCGATCGACGCCGTCCTGGCGGGCACCGGGCTGGCCGCGTCGCTGACCACGGTGGTGTCCGCCGAGGAGGTCGCACGGGGCAAGCCCGCCCCGGACGTGTTCCTGGAGGCGGCCCGCCGGCTGGGCGCCGAGCCGGCCGACTGCGTGGTCGTGGAGGACGCGGCTCCGGGGGCGCGGGCGGCCCGGGCCGCGGGCATGAGCTGCGTGGTGGTGCCGTACGCGGCGGACATCGCCGACGACCCGGCCTTCGCCTCCGCCGGGCTCCTCTTCCGGGGCGGGCAGCCGGAGTTCAGCGCGGACGCCGCGTACGCGTGGCTGAGCGCACGCGCGGCGTCGCGGGCCGCGCGCGCGACCGGCTGACGGAGCACCGCAGCGGGCCCGCCCCGGACGGGCGGGCCCGGGCTCTGGCGCCCTGCGGGCGCGGCTGTCACCCTGCCGCGTGCCCGCGCCCCTGCACCCGGGCACCCTCGGCGGCGGCCCGTGCCGGTGGCCCCTGCGGGCCGCCGCCGTATGCGGACTGCTCGCGGCGCGCGACCGGCGCCAAGCCGTTCGCGCAGGTCGTTCTCCTCGGGGGTGAGAGGTTCCCCGGGCCGGCGGATACGGGCGGGCTTGGGCCGCAGCGGCAGGCCATCGTCCGTCGCGGCGGCCTCGGCTTCCGCGAGCGCCCGGTACGGCGAGGCGACCGAGGGTGAGTTGCCCGCGTTCTTCCCGACCTCGATGGAGAGCTTCTTCGCGATCTCGGGAACGGGAACGCCCTCGTCCTGGTGCGACAGGCGCTGCCGGCGGGCGCCACAGCGCCGCGCACAACGCACGGGCTTCGAGAGGACTTTCGCAAACGGCCACCTGCGGAAACGTGATCACTCCGGGGCTCTCTGCAGGCACGCTCACACGTCGCGGCGCCTCACGACGAGCACCGCGAGTGCGACCGTGGTCAGCGGCCAGAGCGTGTACACGATCCAGGAGCCGGGGACCGTGGCGGAGTAGCCCAGGGATCCGGGGTCCGGCTCCCAGGTTTGGACCAGGCGATTCCAGGCGGCCGACACCAGGGCGTGTTTGATCTCCGCCGACCAGCGGTTGCTCTCCGAGAACATGGTGGGCAGCATCAGCAGGGTGAAGACGCTGGTGACCATGGTCCCGGCGGCATGCCGCAGCAGAACGCCGAGGCCCAGACCGACCAGGGCGCAGACCGGAGCCAGCAACGCGGATGCCACCACCGCCCGGAACACCCCGGGATGGGTGATCGGAACACCGGCATGGTGCCCGTCCAGGATGGCCTGGGAGACCAGGAAGGAACCGGTGGAGACGACCGTGCCGACCGCGGTCCACAGTGCGGCGGTGACGGCTGCCTTCGCCAGCACGACCGAGCCGCGGGCAGGGACGGCCACGGTGGTGGTGCGGATCAGTCCGCTGCTGTATTCGCTCACTACGGTGAGGGCGCCCATGCTGGCGGCGACGAGCATCAGCGTCCAGTAGCCGGCCGCCGGGAAGGCGTCGTAGGGCCGGAAACCGGTGGGGCCGGAGCGCGCGGCCTTGTCCGTCAGCGTGGCCACGGCGGTGGACCCGATGACGAACAGGACGGTGAGTGCGATCGTCCACGGGGTGGAGCGCAGGGACCTCATCTTGATCCACTCGGAGGCGACGAGGTCGCGGAAGCGGGCGGTCGGCGCGGCGACGGGGGTGGTCGGGGGGACGGGGGCGAGTGTGGTCATCGGGGCTGTCCTGCCAGGTATTCGACGCTGTCGGCGGTGAGTTCCATGAAGGCCGCCTCCAGTGAGGCGGTACGCGTGGTCAGCTCGTCCACCCGGATGCGGTTCTCGAAGGCGAGCGCTCCGATCCGGTCCGCCGGGAGCCCCGTCACGGCGAGCTTCTCGGCGCCCGCCGAGCCCTCCTGTTCGACCGAGGCGCCCGCCGCGGTCAGCACGGCTGTCAGCTCGGCAGCCTGCGGTGTCCCGACCACGACGCTGCTACGGGTGCTACGGGCCGCGAAGTCCCGTAGCGGCTCGGCGGCGATGAGGCGGCCCCGGCCGATGACGACCAGCTGGTCGGCCGTGTTCTCCATCTCCGACATCAGGTGGCTGGAGAGAAAGACCGTGCGCCCCTCGGCGGCCAGGCGACGGAAGAGCCGACGTACCCAGAGCACGCCCTCCGGGTCCATGCCGTTGATCGGCTCGTCGAACATGAGCACGGGCGGGTCGCCCAGCAGGGCGGTGGCGATGCCGAGGCGCTGTTTCATGCCGAGGGAGAAGCCGCCGATGCGGCGGGTCGCCGCCTCGGTCAGCCCCACTTCCTGGAGCACCTCGTCCACCCGGCGCCGCGGGATGCCGTTGCTGCGGGCCAGGGCGGACAGGTGGGCAGCGGCGCTGCGTCCGCCGTGGACCTGTCCGGCGTCGAGGAGGGCGCCGACGCGCCGCAGTCCGCGCGGGTGGTGGTGGAATGGGACGCCGCTGACGGTGGCGCTGCCGGTGGTGGGCGCGTCCAGGCCGAGGATCATCCGCAGGGTGGTGGACTTGCCGGCTCCGTTGGGGCCGAGGAACCCGGTGACCTGGCCCGGCCGCACGGTGAAGGACAGATGGTCGACGGCCGTCTTGCCGCCGTAGCGCTTGGTGAGTTCGTTGACTTCGATCACGACACCCACACTGCCGGGAGGACTCCGCCCGGGCACGGGGCCGTGGGTGGCAATCGTGCGGGCGCATGAGCCCGTGGGCGTACGTCCCCAGGCCGATGCCAAGCGGACGGTGGCGGGTTAGTCTCGCGGCGTGAACCCCGTAACGATCACTCCGGTGCCCGCGTGCGTTGCACACCGAGGCCCCGCCCCCGAGAGGGCACACCACCGATGACGAGAATGAAGGGCGTGGCCTGGGCGGGGGGTGCCTCCTACCTCCTCATGGTGGGTCTGCTGGTGGGGGTCGCGACGCGGGCGTCGGGCACGGTCCACGCTGTCGGTTCACTGCTGGCCGTGAGCCTGCTCGTCGGCGTGGTGCGACGGAAGCCGCAGCTGGCTCTGGCCATGGCACTCTTCGGATCCACCGCCGTGGTGGTGGGCACACCCGGCTCCGTTCATGAGGGCCTGGCGGCGTCGTACCAGGGCCAGTTCCTGTCGTACCTGGCGGTGGACCTCGTACTGGGCTTCATCGTCGCCACCTGCACGCGGCGCGTTTCGATCATGGCCGTGGCCGTGTCCTTCGTCGTGCAACTCCTGGTGATCGGCGGCTTCGCGCACGGGGACAACCTGACCGTCAACGGGGTGATCGCCCTCCTGGCGATGGCCGCGTCCTGCATGGCCGGTCTGCTCAGCCGCGAGCGCCGCGAGCACGCCGTGGCGCTACGCGCACAGGAGGTGGCCGAGGCCGTGACCGCCGAACGGCTGCGCATCGCACGAGAGCTCCACGACATGGTCGCGCACAGCATCGGCATCATCGCCATCCAGGCCGGTGTGGGCAGCCGCGTCATCCAGACCCAGCCGGCGGAGGCGTGCGAAGCCCTGCGCGCCATCGAGGCCACCAGCAGAGAGACCCTGTCGGGCCTTCGGCGCACGCTGGTCTCGCTCCGTCAGGCCGACCGGGGCGCGACCGCCTCGGAGCAGTCACCGCCGCTTGCGCCCTCGCCGGGGCTGGCGGACGTCGAACAGCTGGCGGCAGCGACCGCGGACGCGGGGGTACGCGTCGACGTGCGCCGCAGCGGAGAGCAGCGGCCTCTGCCGGCCGACATCGACCTGTCCGCCTACCGCATCGTGCAGGAGGCGCTGACCAACGTGGTGCGCCATGCAGGCAGCGGGCGTTGCCGAGTGGCCATCGACTACGGAGACGAAGAACTGTGCGTGGAGGTCGTCGACGACGGGCGCGGCGCCACCGGGAACGGCTCGACCCACGGCTTCGGCATCATCGGGATGCGGGAGCGGGTCGGCCTGCTGCACGGCCGCCTCAGCGCCGGACCGCGCCCCGAGGGCGGCTTCCGGGTGGCGGCCCGGCTGCCGCTGCCCGCACCCGCCGGAGTCCCGGTGGAGGCCCGATGACCGTCCGGATCCTGCTCGTCGACGACCAGCCGCTGGTTCGGTCCGGGCTGCGCGTACTCATGGCCGACCACCCCGACCTGGAGGTCGTCGGTGAAGCCGCCAACGGTGCCGAGGCCGTCCGACTGGTCAGGGACGTGAGTCCCGATGTCGTGGTGATGGACATCCGGATGCCCGGCATGGACGGCATCGAGGCCACCCGCCTGATCACAGCCGGCCCGGAGGCCACACGCGTCCTCGTCCTGACCACCTTCGACGAGGACGACCACGTCTACGGCGCGCTCCGGGCCGGCGCGAGCGGCTTCGTGGTCAAGGACATGGCGCTGGACGACATCCTCGCGGCGGTCCGCGTGGTCGCGGCCGGCGAGGCACTGATCGCCCCGGGTGTGACGCGCCGTCTGATCGCCGACTTCATCGGGCGCCCCGCGGCCGTCCCGGAGCGCTCCCCACAGCCGGTCGCAGGCATCACCGAACGGGAACGGGAAGTGCTGACCCTGGTCGGACGCGGCCGGTCGAACACCGAGATCGCAGAGGATCTCTTCATCACCGTGGCCACCGCCAAGTCGCACGTGTCACGGCTGCTCACCAAACTGGGCGCCCGCGACCGCGTCCAGCTCGTCATCACCGCCTATGAGATGGGGCTCGTCACGCTGCCTCGCTGATGGTGTCCTCGGCCCCCCGGAGTCCCGGAGACGCCCTGGTCGCTGCCGTCTCGTGTACGAGCCGCCGCCACCAGGCCACCCACTGCGGCTGCCGGCGCAGCCGGCCCACCGCATGATCGAACAAGACCTTCGGGCCCTCGGCGTGCGCCCGGTGCCCACGGGGACCTCGGTGTGGACCGGCCCCTGGTCGGTGCACCGCGACCGGTGGTGGTTCCCCGCCCCGGCGACCTTCCGCCCCGGGCGGTGGGACGACGACGCCCCGCACCGGGTGCCCGGACACGCCTGGTTCCCCTTCGGCGGCGGGCCGCGGGCCTGCCGGGGCGCGGTTCACGCTGGTGGAGGTCGCGCTCGTGCCGGCTGTCCTGGGGCAGCGGTTCCACCTGGACGGCGGGAGCCGGCGGGCCGGGGGCCTGCCCGGGGCCTCACACTCCAGCCCGACCGGCCGGTCCTGGCCACGTTGCGCGGGCCCGCCGGAGCCCCGGGGGCGTAGCGGCGGGAAGATCCCGCGACCTCCGCGAGTTGGTAGAACCGTGAACGATCTGATGCGGAGCACGGGCGGCGGGTACGCGGGCACAGTGGCGGACGTGGACGTGGTGGTCGTCGGCGCCGGGCAGGCGGGCCTGTCGAGCGCGTACCACCTGACGCGGGCGGGGCTTGACCACGTGGTCCTCGACCACGCGCCCCGCCCGGGCGGGGCCTGGCAGTTCCGCTGGCCCTCGCTCACCTACGGCAGGGTCCACGGCATGCACGCCCTGCCCGGCATGGAGCTGACCGGCGCCGACCCGTCGCGGCCCTCGTCGGAGGTGATCGCGGAGTACTTCGCCGCCTACGAGGACCGCTTCGGCCTGCGGGTGCGGCGCCCGGTGGACGTGTCGTCCGTACGCGAGGGGGACGGCGGGCGGCTGCGCGTGGAGACATCGGCCGGCGTGTGGTCGACGCGGGCCCTGATCAATGCCACCGGGACCTGGGACCGCCCCTTCTGGCCGCGCTACCCGGGGCAGGAGACGTTTCGCGGCCGGCAACTGCACACCGCGGACTACCCGGGGCCGCAGGAGTTCTCCGGCCTGCGGGTGATCGTCGTGGGCGGGGGCACGTCTGCGGTCCAGCACCTGCTGGAGATCTCCGAGGTGGCGGCGGGGACCGTCTGGGTGACGCGGCGGCCCCCGGTCTTCCGCGACGGAGGCTTCGGCGAGGCCGAGGGGCGGGCCGCCGTGGCCCTGGTGGACGAGCGGGTACGCCGGGGGCTCCCGCCGCAGAGCGTGGTCAGCGTGACGGGCCTCCCACTGAACGAGGCCGTCCGGGCCGGTCTGGCCTCGGGCGTCCTGAACCGCCTGCCCGTGTTCGACCGGATCACCCCCACCGGCGCCGCCTGGGCCGACGGCAGCCGGGTGGACGCGGACGTCATCCTGTGGGCCACCGGGTTCCGCGCGGCCGTCGACCACCTGGCGCCGATGCGCCTGCGCGAGCCGGGCGGCGGCATCCGCGTCGAGGGGACCCGGGCGGTACGGGACGAGCGGATCCACCTGGTCGGCTACGGCCCGTCGGCATCGACCATCGGCGCCAACCGCGCGGGAGGGGCGGCCGTCCGCGAGATCCGCCGCCTGCTGTCCCGCGAACGGGCCGCCGTGCCGGCGCCCTGACGCTCGGGCGGCCCCCCGCGGCGGCCGGCGTCACCCGCCGTGCGTACCCGCGCGGGCGCGGTGCCTGTTGAACTCCGCCACGTGCTTCTTGTGCTCCTCGTACGTCGCCGAGAAGCGGGTGTCCCCCGGCTTGACGGTGACGAAGTACAGCCAGTCGCCCGGTGTGGGGGCGACGGCCGCCGCCATGGCCTCCAGGCCCGGGTTGTCGATCGGGGTGGGCGGGAGGCCCTGGCGTTCGTAGGTGTTGAAGGGGCTGTCGATCCGTGTGTCGCTCAGCGTGGTGTCGACGGTGTTGCGGTTCAGCGCGTAGTTGATGGTGGAGTCCATCTGGAGCGGCATCGACTTCGCCAGTCTGTTGTGCACCACCCGGGCGACCTTGCCCATGTCGGCGCGGCTCTCGGCCTCCGCCTCGATGACGCTGGCCATCGTCGCCGTCTGGTACGGGGTCATTCCGTGCGCTTTGCCGCCGTCGGCCACCGCCTTGGTGGCGAGCTTCTCGTTGGCCGTGCGCACCATGTGGGCGAGCAGCGTGGCCGGGGTGGTCTTCGAGGTCACCGGGTACGTCGCCGGGAAGAGGTACCCCTCCGGGTTCCCCTTGGCCTCCGCGGGCAGCGCCGGGGCCACGGCGAGCGCGGCCGACTTCGCGGATCCCGGCGGAAGCTTCAGTTCGCGGTCCACCGCTGCGTACACCTGCGACGCGCGCCAGCCCTCGGGGATCGTCAGCCGGCGCGGCTCCTCAGGCCCCGCCCCACCTCGCAGGACCGGGATCAGAACGACTGCACCGAGAGTGAGCAGCACGCCGAGGAAGAGCGCCAGTCGGCCCCGGCGGGTGAGCCGGGATCGGCGCCGGGGCGGCCGGTACGCAGGACTCATGCCGGAACGCTAACCCGCAGACCGCATCTTTCCCGACATTCAGCTCGCGCGCCGGTCATACGGTCATACGGTCACACCTTCACCGGTGCCAGCTGCGCATCCTCCGGCGGCTCGGGGGCGAGCGCGGCATCCCGGTCCCGCCGGACGAGGGCCGCATACCGGCCGTCCGCCTTCAGGAGCTCCTCGTGGGTGCCGCGCTCGGCTATGCGCCCGCCGTCGAGGACCACGATCTGGTCGGCGTCGCGCACGGTGGACAGCCGGTGCGCGATGGTGATGGTGGTGCGGCCCGCGGACAGGTGGTCGATGGCCTGCTGAACGGCGTGCTCGGTACGGGTGTCGAGGGCGCTGGTGGCCTCGTCGAGGATGAGCACCGGAGGGTCCCTGAGGATGGTGCGGGCGATGGCGAGCCGCTGCTTCTCGCCCCCGGAGAAGCGGTAGCCGCGCTCACCGACCAGGGTGTCGTAGCCGTCGGGCAGGGACGCGATGTGGTCGTGGATCTGGGCGGCGCGGGCCGCCTCGGCGATCTCCTCGTCGGTGGCGTCCGGCTTGGCGAAGCGCAGGTTGTCCGCGACGGAGGCGTGGAAGAGGTAGGTCTCCTGGGACACCACTCCGACGGAGCGGGCCAGCGAGTCGAAGTCGAGGTCGCGCACGTCCACCCCGTCGATGGCGACCCGTCCACCGGTGACGTCGTAGAGCCGGGGCACGAGGTAGCTCAGGGTGCTCTTCCCGGAGCCCGTGGGGCCGACCACGGCGAGCGAGCCGCCGGCCGGGACGGTGATGTCGATCCCCGTGAGGGTCGGGCCGTTCTCGGAGTCGTAGGTGAAGTACACGTCCTCCAGGGCGACCTCACCCTTGGCGCGGTCCAGACGGACCGGGTCCGCGCGCTCGGTGATGTCCACCGGCAGGTCGAGGTACTCGAAGATGCGGGCGAACAGCGCGAGCGAGGTCTGTATCTGCACACCGGTCGACAGCAGGCTCACGGCGGGCCGGAAGAGTCCCTGCTGGAGGGTGACGAAGGCGACGAGGGTACCGACGGAGAGGGAGGGGGCACCGGTCTGGAGGGCGATGCCGGCGGCCCAGTAGATCAGTGCGGGCATGGCGGCCATGACGATGCCGATGGTGGACATCCGCCAGCGCCCCGCCATGCTGGAGCGCACTTCGAGGTCGACGAGCTTCTCGGACTCGGCGGAGAACGCGGCGGTGAGGGACTCGGAACGGCCCATGGTGCGGCCGAGGAGGATGCCGCTGACCGAGAGCGACTCGGTGACCGTCGCGGCCATGGCGGCCATCTGCTTCTGGCGCTTCGTCGTGATCCTCTTGCGCTCGTGCCCGACCCGCCGGCTGATCCACACGAAGACGGGCAGCAGGAGCAGGGAGACCAGGGTGAGCCGCCAGTCGAGCGCGAGCATGGCGACCACGGTGGCGATGACGGCCGTCAGGTTGGAGACGAGCGAGGTCGCGGTCGAGGTGACGGTGGCCTGCATGCCGCCGATGTCGTTGGCGATGCGGGACTGCACTTCTCCGGTACGGGTCCGGGTGAAGAAGGCCAGCGGCATCCGCTGGAGCTGCGCGTAGACGGCGGTGCGCAGGTCGTGCATGACGCGCTGGCCCACGGTGGTGGATATCAGGGTCTGCAGCACGCCGAAGACGCTGGTGACGACGGCGGTGAGGATCATGCCGAGCGCGAGCAGGCTGAGCAGCCCGGTGCGGCCCTGGGGGATCGCGACGTCGAGGATCTCCTTGAGCAGGAACGGCGAGGCGACGCCGACCAGCGAGGAGGCGCAGACGAGCAGGCCGACCACGGCGAGCCGGCCGCGGTAGGGCCGGAACAGCGCGACGATCCGGCGCAGCTCCCGGGGCTGCTCCGCCGGGGCGGGCCGGGTCGGATCAAGGGGGTCTTTCGATGGGGTCCACTTCGGTTCGTCGTGTGGCATGGGCACCCTCTCGGGGGTCGGGGGCGGTGGTCGGGGCTTCGGCGGAGCGGTGGGGCTCCTCGCGGTGCCGGCCCGGACGAGCCGGCACCATGAGAGCATAGGTCATTGTTACCTATACTCACAATGAACGGTGTCCTGATATCGTTCCCGCATGAGCTCCGCCTCCGACACCGATCGCCTCCTCGCCGAACAGCTCCTGCGCCTGACGCGCAGGCTCCACCGGATCCAGAAACGCCACATGGTGCCGCTCGGGATCACTCCCGCCCAGAGTCGGCTGCTGCGCCTCGTCTCGCATTACGAGGGGGAGCAGCCGCCACGGATGGCGGACCTCGCCGCCCGGCTGGAGGTCGTCCCCCGCGCGGTGACCACCCTCGTCGACGGCCTGGAGGCGGCCGAGTGCGTACGGCGCGTGCCCGACCCGGCGAACCGCCGCGTCATCAGGATCGAGCTCACCGACACCGGCCGCGCCACGCTGCGCCGTCTGCGCAACGCGCGGACCGACGCCGCAGAGGAGATCCTGGCTCCGTTGACCGCCGACCAGCGTGAGGTGCTCGGCGGTCTGCTGAACGCCCTGTCGGACGCCCCGTCGGAGCGCACCTGCTGATGGGGCCACTCGGGGGCCGCACCGAGGCGAGGGGTCGCACATGCCGCTGCTGGAACCGGAGCCGGGGGCCCTGCGCCCGCGCGACATCGGCGACCCTTCCCCCGACCGGGTCCCCCCGCACCGGGCGGCCGGGACGCCGGAACCACTCCGGAGCGAGCTGACGGAGCTGGTGGGCGCCGAGAAGGTGCTGTGGAAGGTCTCCGACCTGGTCCGCTACGCCTCCCCCTACCGCTTCGTGCCCCAGGTCGTGGTGATCGCCGAGGACATCGACGACATCTCCGCGGTCCTCTCCTACGCCCGCGGCCGCCGGCGGGAGGTGGTCTTCCGCGCCGCCGGGACCTCGCTCAACGGGCAGGCACAGGGCGAGGACATCCTGGTCGACGTACGCCGTCACTGGGCGGGCGGGCGTCGGCGTGCGCAAACCCCTTCCCCCCGGCCCCCGGCGGACGGAAAATCAATTGCCCGCCCCCGGTCCGTAAGGCGAACCTTGCACGGTTTGGACCACTCGACCAGTCATGGGGCGTCATGCAGATCAGCGATCTTCCGTATCCGGATCCGGGAGTACCAGACGCTCGTTCGGGCCCCCGTTTCCTCCTGTGGCTGGGGCGTGGCCAGCTCGGCGGACAGCTCAAGAGCCTGTGCTGGGGCATGCTGCACTTCGGCGGCGTCGCCGGACTGCCGTACGCCGTGGGCCTGGGGGTCGACGCGGTCGTCGACCGCGAGCCGAAGCGGCTTCTGCTCGTCGGCGGCCTGCTCGTCCTGATCGGCGTCGCCATCTCGGTCGGCGACGCCATGCTCCACCGCACCGCCGTCACCAACTGGATCACCGCCGCCGCCCGTGTGCAGCAACTCCTCGCCCGCAAGACCGCCGAGCTGGGCTCCGCCCTGACCCGCCGGGTCGCCGCGGGCGAGGTGGTCGCGGTGTCCACCGGCGACGTAGAGAAGATCGGATGGTTCGTCGAGGCGGTCTCCCGCTTCCTCGCCGCCGTCTTCGCCGTCGTCCTCGTCTGCGTCGGCCTGGTCTTCTACGCCCCCGAGCTCGGCGTGGTCGTGGCCGTCGGGGTGCCGCTGATCGCCCTGGCGGCGCTGCCGCTGCTGCCACGTGCCACCCGACGCGCCGACGTCCAGCGGGAGAAGGCGGGCAGGGCGACCGAGCTGGCCTCGGACACCGTCGCCGGCCTGCGTGTGCTGCGCGGCATCGGCGGCGAGGAGCTGTTCCTCGGCCGGTACCGCGAGGCTTCGCAGGAGGTCCGCAAGGCCGCGGTGCGCAGCGCCCGGATGTGGGCGCTGATCTCCGCGATCCAGGTGGTGCTGCCGGGCCTGCTGCTGATCACGGTCGTCTGGTACGGCGCTTCGCTGGCCCTGGAGGGGCGCATCGCGGTGGGCGAACTCGTCGCGGCCTTCAGCGCGGTGGCCACCCTGCTCTACCCGTTGCGGCACTTCGAGGAGATCGCGATGGCGTACTCCTTCTCGCGTCCCTCCGCGCAACGGGCCGCCCGGGTGCTGTCGTTGACCCGGACGGATCCGGCGGAGCGCTCCGCACCGGCCGAGCCGGTCGGAGAGCCCGCCGCGGGCGGGGACCTCTACGACCCGAGGACCGGACTGCTGGCGCCCTCCGGCCGGTTCACCGCCGTCGTCTGCGGGGACCCGGATCTGGCGGGCCGGCTGGCGGAACGCCTCGGCGGCCACCCCGTGGACGAGCGGGCCGGGGACCGGGACGGCGACGACGGAGCGGGCCGGGAGGCGAAGGACGCTCCTTCGGTGCTTCTCGGCGGGGTCGCGCTGGACGAACTCGAACTGGACACCGCCCGCAGGCTGGTCCTCGTACAGGACAAGGATCCGGTGCTGCTGTCGGGAACGCTGCGCGATCTGTTCGACGTACCGGCGTCCGGGTCGGTCGGCCCGGACGCCGCCCTGGCCGCCGCCCAGTGCACCGATGTACTGGACGCGCTGCTGCAGTCCGCGCCGGACGGGGTGGACGACCCGATGGACGCCCGGATCACCGAGCGCGGACGGTCGCTGTCCGGGGGCCAGCGCCAGCGCCTGGCGCTGGCCCGGTCCCTGGTCACCGACCCGGAGGTACTCGTGCTCGACGAGCCGACCTCCGCGGTCGACTCGCACACCGAGGCACGGATCGCGGACGGGATCGCGGCCCTGCGGACGGGGCGGACCACGGTCGTCCTGGCGTCCTCCCCGCTGCTGCTGGACCGCGCGGACCGGGTCGTGCTCATCGACGACGGCGCGGTCTCGGCCGTCGGGACCCACCGCGAGCTGCTGCACCGCGAACCGCGCTACCGGGCGGTCGTCACCCGCGAGACGGACGAGGAGCAGCGGCTCGCCGGGCTCGGCATGACAGGAATGACAGGGCTGGAAGAAGCACTCACAGAGATCGAGGAATCCGCATGATCGGCGTGGCGCCGCCGGAGTACGACCCGGCGGCCCCCGAGACGGCCGCCACCCTGCCCGTGGGCACGCCGGCGACCGTACGGGGCTATGTGCGCGACCTGTTCCGGCGCCACCGGCGGGCCTTCCTGCTGCTGGTCGGCGTCAACGCGGTCGCGGTGATCGCCTCCATGGTCGGCCCGTACCTGCTGGGCCGGGTCGTGGACGATCTCGCGGCGGGGGCGCGCGAGCTGCATCTGGAGCGGATGGTGGTGCTGTTCGCGCTGGCGCTCGCCGTACAGACCTGCTTCGTGCGGCTGGTACGGCTGCGCGGGGCGATGCTGGGCGAGGAGATGCTCGCCGACCTGCGCGAGGACTTCCTGGTGCGGTCGGTGGGGCTGCCGCCGGGCGTGCTGGAGCGGGCCGGTACCGGCGATCTGCTGGCGCGGATCACCACCGACATCGACCGGCTGGCGAACGCGATGCGGGAGGCCGTGCCGCAACTGGCCATCGGCGTGGTGTGGGCGGGACTGCTGTTCGGCGCCCTGGCGGTGACGGCACCGCCGCTGGCGCTGGCCGCGCTCGTCGCGCTGCCGGTGCTGGTGATCGGCTGCCGCTGGTACTTCCGGCGCGCGCCGTCGGCGTACCGCTCGGAGGCGGCGGGCTACGCCGCGGTCGCGGCCGTGCTCACCGAGACGGTCGACGCCGGCCGCACGGTCGAGGCGCACCGGCTGGGGCCGGAGCGGATCGCCCGGTCGGAGCGCCGGATCAAGGAGTGGACGGCGTGGGAGCGGTACACGCTGTTCCTGCGGACCGTCCTGTTCCCCGTCATCAACGTCACCTTCGTGACGATCCTCGGCTCGGTGCTGCTGATCGGCGGCTACTGCGTGATGCAGGGCTGGATGTCGGTGGGGCAGCTGACCACGGGCGCGCTGCTGGCGCAGATGCTGGTCGATCCGATCGGCCTGATCCTGCGCTGGTACGACGAGCTGCAGATCGCCCAGGTGTCGCTGGGCCGTCTGGTGGGCGTGCGGGAGATCGAACCGGACGCGGGGGACGCAAAGGTGGCGCCCGACGGCCGGGACGTGCGGGCCCAGGACGTCCGCTTCGGCTACCGGGAGGGTGTGGACGTCCTGCACCAGGTGTCGATGGCGGTGCCGCCGGGCACCCGGATGGCGCTGGTCGGCCCCTCGGGCGCGGGCAAGTCCACCCTGGGACGGCTGCTCGCAGGCATCTACGAGCCCCGCGCCGGCGCGGTCACCCTCGGCGGGGCCCGGCTGTCGCGGATGCCCGCGGAGCGGGTCCGCGAGCACGTGGCCCTGGTCAACCAGGAGCACCACGTCTTCGTGGGATCGCTGCGCGACAACCTGCGTCTCGCGCGGACGGGTGCCGAGGACGCCGAGCTGTGGGCGGCGCTGGGCGCGGTGGACGCGGACGGCTGGGCGCGGGCCCTGAAGGACGGCCTGGACACCGAGGTGGGTTCCGGCGGTACGGCGCTCACCCCGGCGCAGGCCCAGCAGGTGGCGCTGGCCCGGCTGGTACTGGCGGATCCGCACACCCTGGTGCTGGACGAGGCCACGTCGCTGCTGGACCCGCGGGCGGCACGGCACCTGGAGCGCTCGCTGGCCCGGGTGCTGGACGGCCGTACGGTCATCGCCATCGCCCACCGGCTGCACACGGCCCACGACGCCGACGTGATCGCGGTGGTCGAGGGCGGCCGGATCAGCGAACTCGGCTCGCACGACGAGCTGGTCGCGGCGGACGGGGCGTACGCGGCGCTGTGGCGGTCCTGGCACGGCTGAGCCCGCGGCACCGGCCGGGCCGGCACCGGCCGTCGGCCCCGGGCACGGGACGCCGGACGCGGGGCCGACGGGCACGGGCGCCGGGCACGG
>NZ_JBIVFO010000003.1:226701-257448 GCF_044748225.1 Streptomyces sp. NPDC090021 | reverse complement strand
GGCAGTCGACAGGCGCACTCGCGGCGTCAAGCCTGTCACCGCAAGGTAGACGGGAATCTCCTTCCTGAGCTTGCGAAGGGAGGAGAGCACTTCAAAGCAGGGAGTTCAGGCGGCGCGGTGCGGCGGAGGTGCTGGGCATCGACATTTCCGGTGAAATGATCGCCGTCGCACGGCAGTTGGAGGAGAGCGATCCGCTGGGTGTGCGCTACGAGGTCGGCGACGTGGCCGACCTGCGGCCCGTCGAGCAGCCTTTCGACGTGGCGCTGGCGGTCCAGCTCCTCAACTACGCGGAGGACATCGCCGCCACGCAGCGGATGTGCCGCGCCCTGCACCGCAGCCTGAAGCCCGGCGGTGAGCTCTTCCTGCTCAACCAGTCGCCCGACTTCCGCTTCGACGGGCCCACCCCGGAGAGGTACGGCTTCCGCAGCGAGCTCACCGGCGTGCAGGGTGAGACCGGACCGCAGGTCCGGACCACGGCGCTGCTCGACCCGCCGGTGTCGTTCATCGCCTGCCTCCCGCGCCGCGAGGTGTACGAGAAGTGTCTGGGGGCCGCCGGGTTCGGCGAGTTGACCTGGGTACCGCTGACGGTGTCGGAGGCCGGCGAGCGCGAGTTCGACGCGGACTACTGGTCCGACTTCCACGCCAACCCGCCGCTCGAGATGCTGCGCTGCCGCGCCTGACGGCGCTGCCCGCCGCCCCGGCGGCCCGTTCCCGGGCCGCCGGGGCGCTCTCACACCAGGAGGCGTCGGGCGAACGCGCGGGCGGCGCTCAGGTCGTCCGCGTCGGGCCGCTGTCCGTTGATGCCGCCGATCAGCCGGAACGGCGCCCAGGTGTCGAACGCCCGGCAGGTGAAGGTGGCCTCGACGGCGTACCCCTTGCCTGTCAGGAGCCGTACCAGCGGCCGGGTGAACGGCGCGAACGCGAGCTCCGGCAGGCCGCTCGTCGCGAACACGAAGGCCCGCCCCGACGAGGGCGGCAGAGCCGCCACGAACCGGAGCAGGTCCGGGTGCATCCGCTGCGCGAAGACGCCGGAACCGAAGCCCAGCAGGTCGTGCCCCGCCACCTCCTCGGCCGTCACCTCCTGCGGCGCGACGACACGCGCGTCGAACACCTCGGCCATCGCCCGTGCCACGCGGCGGGTGTTGCCGTGGGAAACGGACGTACACACGAGCAGGGTCTTCATCGGTGTCCCTCCGGTGGTCTGTCGTCGCCTCTCACAGCGTGGACCGACCGGGCCTGCCGGATGTGACAGCGTCGACCGAGGCGTTCCACCACAGGGCGCCGCGCCCGATCCAGCCGACCGTCAGCGTCCCGCCGGTCTCCCGGCCGTGGCGGGGCACGGTGCGGTCGGCCGGTCCGCCAGCGGGGGCGCCGAGGCCGGCCGCGGCCCTCTTCACCGACTCGGCCAGGACGCGCTGCGGGTGCACGGAGCGCGTCGTGCTGCGCCGTCGCGTCCACCGCCCTGAGCGATGCAGCAGGCACGTCGGTGTCGCCGAGCAGACGCAGGACGGCCGCCTCGCGGGTCAGCAGACCCTCGGCGTGCCGGACGTGGAAGGACTTGACGAAGGACCTCAGGACCAGTGAGCGCGGGCCGCCCGGGCCGCTGAGGTCCAGGCGGCGCATCCGCGAGGTCCAGCCGCCGCTCAGCCGTACGACACGGTCGATGCGGTCCGCCCCGCCGAGCTCCTTCTCCACCCAGGAGCGCGTGGCACTCCAGTCCTGGCCGTCCGGTTCCCCGCCCGTGCCCTTCGTCCCCCCACCCATGGGGGAGGGTATCCGCCACCGGGCGCCTGTCTTCAGCGATGCCACGGACGGCCGCGGATCCGTCAACAGACCGCCCGGGAAGCGCCGTTCGTCAGCCGGCCGTGCAGTACGGGGCCGCCGAGGGTCACCAGGACGAACAGGAACCCGGCGGTGATCAGACCCGGTTCGGAGAACCACAGCCCGGCGGCCCAGTCCACGAGCAGCGCCACGGCCACCAGCAGTACCTTCGCCGCGACCAGCCCAAGGAACAGTCCCCGGTCGAGCGGGGCCCGGCCGGCGCGGGCGAGGCGGGGGGCGATGAGGCGTGCGGCCACGCTGACACAGAGCACGATCACGAGTACGCGCAGTGCGTGCTCCCACGCCGGCATGTCCGCGCCGAAGGCCCATACGGCGCCCACGACTGCACCTGCTGCGGCATACACGTACAGGACAGACACGACTCGCTCCCTTGTGTGAATGGTGCATAACTTGACCAATACTGACAAAACAACTTGCACTCCGAGTGTCATCTTTTTCTCGGTGGCCGTCAAGCCCCCTCCCGGTGTCAGCGAGGCGTATGAAATCGGCCCGTCGCCGTCAGGGCCCCGTTACGGAGCGGCTCCGGGCAGCCGGGGCGGGGATAGCTTCGTTGTCGCGCCCCGGACCACCTCCCCGCATCCGGGGCCTCAGCCGCCACTCGTGGTTCCCCAGGGAGGGCCCATGTGTCTGTTCCAGTACGCCGACGACCCCGAGCCCGAGGAACGGGGCCCGGCCGGACCCCTCTACGTGCCCGTCCGGCCGGGTACGGCGCAGGTGGCGCTCCGGATGTTCCGCACCCCTCTGGGCGACCGCACCGCCGTCGGATTCACCCGCCCCGACCTGCTGGCGGCCACCCTCGGGGCGGGGCACCCCTGGATCCGGCTGTCCGAATCCGCGCTGCGCACCCTGGCCTCGCCGCTCGGCGGGTACCGGCTGACGGTCGACCCGACCCTGACCGCTCCCGCCGTCACCCGGGTGCCGCTACGGGCGGTCGACTCGCGGCCCGCACGCTCCGGGAGGGCGTCCCGGTGACCGTTTCCCCGCTCGTCGGCTCGCCGCCCGCTACCGGGCGGCGAGCCGCTCCAGCAGGACGATGCTCCGCGCCAGCAACTCCCTTTCCTCGTCGCTCAGTTCGGCCGCGATGGCCTGCGCGAGCCAGCCGGCCCGGCGGCCGCGCTCGGCTTCGAGTGCGGCCCGGCCCGCGTCCGACAGTTCGACCAGCGACTTGCGGCCGTCCGTGGGGTGCGCCCGGCGCGTGACCAGGCCCTGTTCCAGGAGCAGGCCCACCGCCCGGGCCATCGACTGGGGGCGCACGCGCTGGTCGGCCGCGAGGTCGCTGGTGGTCATGGGGCCGTTGCGGTCGAGGGCGCCGAGCACGGCGGCCTGGCCCAGCGGGATGCGGTCCTCGTCCTTGACACGCCGGATGAGCCTGCCCGTCGCGATGCGCAGTTCAGCGGCGATGGCGGCGGCTTCGGAGGAGGGCATAGGGCACTTTACCCCGTTGGTCAGCAAAGCTGTGCACCTGACCTGCACAGCAAGACTGTACAGCCATACTGCACAGCAGAACTGCACAGCATTGCTGTATGGTTTTGTGCTGTCGGGGCCGGCGCCAACGCTGTCGCAGCCGGGGTCCCGGCACACGACAACGGGAGGACCCACCATGTCCGCACAGACCGCCCCACGCGTCGACGCCCACATCGAGACCGTCACCGCCCGCGGGATCATCGACAGCCGGGGCAACCCCACGGTCGAGGTCGACGTCGTCCTGACGGACGGCTCCCTGGGGCGCGCGGCCGTCCCCTCCGGCGCCTCCACCGGCGCCCGGGAGGCGGTGGAGCTGCGCGACGGGGATCCCGCGCGCTGGCACGGCAAGGGCGTCGACCGCGCGGTCGCCCATGTGAACGGAGAGATCGCCGCGTCCGTGCGCGGCCGGGACGCCGCGGACCAGGCGGGCCTCGACGCCGCGCTGGTCGCGCTCGACGGCACCGCCACGAAGTCCCGGCTCGGCGCCAACGCGATCCTCGGTGTCTCGCTCGCCGCCGCCAAGGCCGCGGCGGCGGGCCGCCGCCTGCCCCTCTACCGCCACCTCGGCGGCGCCGACGCCCACCTCCTGCCGCTGCCGATGATGAACATCGTCAACGGCGGCGCGCACGCCGACAATCCGCTGGACTTCCAGGAGTTCATGATCGCCCCGGTGGGCGCCGACACCTTCGCCGAGGCCGTCCGCATGGGCAGCGAGGTCTTCCACACGCTGCGCCGCGACCTGCTGGCCGCCGGACACTCCACAGGCGTCGGTGACGAGGGAGGCTTCGCACCCGCGCTGCGCACCGCCGAGGAGGCGCTCGACTTCGTGATGGCCGCGATCGAGCGCACCGGCTACCGCCCCGGCACGGACATCGGGCTGGTCATGGACCCGGCTTCGTCGGAGTTCTTCCGCGACGGGATGTACGACTACGCCGGCGAGGGGGTGCGGCGCACTCCCGCCGAGCACGCCGATCACCTGGCCCGGCTGATCGACGCCTACCCCGTCGTCTCCATCGAGGATCCGATGGCGGAGGACGACTGGGACGGCTGGCGCGAGCTGACCGCCCGCGTGGGCGACCGCTGCCAGCTCACCGGCGACGACGTGTTCTGCACCGACGAGGCACTGCTGCGCGAGGGCATCCGTACCGGCGTCGGCAACTCGGTGCTGGTCAAGGTCAACCAGATCGGCACCCTGACCGAGGCGCTGGCCACCGTGGCCACGGCCCACCGGGCGGGCTGGACGGCCGTCATCTCGCACCGCTCGGGCGAGACGGAGGACACCACCATCGCGGATCTGGCGGTGGCGACGGGCTGCGGCCAGATCAAGACCGGCTCGCTCTCACGCTCCGACCGCACGGCGAAGTACAACCAGCTGATCCGGATCGAGGAGGAACTGGGCGACGCGGCGCGCTACGCCGGCCGCTCCGCACTGCGCCGGGCGTGAACGGCGCCGGCCCTCAGGGCCGGTGGCCGGTTGCCGGTAGCCGATCTCGACCCGCGTCGCGGCGACGATCCCCCGGACGCCGAGGCCGGACAGCCGCATCGCCTCGGCGAGGGCGGCGTCGGCGGCGAGGGTCCGGGGGATTTCCGCCGGCGTCATGACGCGGGTGCGTGAGCCGGGCCGCAAGCCGGTGCCGCAGCCGGTCGCGGCGGTGCGGCACCAGGGCGTACGGGCGCCGTCAGGAGGAGTCCGGGAGCCGAGGGCCGGGAGCCGGGAGCCGAGGGCCGGGAGCCGAGGGCCGGGAGCCGAGGGCCGGGGCGGTCAGCGCCCGCCCGCGGCCTCCTCGGCCCTGTCGGCAATATCCTCCAACACGGCCTTCGGATCGCCGCCCGGCTCCACGGCACGGCCGATGTTGCGCTTGATCGCGTCACTGACCGCCAGCCACGAGGGGTCGTTCACCGGATAGAGCCGGGCCGTCCGCAGGGCGTTCAGGAAGTCCTCGTCGGTCCGGCTGAGCCCACCGCCGGCCGGGGTCCGCGCGGCGGAGGCGGTGGCCGGCAGCAGGTGGTAGCGACCCGCGAAGTCCGACAGGTTCTTGTCCTGGTAGACGAACTCCAGGAATCTGCCGATCTCCGCGCGCTTGCCGTTCTGCCTGAAGGCCACCATCCAGTCGGCGACACCCACGGTCGGCGGGCTCTCCCCGCTGCCCAGCGAGTCCGAGACCGGCATGGCCACGGTGCCTACGCCGATGCCCTTCGCCGCCGCCTCGTGGGCGAGCGACGGGTAGCCGTTGAGCATGCCGACCTCACCCCGCAGGAAGGCGGCGAACGCGTCGGCCCGGTTGGTCCTGGACGGCGGAACGGGCCCGACGAGGCCGGGGGTGACCAGGTTGTCCCTGACCCACTGCCAGGTGCGTACGTTCTTCTCGGAGTCCAGGCTGTAGTTGCCGCTGCTGTCGGCGTAACCGCCGCCGTTGCTCAGCTCCCAGATCAGCGCCTCGGCGTGCGCCTCCTCGGGCCCGAGCGGCAGCGCGTACGGGTACTTCACGCCCTTGTCCTTGAGGGCCTTGGCGGCGGCCTTGAGGTCGGACCAGGTCCTGGGGGCCTCCTTGACGCCGGCCTTGGCGAACAACGCCTCGTTGTAGAAGAGCAGGCGGCTGCTCGCCACGAAGGGCAGGCCGTACAGGCTGCTGTCGAAGGTCCCCGCCTCGGCGAGCGGCTGGAGGAAGTTCGCCTCGGCGCCGACGGAGAGGAGCTCCTCCGCCGGGTACAGCTTGCCCTGCGCGGCGAAGTCCGAGTAGGAGCCCATGAGCGCCACGTCGGGAGCCTCGCCCTTCTCCACCATCCGGGCGACCTCGCGGTCGATGTCGGCCCACGGCAGCAGCCGGACCTCCACCTTGATGCCGGGGTTGGCCTCGGTGAAGGCGCCGGTCGTCTTGTCCCAGTACGCCTTGGAGCTGGTGGCCGGGGTGTCGCCGTACTCGGCGGCCACCAGCCGGAGCGTGCCGCTGCCACCGCCGTCCGCGACCGCGCATCCGGAGAGCTGTGGCAGGAGGCCGAGTACGAGCGCGGTGGCGGCCGGCCCGAAGATCTTTCGTCGCACGAGCGTATTCCCCTGGTGTCGCTTGGCTGTCGCCGCGCACGGCGCACCCCGCCGGGGGTGCCCTGCGGCCCGGTGGCCGGAATCATCTCCTGGGATGGGAGGGATTGATTCCGCTCCGGGGGCAGGTGTGGCCGATGATCCAGTCCCGGGCCCGAGCCTTTGTGGGTTCCGACGAGGATCCGAACGGTCCCACGCGCGTGGAACGAGGGGGCCCGGTGGAACCCCGGCCGTCGGCCCGGCCCCGCCCGGCACCTCTCCGGTGGCGGGGCCCGGACACGGCTCGCGCGAGGCGGCCGCTCGCCGGTCACGCGGCCCTCCGGACCGCGGGTGTCCGCGGGACACTGGGACTGATGCCCGGAGCGGTACCGGACGGCGCAACGCCCCTGGCTGCCGTTGCGGACATCGAGCAGCATGAGGACAGCGGGACCGGCGGACGAGATGGGCACGCATGCGCGCCACCGAGAGCAACCAGGACTACCCCTTCGCTGTCACCAACACGGCCGCGGCCCTGCTGGACGCCTCCGGGCGGGTCGTCGCCTGGACAGGAGCGGCCGAAACCCTGCTGGAGCGCCGGTCCGCGGACGTGTGCGGCCGCCCCGCACGCGACCTGCTCGCGGACCCGGGCAGCTGGGCAGCGGTGCTGGCCCAGGGTGCCGGGCACGGGGACCGGGCGGGCTGGGAGGGCCGTGCCTCACTGCGGCACGGCTCGGGCCGCACGCTGGAGGTCGGCTTCCGTGTCGTCCCGCTGACCGACGGCGCGCACGGTGAAGCGGCCCGGTTCCTCGTGCTCGGCGCGGCCCAGGAGCTCGTCGCCCGGTGGCGGCAGGACAACGCCTTCACGCACGAACTGTTCCTGCAGGGCCGGGTGGGCCTGGCCGTCTTCGACAGGGACCTGCGGCTGCTCCGGACGAACTCGCACCTGCTGCCGTACACCGGAGTGCCCGTCGAACTGTACGGCCGGCGGCTGGCCGACTTCCTGTGGGCCGAGGACGCGCGGACCCTCGACGACCGGCTGCGGGACGTCGTCCACAGCGGCGTCCCCCTGGTCGGCCTCAACACGACCGTGCGCACCCTCGACGAGCCGAGGGGCGGCCGGATCGTGACCGTCCAGGCGTTCCGGCTCCAGGAACCCGACGGCCACCCGATGGGCGTGGCGGCCGTGTTCACCGACGTCACCGACCACGAACGGGCACGCGGACGCCTGGACCTGCTGTACCGCGCGACCGGAGCGCTGGGCGGTTCCCTGTCCGTCCTGCGCACCGTGGAGGACCTGGTGAAGGTCCTGGCGCCCGCGTTCGGCGACTGCGCCGCGGTGGACCTCGCGGAGACCGTGCTGACCGGCGGTGAACCACCCGCCGACGGGCAGCTCGCCCTGCCCCTGATCCGGCTGGCCGTCGCCGGTACGGAATCGGAGGCGCTGCGCACCGGGACGGCCCGGTTCGCGGCGCCCCTCGCCGCACCCGGAGCGGACGGGCGCGGCGGGCGGCAATGCAGGGGAGAGGTGATCACCGGCCTCGGGGGCCGGCCCGCGGACTCCGGGGACGACGCGGCCCCGGAATGGGCCACGGGCGTCCCGGGCGCGCACTCGGCGATGACGGCCCCGCTGTGCGCACGGGGCATCAGGTTCGGCAGGCTCACGCTCTGGCTCACGGGCGACGCCGCTCCGCCGGAGGAGGACGACCTCGCGCTGCTGGAGGAGATCGCCGCCCGTGCGGCGGTCGCCGTGGACAACGCCCGGCGCTACACCAAGGAACGCCGCACCGCCGTGGGCCTGCAGCGCAGCCTCCTGCCGCCCGCCACCTCGGAGAAGCCCGCGGTGGAGGCCGCCGGTCTCTACCTGCCCGCCGACGCGGACAGCGGAGTGGGCGGCGACTGGTTCGACGTGATCCCCCTGTCGTCGGCCCGAGTCGCCCTCGTCGTCGGGGACGTCGCCGGGCACGGCCTGCACGCCACGGCCATGATGGGGCGCCTGCGCAGCGCCGTACGGGCGATGGCGGACCTGGAACTGGAACCGGAGGAACTGCTCGCGCACGTGGACGACATGGTCGTCCAGTTCGCCTCCGAGGCCGAGAGCGACGACGCGGACGACGCGGACGCGGGCGTCCCGCTGCCGACCGGCCCGGCGGGCGCCACCTGCCTGTACGCCGTGTACGACCCGGTCACCCGGACCTGCACCATGGCGAGCGCAGGCCACCCGCCCCCGGCGGTGGTGGGCCCGGACGGAACCGTGGAGTACGTCGAGCTGAGCCCCGGGCCGCCCCTGGGGGTCGGCGGCTGGCCCTTCGAGCCGGTCGAGCGCGAACTCCCGCCGGGGAGCGTCCTCGCCCTGTACACCGACGGCCTGATCGAACGCGGCGAGGGGGACATCGACCACGGCATGCGTGACCTCGCGGAACGGCTGCTGCGCTCGGACGTGCTCGGCCGGCCGCTGCGCGAGGCCCGGCACGACATCGTGGAGGGGCTGCCGCCGGGCAGGCTGAAGGACGACGTCACCCTGCTGCTGGCCCGCACCCGGGAGGTGGAGGCCGCGGCCATCGCGACGTGGCTGCTCGACGCGGACCCGGTGGTCGTCGCCGACGCACGCCACCTCGTCCTCGCCCAGCTGACCGCCTGGGACCTCGACGAACTCTCCTTCAGCACGGAGCTCATCGTCAGCGAGCTGGTCACCAACGCCATCCGGTACGCCGGCGGCCCGGTCCGGCTCCGGCTGATCCGGGCGGACACCCTGACGTGCGAGGTCTCCGACTCCAGCAGCACCCAGCCCCGGATGCGCCGTGCGCGCAGCTCCGAGGAAGGCGGCCGCGGCCTGTACATCGTCGCCCAGCTCTCACACCGCTGGGGCAGCCGGTACACCATGGGAGGCAAGACCGTGTGGTCCGAACAGGCCCTGCCGCACGCCTGACGGCGCCGGCCGACCGGTTCGACCGCGCGGTGCGCGCCTCCGCGACCTGGATCGTCCGGGCCACCCGCACCTGACACCGCGGAGCATTAAGGCGGGATCAACTGAGCCTTAAGGATCCGTGCGACCCGGTCGTCCCGGCGGCGCTCCCGAGGACCGGCGCGGGCGCCGCGCTCGTCAATCCGCCCCGGCCGCAGGGCTGCGACCTGTGCGTTCGAGTGGCTTCCGGGCACGCCGGGGCGGCGCGGCGGGCCGTGCGGAGCAGCCGGGCACGCGCCCCCGCCGGATTTGTAACACGGCGACAAGAACTGAATCCGCTGGTGACGCCGGGCGTATGCAGGAAGGGGGAGGCAGTGACCATCGGATCGAGGAGTGTCAATGTCCCGGAAACGGACGATGAGTTCTACGAAGAAGCTCGTGCTCTCTGTGACCACAGGAGCCCTGGTGGCCGGCGGGGCGGTCGCCACGATGGCGACGGGCAACGCCGCAGCCCCGGACGTGGTGTGTCCGGGGTCGACGGTGACGCTGTCGGGTGAGGCCGGACCCCCGGCCGCGACCAGCGGCACCTTCCCCGTGGGAACCAAGCTCAAGGTCACCAACCTCGACAACAACCAGACCACCACCGTCACCGTCAACGGCCCCTCCGGCAGCTGCGTCCTCCTCAACAACGCCGCCTTCGACAAGGTGCGCGAACCCGGCAAGAACCTCATCCGCCGCGCCCGCATCGAACGCGTCGGCGGCAGCGACGCCCCGGCCCGGGCGGCCACGCCGCCCGCCGCCGCGGGCGACCGGCAGGCAGCACCGGCCACCGGCGAGGTCGTGTGTGCGGGGTCGACGGTGACGCTGTCGGGTGAGGCCGGACCCCCGGCCGCGACCAGCGGCACCTTCCCCGTCGGAACCAAGCTCAAGGTCACCAACCTCGACAACAACCAGACCACCACCGTCACCGTCAACGGCCCCTCCGGCAGCTGCGTCCTCCTCAACAACGCCGCCTTCGACAAGGTCCGCGAACCCGGCAAGAACCTCATCCGCCGCGCCCGCATCGAACGCGTGAACTGACCCACTGACCCGCGGAACGGGCCCGTTGCCGGGTCGGCGGCGCCTTGGCGGGGAAAGGGGCGCACCCCTCCCCCGCCAGGGCGCCGACCCGCGCGGCGGGCCCCCGCGGGCCTCGCGGGCCCCCGCCGGGGCGCCGACCTGAGCGGGCCGGACGCGGGCCCGGTTCCGGCGGGCGGGCCCGGGTTGTCGGCGGGTGCCGATAGGCTTCGTGGATGGCCCTTCCGGACACTTCCCCCGATACCTCCGACGCTCTGCAGGTCCTGCACCGCGTGTTCGGATACAGCTCCTTCCGCGGTGAGCAGCAGGAGATCATCGAGCAGGTGATCAGCGGCGGCGACGCCCTCGTGCTGATGCCGACCGGCGGCGGCAAGTCGCTCTGCTACCAGATCCCGGCGCTGGTCAGGGAAGGCACCGGCGTCGTGATCTCGCCGCTGATCGCCCTGATGCAGGACCAGGTGAACGCGCTCAACGCGCTCGGGGTGCGGGCCGGATTCCTCAACTCGACGCAGGACCCGTACGAGCGGCAGGCCGTAGAGCAGGCCTTCCTCGCCGACGAGCTGGACCTGCTGTACCTGGCCCCCGAGCGGCTGCGCACCGAGAGCGCCCAGCGGCTGCTCGACCGGGGCAGGGTGTCGGTCTTCGCGATCGACGAGGCGCACTGCGTCGCCCAGTGGGGTCACGACTTCCGGCCCGACTACCTCGCGCTGTCCATGCTGCACGAGCGCTGGCCGAAGGTGCCGCGGATCGCGCTGACGGCGACGGCCACCGAGGCCACCCATGCCGAGATCGTGGCGCGGCTCGGTCTGGAGGAAGCCCGGCACTTCGTCGCCAGCTTCGACCGGCCGAACATCCAGTACCGCATCGTCCCGAAGAACAACCCGCTGGGGCAGCTGCTGGAGCTGATCCGGACCGAGCACGCGGGGGACGCGGGCGTCGTCTACTGCCTCTCCCGGGCCTCGGTGGAGAAGACCGCGGCCTCCCTGGTCGAGCAGGGCATCGACGCAGTGGCCTACCACGCCGGAATGGACGCCCGGGCCCGCGCGGCGAACCAGGCGCGCTTCCTGCGGGAGGAGGGGGTCGTGGTGGTGGCCACCATCGCGTTCGGCATGGGCATCGACAAGCCGGACGTGCGTTTCGTGGCGCATCTCGACCTCCCGAAGTCGGTCGAGGGCTACTACCAGGAGACCGGCCGCGCCGGCCGTGACGGCGAGCCCGCCACGGCCTGGCTGGCGTACGGCCTGCAGGACGTGGTCCAGCAGCGCAAGCTCATCGACGGTTCCGAGGGCGACGAGGCGCACCGCCGCTCCCTGAGCATGCACCTCGACGCCATGCTGGCGCTGTGCGAGACGGTCGAGTGCCGACGGGTGCGGCTGCTGGCGTACTTCGGTCAGACGGGCACCCCCTGCGGCAACTGCGACACGTGCCTGACCCCGGGCGAATCCTGGGACGGGACGGTCGCCGCGCAGAAGCTGCTGTCCACCGTGTGGCGGCTGGCGAAGGAGCGGCGGCAGAAGTTCGGCGCGGGCCAGATCATCGACATCCTCCAGGGCAAGAAGACGGCCAAGGTCATCCAGTTCGACCACGACGCTCTCTCGGTGTTCGGTGTCGGGGCCGACCTGGGCACCGCCGAGTGGCGGGGTGTCGTGCGCCAGCTGCTGGCGCAGCGGCTGCTGGCGGTGGAGGGCGAGTACGGGACGCTGGTGCTGACGGACGACAGCGGCGAGGTGCTGGGGGGCCGTCGCAAGGTCCCGATGCGGAAGGAGAAGGCGCCCGCGGCCGCCTCCCGCAAGGAGTCCGGGTCGCGCTCGGGGAAGGGCGCCCGCGTACCGGTCGACCTGCCGGCCGCGGCCGAGCCGGTCTTCCTGGCCCTGCGCGCCTGGCGGGCCGAGACGGCGAAGGAGCAGGGCGTTCCGGCTTACGTCGTGTTCCACGACGCGACGCTGCGGGAGATCGCGACGCGGGTGCCCGCCACCGTGGAGGAGCTGGCCGGTGTCGGCGGCGTCGGCGAGGCGAAGCTCGCCAAGTACGCGGAGGGCGTGCTGGCCACCCTGGCGCAGTGCGGTGCCGCCGTTCCCGCCCCCGCCGCAGCACACCCGGCCGAGGCCGTCACGCCCGCCGGGCCCGCGCCGGCCTCCTCCCGTCCGGCCCGGTCCGCAGCGCCGGAACTCGACGAGCCGCCCTTCGACCTGGACGAGACGGACCCGCCGCCCTGGGACGAAGACTGGCAGTGACCCGCCGGGTCCGCCCGCAGCAGGCCCAGGGGCCGGGTCGCCGTACGGTGACCCGGCCCCTCGCCGTACGCGGAGTCCACCCGCGCGCTGCGGGCCACCCGCGTCGTGATTGCCCACCGCCTGTCCACCGTGATGGACGCCGACCGGGTGATCGCCACGGCCGACGGCCGCGTCGTCCAGCAGGGCCCGCCGGCCGAACCCCTCGCCGACCCGGCGGGCCTCTTCCACACCCTGGTCCGCCGCCAGCTGCGGCGGCCGGTGGCGACGGGGCGGGGGCATGTATGTTCGGCACGTACGAAGGAGCGGCGGTCATCGGCGATGGCGCGCAGGTGCCAACAGGGGGCGTCATGAGGTACGACCTGTCCGACCGCCTGGTGATCGGGATCGCCTCCAGCGCCCTGTTCGACCTGGCCGACTGCCACGCGGTGTTCCGGGAGCAGGGGGAGGACGCCTACCGGGCACACCAGGAGGCCCATGTGGACGATGTCCTGGCCAAGGGTGTGGCCTTCCCCTTCGTCCGTCGCCTGCTGTCACTGAACGACCTCGCGGAGCCGTCGGACCCGCTGGTCGAGGTGATCGTGCTGTCGCGCAACGACCCGGACAGCGGCCTGCGCGTCATGCGTTCGGTCGCCGCACACGGTCTGCCCATCACCCGGGCCGTCTTCCGGCAGGGCCGGTCGGCGCACCGCTTCATGCGCGCCCTGAACATGTCCTTGTTCCTGTCGGCCGACGGGGCCGACGTCCGTGCGGCGGTGGCGGACGGGCTGCCCGCGGGGCACGTCCTGCAGACGGCACGCGTCGACGACGAGGACGACCAGGAACTCCGCATCGCCTTCGACTTCGACGGCGTGCTGGCGGGCGACTCCTCCGAGCGGATCTTCCAGGACGCCGGCATCGACGGCTTCCGCGCGCACGAGGTCCTCAACGCGACCACCCCGCACGACCCGGGCCCCTTGAGCGAGTTCCTCGCGGGGATCAACCGCATCCAGTGCCGGGAGGAGGACAGGCGTCGCGAGGACCCCGCGTACCGGCTGCGGCTGCGGGTGTCCCTGGTCACCGCCCGGGACGCCCCCGCGCACGAACGTGCCGTGCGCAGCCTCAAGCGGTGGGGGCTGCGCGTCAACGACGCGTTCTTCCTCGGCGGGATCGACAAGTCCGCCGTGATGAGCGTCCTCGATCCGCACATCTTCTTCGACGACCAGGTCTCCCACCTGAACGGGACGGCGCCGGCCACGCCCAGCGTCCACGTACCGTTCGGAGTCGTCAACACGCCCCCGGCCGACGCCGCGCACGACGCCCCGCCCGACGCCCCGCCCGACGCCGGGTGAGGGCGCCGGCCGGGATCACCCCTCGGGCACGTCAGGTCATGAGCGAGCGGCCCGTGGGGGCCAGGCGCAGGGTCACTGGGGCCGACGTCCCTTCCCGTTCGATGCCGGGCAGGACCTCGTCCCGTGCGACGGGGTGGGCGCGCAGCGCGGTCAGGTGCCGCAGGTGGGCCTTCTCGTCGGGGTGGGAGGTGAGGACCACCGCCACGTTCTCCCCGGTGCGGACCGGGAGCCGGGGGAAGGTGTTGGGCGCCGTCTCGGTGGCGAACGCGGCGAGCGGCACGGCTCCGGTGCCGCGCAGCAGCGGCAGGAGACCGTCCCGGACCAGGGCGATCCCCTCGTCCCGGCCGGGCGGGAAGGACCACAGCGTCGCGGACACGAACCGTTCGGGAGCCGGTGTGCCGGGGCGCGGCCTCGTGGACGGCGCGGCGCGCAAGGAGCCGTCGTGCGTCAGGGGGCGCAGCAGGAGGACGTCGTCGGAGTCGCGCATGGTGGCGTTCGCCTGCGGGCCGTGCCGTTTCCAGACGGGGCCGCCGTAGAAGGCGGTCAGCGCGTCGTGCCGCGCCGCCATGCCGGGGAATCCGCGCAGCCAGACGAAGCGGTCCGGGTCGTCGAGGTCGCGGAACTGGCCGAGGACGGTCATGCCGGTCTCCTCCTGGGTCTCGACCAGTTCCCGGTCGAAGAGTTCGACGAGGTCGTCGCGGCGGCCCGGGCGCAGCGTGTACTGGCGGAGCTCGATCACGGTGAGTTCGTGGGCGGGGTCGGTGGATGCGGACGGCACGGCAGGCTCCTCTTCCGGTTCGTTGCACGGGTGCTGACCGACGGTAGGCCCCGGGCGTGCCAGGGGCTGTCAGGGTTTCCGGGGAGAATGGGCGCATGTCCGCCGGTCGTCTGCTGTCCGTCCTGCTGTTGCTGCAATCGCGGGGCCGCATGTCCGCGCGGGCGATCGCCGAGGAGCTGGGTGTGCCGGTGCGCACGGCCTACCGGGACATGGAGCGGCTGCAGGCAGCCGGCGTACCCGTCTGCGCGGAGCCGGGCCGTGGGGGTGGCTACCGGTTGCTCGACGGCTATCGCACCCGTCTGACCGGGATGAGCGAGGGGGAGGCGCGGGCGCTGCTCTTCGCCGGGCTGCCGGGGGCGGCCGCCGACCTGGGGCTGGCGGCGGAGGTGGCGGCGGCGCGGCTGAAGCTGCTGGCCGCGCTGCCGGCGGGGCCGCGGCAGGAGGCGGCGCGCACCGCCGCGGTGTTCCACGTGGATGCCCCGGGCTGGTACCGGGAACCCGAACGGATCCCGCATCTGCCGCTGTTCGTGGAGGCGACGCTCGCGCAGCGCGTCGTGGAGGCGCGCTACCGCCGATGGCGCGCGCCGCAGGAGGTGTCCCGCCGCCTCCGCCCCTACGGTCTGGTCCTCAAGTCCGGTGTCTGGTACGTCGTGGCCGCCACGGAGAGCGGGACGGCGACCTACCGGGTCGCGCAGGTCCTCGAAGCGGTGCTGAGCGACGAACGCTTCGACCGCCCGCCGGACTTCGAGCTGGACGCCTACTGGGCCTCCTACCTCGCGGACTTCCGGGCACGCCGCTACACGGGCACGGCCACCATCCGCCTGTCCCCGCAGGGGCGCCGGCGCCTGCCCGACAACGTGGCACCTGAGGTGGTGCGGTCGGTCGACGCCACCGCGACGGCCACCGGTGCGGACGGCTGGGTGGAGGCGGTCGTTCCGACGGAGAGCACCGCACACGCCTGCGGTGAACTGCTGCGGCTCGGCGCGGACGTGGAGGTGCTCGCGCCGCCGGAGCTGCGCCGGGCCATGGCCAACACGGTCGGCGCACTCGCCCGGTCCTACGGCGTCGTCGGTCAAGGGACAGGAGCCCATTCATCCGGAAGGGAACTTCGGTGACGGGCCGGCACCGGGTACGGCTACTTTGGAACGCGGGCGGAGGTCGTAGCAGTCGGAGACGTCTGCCCTGGCCGGGGGACGGCCCCGAACCGTACCCCCCTCACGTGGCCCCGGCATCGGGCCGGGGCTACGGCCCGGACCCGCGCGTCCGGCTGACCGATGCCCCGGTGAAGGAGGGCGGCGCCGGATGGCGCGTCTTCGACGACGGCACGTACGTGAGCCCGGGCAAGCTCAAGGGCAACCGACGTCTCCTTCGGCGCGGCGTCCCTGACCTGACCTGACCTGACCTGACCCAGGGGATCCGCAAGACTGTCACGAAACGGTCATCATCCGGTCTCATTCCGACACCAATGGTCGGGAAGCATTCCGCTGGAGAACGTCAGTCCAGCAAGGGACCCTCCGATGCTCCGATCCCGACGAGCCGCAGCCAGGGCGCCGCTCGCGTGACCCACCGCAAACCGAAGCCGAAGCCGAGGCCGCGGGCCGTGTCGCGCCGCGACGCGATGGTCTGTGCCAGCAGCGGACTCATCGCCACCGCCTTCGGCGTCGTCGCCGGATTCGGCGGGAGCCCCGACTCCGGCCCGGGCCCCGGACCCGGCCCGATGGAGCCATGGGCCGAGGGCGGGTCGGGGCCGGCACCCGCCGAGGCGGCTTCCGTACCCGCACAGCCGTGGATGCCGGACGCGACCCTCAGGCCGCTTTCGGTGAACTTCACTCCGGGCGGGCTCCGGGAGGTGCGGGGTCTGGTCCTGCACGTGCAGGAGGGCGAGAACTCGCTCCACGACCGCTTCAGCGATCCGGCGGTGAGGTCCTCCGCGCACTTCTGGGTCTCGCAGTCCGGCGAGATCGAACAGTACGTCTCCGCGCACGACCGGGCCTGGGCACAGGGCACCGGCAACCCGTCCTGGCTGTCGGTGGAGACCTCGGGCTTCGCGAGCCGGCCGCTGACGGCGCAGCAGGTGGACTCCGTGGCACGGATCTACGCCTGGGGCATGGCCCAGCACGGCTGGCCCCTGGCCCCCGCCCCGACCCCGCTGGGCCGGGGCCTGGGCATCCACAGCATGGGCGGCCGGGCCTGGGGCGGCCACGCGTGCCCCGGCCCCCTGCGCTCCGCCCAGACGGGAGAGATCCTCACCGCGGCCCGCGGAAGGCACCCCCGGTAGCCGCGGACGGGCGGTGTCACCGGATCAGGCCGATGTGCGGGGGTTGCGGGGGGACTCCGGGCCAGACGTAGAGCTGCGGATGGTTGCCTCCCGAAATCTGCGCCCCGGGCGAATCCTCAACGCCGGAGCCGGCGACCCCGGCGATCTCCCGGTCCTCGTACGGGACCCGGCTGCGGTGGCGGGAATGCCATCGCTTCGAGGCGATGGTGAGCAGCGGGGCCATGTCGGCACCACAGGAGTTGGAGCAGATCGGCCTGCCCCGGCGGTCGCAGCAGGGGCACGTCGCGCACGTACCACTGGGCCACGGCCGGCACGGCGTTCGGTCCCTCCCGCCACTCGTCGAGCTCACCGTCGTGCCACTCGTGTGTCAGTGGCCGGTTGGGAATCCCCACCGGCGGCCGGTTCATGGGGAGATATCTGGCCGTCAGGGGTGACGGTCGGTGATCGACTCGTAGGCTGTCTCACTGCCGTCCTCGGCTGACAAACTCTCTGACCATGACAGACAGCGGACTGTGGGTCGGCATCCTCACTGCACTGACCGCGCTCGGAGCCGGCTACATCACCGCGCGGGCGACTCTCCGCGCAACCCGGGCCCAAGCCGAGACGACCACAAGGGCAGAGGCCCTGCGTGAGGAGCGTGAGCGGCGCCGATCCGCATATCGGGAGATGACGAGCTGCGCGCACGCATTCAACGTGGTCACCTGGCAGATTGACGACGTCGATGCGGCGCGTGACCGTGAGAGCAGGGGCCGACTCCTGACGCAGATGTGCGAGCGCATCGGCCCGGCCATCGGGGACATGAACAGGGCGATGCACGAGGTCCGGCTCGATGGCCCTGCCTCTGTGTCCGACGCGGCGGATCACGTGCGGAACATGGCCCGGCGCGTGCAGCAGCGACTCAACGCGCTACTCAGTGACGACAGTTCTGGGCGCCGCGACGCGTACGACGCTGCCTACCAGGATTTCCGGGCAGCGTACGTCACGTTCATAGGCCTGGCTCGAGGAGCGCTGGAGGTCAAGGACACATAGCAGGCTGCCTCTTGTCCGGTGCGATCAGACGCGCAGGACAGGGGCCCGTTCGGCCCGTTCGTCCTCTGCCGGTACGGCCCGGCCGCGAAGCATGGACAAGTGGTAAGGCGGAGCGGGCGGGGCGGCCGGCTCGGGCGGTGCGGGAACAGCGGGGCGTTCGTTTCAGAGCGGACTCGGACCGCCGCCTGCTCGCCGAGGAGTTCCTGCGAAGAGCGCGCATGCGCACCCGCGGTGACACCCGGACCGCCGGCCCGGAACCACCCGGGTGCGGCCCCCGGCGGTCGGGCGGTCGTGTCAGTCGGCGCGGCGTCTGCCCCGTTGGCGGCGCGGGTACGGCAGGAGTCGCGGCGGGCGACTGGCGGCCAGGTCCTCGACCCAGCCGAAGGTCAGCACCAGCAGCGCGATCAGCGGGATCGCCACCAGCAGCGTGAACCACTGGCTGGCGAGCAGCCACTGGAAGTGCGCGTAGACGAAGGGGACGCTCCAGAGGGGATCGATCAGCGGGATGGCGACCACCAGGGCGACCTGGTGCCACAGGTAGAGGCTGACGGCGCGCGCGTTGACCAGGCCGATCAGGCCGTTCCAGCGTTCCAGCGGCCTGGGCCACCGCTCCCAGGACGGGCTGACGTGGAGCAGGAGGGCGACGAAGCCGATGGACCACAGGGCCTGGGCGATCGGCCAGGACTCGATGTCGGTCGCCACGGTAGGGTCGACCGGCCGGGTCTGCAGGTACCAGAAGCCGGCCACCATGATCAGTGGCGCGACGGACGGCAGCACGTACTGCGGGATCTTCCTGAGGAGCCCCTCCTGGTGGGCCATGCCGAGGATCCAGCAGGCGCCGAAGGTGACGAAGTCGTTGGCGGTCTCCCAGACCCGGCCGTAGACGAACTCCTGGTCGGCGAAGAACGTGTGCATGACGATCACCACCGCCAGGGGCGCGGCCAGCGTCACCACGGGGAAGCGTCGCAGTGCCCGCAGCAGCAGCGGTGAGAACAGGACGTACCAGAGGTAGGCCCGGAGGTACCAGAGCGGGACGATGATCTGCGCCGCCCAGGTGGGTTCCACGAGCCCGAAGCCGGACAGCTCGTCCGCGTACGGCGGGGTGCTCAGCGGCAGGAGCCAGAAGGCCAGCTTGGACCACCACCAGGTGGGGTGACCGTCGGACTGGGGGCCCCAGCCGGCGAGGATCTGGAGGGCGATCACGGCGGCGCCGAACAGCCACATCGGCGGCAGCAGCCGGCGCAGTCGGCCGCGGATCACGCCGAGGGCGGGTCGGCTGAGCGATCGCGCCATCAGCGAGCCGGCCAGGGCGAACATCACGCCCATCGACGGGAAGACGAGCGGCAGCCAGAACCAGCCGAAGTTGTGGTAAAGCACCACGCGGGCCAACGCCAGCGTGCGCAGCAGGTCGAGGTAGCGGTCCCGGCCGCCCTTGCTCCGGGACGGTGCAGTCTCCGGCTCCCGCTCCGGTCCGGGCTCCAATCCGGGCTCCGGCTCCCGCTCCGGCCGGGCCCGCAGTGCGGCGGGGACCCTCAACTGCAGGGTGTCCCGGGTGTCCCGGGTGTCCCGGGTGTTCCGGTTGCCCCGGGTGCGCCCGAGGTCGATGAGTGCGGTCACGGTCGGGCCTCCACCGGCACGGCGACCTCGCCGGTGCGCCGGAGCTTCTGCCAGCGCAGCCGGCCACCGGTCATCGCCGTGATCGCGGACTGCAGCAGGACGATGTACATGAGCTGGCGGTAGACCAGCTGCTGGATCGGCAGGCTGATCAGGTGCCAGGGCTTCTCGCGGTCGAGCCGGAAGGCGTACCAGGACAGCGCGGCCTGGAGCAGGATGAAGCCGCCCCAGCCGGCGAGGGTGATCGGGGCGTCCCCGAACAGCACGCCGTACACCAGGAACATGTCGACCAGTGGCGCGAGCAGCGGGGCGACCACGCCGAAGAGCACGATGAGCGGCAGCCCGAGCCGGCCGAAGCGCCCCGCCGGGCCGCGGGAGGTCACGGCGCGGCGGTGCTTCCACATCGCCTGCATGCTGCCGTAGCTCCAGCGGTACCTCTGGGACCAGAGCTGCTGGAGGCTGGCGGGAGCCTCGGTCCAGGCGCGGGCGTACTCGGCGTAGACGATCCGCCAGCCGTCGCAGAGCACCGCGATGGTGATGTCGGTGTCCTCGGCGAGGGTGTCGTCACTCATCCCGCCGACCCGCCGCAGGGCCTCCTTGCGGAAGGCTCCGACCGCGCCGGGGATGGTCGGGATGACGCCGAGCATGTCGTACATCCGGCGGTCCAGGTTGTGGCCGAGGACGTACTCGATGTGCTGCCAGGCACCGATCAGGCTCTCGCGGTTGCCGACCTTGGCGTTGCCCGCGACCGCGCCGATCGTCGGGTCCCCGAAGGGCTGGACCAGCTCGCGCACGGTGGACGGCTCGAAGACGGTGTCGCCGTCCATCATCACGATGATGTCGTGCGAGGCAGCCGCGATTCCGGTGTTGAGCGCGCTGGACTTGCCGCCGTTGACCTGGCGGATCAACCGTACGAACGGCAGGTTCATCTCCTCGACGAGGTCCGCGGTGCCGTCCGTGGAACCGTCGTCGATGACGATCACCTCGATCGGATGGTCGCTCGCGGCCAGGGAGTGCAGGGTGTTGGCTATGCACTCGCGTTCGTTGTAGGCGGGGACCAGTACGGTGACCCGTTCGGTGACGGGCGCCCCCCAGGCGTCCCGCCGTTTCGAGCGGCGGGCGTGGATCGGTGCGAGGACGAGCATCAGCGCGAAGCGGCCGAAGTTGAGGAAGCCCACCAGGGCCAGCAGCCCGACCAGCACCGGCAGGGTGTGCACAGCGGCCTGGGTGGCCCAGACGAACACCTTGCCCGCCCACAGCTGGAATCCGTCCACCGGCACGGTCGCGCTGGAGGCGCCGAGCGCGTCGGAGATGGTGGTGAAGCGGTAGCCCTGGGCCTGCAGCTCGTCGATGATCCGCACGAGCGCGGCAAGGGTCTGGCTGCGGTCGCCGCCCGCGTCGTGCAGCAGGATCAGCGCGCCCGCGCCGGGCTCGGCCGGCATGGCCGCCTTGACGATCGCGTCCACGCCGGGGCGCTTCCAGTCGTCGGTGTCGCGGTCGATGAACGCGGTGAGATAGCCACGCGCACCCACGTACTTGATCACCGGGTAGTTCCAGTCGTCCATCGCCGTGGCGTCGGAGGAGTACGGCGGACGGAACAGCGCGGAGTGGACGCCCGCGACCCCGGCCAGCGCGAGCTGTGTCTGCGCCAGCTCCCAGCTGATCCGGGTGTGGGACTGGTACACCAGGTCGGGGTGGGTGAAGGTGTGCACGCCGAGCTCGTGACCGCCCGCGACGATCTGGCGGATCAGGTCCGGGTTGCGGGTGGTCATCGCACCGGTCACGAAGAAGTCGGCCCGGATGTCGCGGGCGGCGAGCACTTCGAGGATCTTCGGCGTCCACTCCCGGGAGGGGCCGTCGTCGAAACTCAGCACCGCGGTCCGGTCGGGGATGCGGTAGCTGACGGGATGCTCGTTCCTGGCGCCGCGCGCGTCGATGACCGGGCCGCCCTTGAGCAGGTGGTTCGGCACGGTCGTCTTGTCGACCGAGATCGCGATCCGGGAATCGTGGAACGCCTCGTTCGTGGCGAGGCCGCGCAGGACGAGGAGGGCGAGCAGGCAGGCCAGCAGGGAGAGCGGCATGAAGAAGCGCAGCGGTGGCGCGGCCAGTCGGCGCGGCCTCAGCAGGGACTGCCGGCGGCGCTGGTGGCGGGACAATGACGCTCCTGGAGATGGTGGTGCGGGTGATCGGGGCTGCGCGGCCGGGCGAGGGCGGTGTGGGTGATCAGGGCTGTTCGGCCGGCCGGCCCGAGGGCTTCGCCCCGCGCGGCGCGGTGGCGCCGGGCTGCGCGGTCGCCCCGGTCTTCGACGTGGTGGCCGCGGTCTTCGGCGTGGTGGCCGCGGTCTTCGAGGTGGTGACCGTGGTCTTCGAGGTGGTGGCCTCGGTCTTCGGCTGCGGGCTCGCGGACCGTGCGACCGTCCGGGGTGCGGACGAGGCGTCCTGCGCGGACGACGGGGCGGGCGACAGCGACGGTGCGGGGGTGCGCGACGGCACGGGCGTCCGGGAGGGCTGCGGGGGGATGCCCATCGCCGGGGCGTCCGCCTGCACACCGATCAGGCTGCCGGCCATCGCGACCGCCAGGATCGCGCCGACGACGGAAACCGGCCAACCGAAGCCGCGCAGGAGACGGCCACGCAGACCCGACTGGTCAACGAACACGGGTGCGGGAGCAGGCGCCTCGAAGTCCGGCTCGGGTATGTCGAACCCTGTCGGGTACGCCGATCCACGGTGGCTGGATTTGCTTGCAGGGCGCACCGTGCGAGGCCTTTCATTGCAGGGTACGTAGACCGGGACCGCGGAATCTCAAGGCGAACGCTAGTGCACCAACCTGAAGCGACTTGAACCTGATGCACATGTTTGTCCCGATCTATTCATGGGTCGTAATCGGATCGAAACGCCATTTGGTGGGTATTGGTCGGTAGACCGTCCGCACGGTCGCCCTTGTACGAGCGGGGAAGCGTTTCAGCCAAAGCGTTTCGCCGGAACCTTCGCCGGAACCGTGGCGTCCGGGTGGTGCGCGAGGCAGTCACGGCGGTCGCCGCGACCCCCACCCCGGGCCTTAGGATGACGCCCTCATCGGATCAGCCACTGCCCCTCCATGCGCGAGGGCGTGTCTGAATATCGCCTCTACTCCCCCAAGGAGCCCGTGTGAGCCCGCCCCGCCGCACCTCTCGTCGCCGCGCGTGGGCCGCGCTCGCACTGCCCGCCCTCCTGTGCGTACTCGCGGCCTGTTCCGGCGGCGGCCCCGCCGGCGATGCCGCCGCACCCGGCGGCAGTGCCTCGCCGACCCCGTCCGGACCGCCGGGAACCCTGTTCGACGACTTCCGGTACAGCGGCGCCGACGACCCCGCGCTCGCCGCCCACGGCTGGGAGATCCGTACGGGAGGGGGCGGACCGGGCATCAAGGACAGCTGGTCCGCCGCCGGAGCCGCCTTCCCCGCCGACCCGACCGCCCAGGGAGGCAGGGTCCTGCAGCTACGGTCCTCCACCGACGGCACCAAGGCGGGGACCAGCCAGGTCGAGATCCAGGGGACCGGCAAGAACCTCTTCACGGGCACGTACGCCGCCCGGGTCCACTTCAGCGACAAGCCCACGAGCGGCCGCAACGGCGATCATGTCGTGCAGACCTTCTTCCCGATCTCACCCTCCGACGCCTCGGACCAGTACAGCGAACTCGACTTCGAGTACCTGCCGAACGGCGGCTGGGGTTCGACGGGGCCGCGGCTCGACAACGTCAGCTGGTACAAGGCCGACCCGCCGGACCGGGTCAACAACACCCTCAAGCAGCGCCTCGAGGGCTGGCACACCCTGATGATCACGGCGATGGACGGCAAGGTCACGTATTCCCTGGACGGCGAGGAGGTGTTCACCAGCTCCGGCAAGTACGTCCCGCGCGAGAAGATGGACATCCACTTCAGCAACTGGTTCATCGACCTGCCCTTCACCGGCGGCCCGCGCACCTGGGAGATGAAGGTCAACTGGGTCTACTACAAGGCGGACGAGGCCGTGTCCCCGGCGGACGTCCAGAACAGGGTGGACGGCTTCTACAACACCGGCACCCACCACATCAACACCGTCCCCAAGGCCTGACCACGCCGGGGACCACGTCGGCCACGCCATGGACCACGTCGTCGCGATCCTCTTCGGGAGCGTGAGCGGGAAGGACCTGGCCGACCCGATCTCGCCATGGCGGGTCGTTCTGCCACACCGGCACCACCTCCGCTGCCGCTGCCGCCGCCGCTGCGGAAAGGTGCTCCACAATTGACAGTTGGAGCCATTCGGTGGCGAAGCCGGGTCAAGATGACCGGACATGGCCGGAGCCCGTGCAAGGACGCGTCCGTGTCCGCAGCCCGGGCGGCAGGGCGGACGGCGGCTGCGGGCTGCCGTGTTCACCCTGCTCAGTTCGGTGCCGGCCGTCGTGGGTCATCATCCGGCGGCCGGGGGACCGGCTCCCCGGCAGCGGATGACGGGCGGGGCGGCGGTCGCCTTCGCCCTGTCGTGGCTCGTCACGCGGACGCCCCGGCCCCGGAGGCGCGTGGTCACGGCGACCGGTGCAGCCCAACTCGTGCTGCACCGGGCCCTGTCCGTACGGCATCCCGGGTTCGGCGCGCATGCCGAAGCCCACGGCACGGGGCGGCAGATCGTGCGGGCCGCGGCACAACACGGTACGTGGACGACCGCGACGGCGACGGCGACGGCGACGGCCCATGGCATGGCCACCTGCGCGACGGCTCCGCTCACGCACCGGGCGGATCAGGTGCTCAGCCGACTGCCGACGACGGTGGGCCGGTGGATCCAGCGGGCCGTCGCAGCCGTCGCAGCCGCCGCCGCGGGCTTTCGCGCCCACCACCGGCCGTGGCCGGGGCGGTGTCCGCGGACCACACCCGTGCCGCGCGGCGGTCGGGCCGTACGGCGGGCGGTCGCGACGGAGCTCTGTCACTCGGTGGTGCGTCGGGGGCCTCCGGCCCCGTACGCAGGAGACGGTCCCCCGATCCCCTCGTACCGAGAGGTTGCTCTTCCTCATGACCGGAACACACAGCCTTCCCCGTCCGCGCGGCCCGGTACCGGCCGCCCTCGGCGCCCTGGTGGTCCTCGGCCTGAGCGCGGGTCCGGCCGCCGCGCACGCCGGGGTCACTGCTTCGGACCCGCGCGCCCTCGCCGAGAACGTCACGCTCTCCTTCACGTCGGAGGCGGAGTCGGACTCCGCGGGGATCGCGGAGTTGCGGGTCGTACTCCCGAAGGGCATCGCCCCGGACGCCGTGACGCTGAAGGACGCCCCCGAGGGGTGGAAGCTGACGGCCACCCCGGACGGCTACACCATCGGTGGCACGGCCCTGGCCACCGGAACCGATGCCGAGTACAGCATCACCGTGCGCCGGCTGCCCGACGAGAAGTCCCTGGCGTTCAAGACCCTGGAGACCTACGGCGACGGCATGGTCTCCCGCTGGATCGAGGTTCCCAAGGACGGCGAGAAGGTCGACAACCCGGCGCCCGTACTCCAACTGAAGGCGGCGGCCCCCGGGGCCGGGTCGGTCGTCCCGAGCCCCTCACCGACGCCGACGCCGACGCCTTCGGCGACGCCGGACACGGTTCCGCCCGAGCAGCCGTCCGCGGCCGACCCGACCGCTCTCGCCGCGGCCCCGAACGCGGAGGCCGCGGACGCGGACGCGGACGCGAAGGAGACGGGCCGTGGCACCGGAACGGTCCTCGGTGTGGTCGCGGCCGTCCTGGTGGCGGCGGCCGTCGGCGCCTTCTGGTGGCTGCGCCGCAGTCAGAGCCCGAGCCGGGGCTGACCAGCCGACAGCCCGACCACCCGTCCTCCACAGCGCGGCGGCCGGGGCGGGGCCGGTGTGCAGGTGGCCGACGCCGTGCGCCCGCCCTGCCGCCGACCCACCGGGGCGGGTCCGAACGGCGGGTGCAATGTACAGGGAGAACGCCCGCACCGGGTCACCCGTTCCCGGGCTTTAGCCGAAGTTGCGCACCCGCCCCGGTCCTCCGTCCGGCAGCACTATCGTCCACATCCCGTCGTCGGTCCCAGCCCGGCCGGAGCCGAGTCCCGGGTGGCGATGGCCGCCCGCTCACGACCGCCACCCCGGAGACCGCCCTTCATGCACACAGGATCACCAGGAACACCAGGCACACCACCAGGAACACCGCTCGCCAGGAAGCCGCTGGCCTTCCTGGTACTGGTCGCCGCCGTACTGGCCCTGCTGTTCGGCGCAGCCGCCCCTGCCCTCGCACACACCGCGCTCAGCGGCTCGGACCCCGCCGACGGCAGCGTCCTGCAGACACCGCCCCGCCAGGTCACACTCACCTTCACCGAGTCCATCAGCTTCCCCGAAGAGGCGCTGAGGGTGCTGTCACCGGCGAACGAACGCGTCAACCCCCGCCCGGCGCAGCACGCCGACGGCAAGGCGAACACGGCCCGCGTGGAGTTGTCCGGCGAACTGCCCGAGGGCACCTACGCCGTGGCCTGGCGGGTCATCTCCGCCGACGGCCACCCGATCTCCGGCGCGTTCACCTTCTCCATCGGCAAGCCCTCGGAGACCGCCGCCACGCTGACCACCGACTCACCGGACGACACGGCGGTCGGCCGCCTCTACGGCTTCTTCCGCTACCTCGCCTACAGCGGTCTGGCCCTCCTCGTGGGAGCGGCGGCGTTCATCCTGCTGTGCTGGCCGGCGGCGGTCGCGCTGCGCCCGGTACGGCGGCTGCTCGTCGCCGGGTGGGTGACCCTGGTGGTGGCCACCGCGGCTCTGCTCCTGCTCCGCGGCCCGTACGAGGCGGCGGGCTCGCTGGCATCGGCGTTCGACCCGGCCCGGCTGTCCCGGACCGCCACCGGGAAGCCCGGAACCGCGTTCCTCGTACGGCTCGCCCTGCTGTTCGCGGCCGCCGCCGCGATGCGGTGGCACCCGGCCCTGCGGCCCGTCCGCGAGGGCGGGGGCGAGGGTCAGGGCGAGGGCAAGGGCGAGGGCGAGGGCGAGGGATCACAACCGCCGGACTTCGGCGTCCGGTTCCGTCTGGCCGGGACGGCGCTCGCCCTGGGCCTCGCTCTCAGCTGGGCCACCGCCGAACATGCCTCCGCCGGGCTGCAGGTGCCGCTGGCCATGCCGGTCGCCGCGCTCCATCTGGTCGCCATGGGCGTCTGGTTGGGCGGTCTGATCACCCTGGTGATCGCACTGCGGGACCGGGGACCGGGTGGCCGCGTGCTCCCGGCGCCCGCGGTGGGCCGCTTCGCGACGCTGGCCTTCCGCGCGGTCGCCGTGCTGGTCGGCACCGGGCTGTACCAGTCGTGGCGGCAGGTCGGTTCGTGGGAGGCCCTGACCGGCACCTCGTACGGCAGGACCCTCGTCGTGAAGGTCGCCGCCGTGGTCCTCCTGCTGTACGTGGCGTCGTACTCCCGTCGGGCGGCAGCCCGCCTCCTCCAGGATCCCGTACCCGCCGAGGAGGCGCAGCGGACGTCCGAGCCCGAAGTGGCGCGCGTGGCGGAGTTGGTCGGTGCGTCCGGTCCCCGGGGGGTGACGGGCGGCAGCGGCAGCCCCGATGGCGTCGCGGAAGGCGGGGCGGGCGGCGCCGACGGCGTCGGTGACCGTGCCGGGTCTTCGCCCGTGGAGGAGTCCGAGCGGTACCGGCGCGGTCTGCGCCGCACCGTCGCGGCCGAAGCCGTACTCGGCGTGGTGGTCCTGGCGATCACGACCCTGCTCACGGGTACCCAGCCCAGCCGTGCCGCGGTCGCCGAGTCCGCCGCGGTCGCCGCCGGGCAGGAACCGCAGGCCAAGGTGGTCACCGTACCGTTCGACCTGGGGACGGCCAACCGCCGCGGCCAGGTCCAGATCACGCTGGCTCCCGGCCGCGTCGGCGAGAACACGGTCGAGGCGGTCGTGTTCAGCGAGGACGGCGGCCTCGCCGCCGTTCCCGAGCTCCGTCTCACGCTCACCCAGCGCGAGCAGGGCATCGGTCCCCTCGACGCCAAGCTGAAGAACCAGAAGGGGTATTGGGCCACCTACGACCTCAGGCTGCCCATGGCCGGCGAGTGGACCCTCGACATCGTGGTCCGCACGACCGACATCGACCAGGTCACCGTGCGCGGAACCGTACGCATCACGTAGCCGCCCGGCCGCCCCGGCCCGTGGGAAACCGTTGGCGGACCTCACCCCGCAGGTCCGCAGGGCCGCGGCGCTCGTCCGCAGCGGACGCACCGCCCAGGCGCAGCGCCTCCTGCCCACGCAGCGCGTCTACCCGACACCCGGCAGCCTGGAAGCGCACCTCTTCCCGACGCGGTGAGGGTCGTGCGCCGTCCGGTCCGCGCGGGCCTCAGCCGAGGGCACGGTCGAGGTTGAAGGCGGCGCTGATCAGCGAGAGGTGGGTGAACGCCTGGGGGAAGTTGCCGAGTTGCTCCCCGCTGCGGCCGATCTCCTCCGCGTAGAGGCCCACGTGATTGGCGTAGGTGAGCATCTTCTCGAAGGCCAGCCGGGCTTCCTCCAGGCGTCCGGCGCGGGTGAGGGCCTCGACGTACCAGAAGGAGCAGATCGAGAACGTACCCTCGGAGCCGTGCAGACCGTCCGGGCTGGCTCCGGGGTCGTAGCGGTAGACCAGCGAGTCGGAGACCAGTTCGGTGGTCAGCGCGTCGAGGGTCGAGAGCCACTTGGGGTCGGTGGGCGCGATGAACTTGGCCATCGGCATCATCAGTACGGAAGCGTCGAGCACGTCGTGGCCCAGTCCCTGGACGAACGCTCCGCGCTCGGCCGACCAGCCTTCCCGCATGATCTGCCGGTAGATCGCGTCCCGGCTCTGCTGCCAGCGCGGCAGATCGGCCGGCAGGCCGCGCCGGTTGGCCATCCGGATGGCCCGTTCGATCGCCACCCAGCACATCAGCCGTGAGTAGACGAAGTCCTTCCGGCCTCCCCTGGTCTCCCAGACGCCTTCGTCGGGCTGGTTCCAGTTGTCGCAGAGCCAGTCCACCACGACGCCGACCTCGTCCCAGTGATCACTGCTGATGGGACGCCCCCACTTGTCGTACAGGTAGACGGAGTCGATCAGCGCTCCGTAGATGTCCAGTTGGAGCTGGCCGGTGGCGGCGTTGCCGACGCGCACCGGAGCGGAACCCAGGTATCCCTCCAGGTGGGACAGCTCGACCTCGGGCAGGTCACTGCGCCCGTCGATGCCGTACATGATCTGCAGCGGGCCGGCGGGGTGGGCGCCCGGTGCGAAGCACCGTGCGGACAGGAAGCCCATGAACGCCTCGGCCTCCGAGGTGAAGCCGAGCCGGAGCATGGCGTAGACGCAGAAGGCGGCGTCGCGGACCCACACGTACCGGTAGTCCCAGTTGCGCTCGCCGCCGACCCGCTCGGGAAGGCTCGTCGTCGGTGCGGCGACGATCGCACCGGTCGGCACGTAGGTCAGCAGCTTCAGCGTCAGGGCGGAACGGTTCACCATCTCCCGCCACCGGCCTCGGTAGCGGGAGCGGCTCAGCCAGCCCGACCAGAACCGGACCGTCGCCTCGAACTGCTCCTGCGCCTCGGCACGCGGACAGGCCCGCGGGCGCACGCCGTCGCCGATCTCGTCGAGGGCGAACACCACGGACTCACCTTCGAGGAGTTTGAAGTGCGACCACACGTCCGTGCCGTCGGTTTCGAGTGGCGCGGTGGAGGTCAGTGCCAGTGAGATCGACGGGCCGGCGAAGACGGCCTCGTGGGCCTGCGTGTGCACGGTGTGCGCCTCGGCGCCGTAGCCGAAGCGGGGAGCCACTCTCGCTCGGAACGGAAGGGTGCCGCGCACGCAGATCACCCGCCGGATCAGCCGGTGCCGGGCCGCTTCGCGCGACTCGTCCACGACCGGCATGAAGTCCTGGATCTCCGCGACCCCGTCGGCCGCGTAGAACCGGGTGATCAGCACGTTGGTGTCGGGGAAGTAGAACTGTCTCGTCCGTGCGGGCACCTCGGCGGCCAGTTCCCACGCTCCGCCCCGGTCCGCGTCGAGGATCGCCGCGAACACGCTCGGTGCGTCGAAGCGCGGACAGCAGTACCAGTCGATCGTGCCGTTCGTCCCCACGAGCGCGGCGGTCCGGAGGTCACCGATCAGACCGTGCTCGGAGATCGGCAGGTAGCGCGCGCCGTCCACGTCGCCGCCGGATCCGTTCCCGAATGCCATACCGGCCTCCCTACCGCCCCTGCCGTCTGGCTGCGGGCAGCTGAGGGGATCGAGAAGACGTCGCCTTTCATGGTAAGTCGCCCCCGCACGCCCGCGCAGGCGAAGCGTGCGCGGGCGTACGTCGCGTGCGTCACGCGTCACGCGTCGCGTGCAAAGAAGCGGAACACGCACCACGACTTTATGAGCTTGATGCTACTCTCACTAGCACCATGCTGCTGAGACTGGACACCGCAGACAGCCGGCCCCTCCACGAACAGGTGGCCGGAGCCATCCGTCGCGCCATCGCCGAAGGGGAGTGTGCGCCGGGAGATCGGCTACCACCGGCCCGGGATCTCTCCCTGGCGCTGGGCGTGAACGCCAACACCGTGCTCCGAGGCCTGCGGGCCCTGCGGGACGAAGGGGTGCTGGAGTTCCGCCGGGGCCGCGGCGTCACCGTGACCCAGGGCGCGGGAGAACGGTCCGAGCTGCTCGAGCGGGCACGGGAGCTGGTGGCCGACGCGGCACGACTGGGGTACGGCAAGACCGATCTCATCGAGATGATCAGGGGGCTTTCGTGACTGACCGTATGCACCGTGTGCCGCGAACGGGCGGCAGCGTATGGGGGGCGGCCGTGTGGATCACAGGCGTCTTCGCCCTGCTGGCCGCGCTGCCCCTGGCCACGAGCGGCCGACTGCCCGCGCGCGTGGCCACGCACTGGGGCGGGGCCGCGCCCGACGGGTCGATGCCGGTGTGGGCGGCTTCCGCGTTCCCGGCCCTCGTATGGGCGGCACTGGCGCTCGGCACCGTCGTCCTGACGCGGCGCCCGCACATACCGGCCCCGTCGTGGGCCGGGGCGGCACTGGCGTTCACGGGGGTCTTCATGGCGGGCACCCAGGCGTCGATCGTCCGCGCGAACCTGGACCGTGCCGACTGGCGGGAAGCCGGTTCCGTGGGACTGGGCATCGCCCTGACCTTCGTGGCCGCACTGGCCGCAGGCGCGCTCGGCCTCATCGCCGGGCGCCGCGGCCGACCCTCTTCCCCCGCTGCCGCGGCG
>NZ_JBIVFO010000003.1:0-226603 GCF_044748225.1 Streptomyces sp. NPDC090021 | reverse complement strand
CGGGCGCGGCGGGCGCGGCGGGCGCGGCGGGCGCGGCGGGCGCGGCGGGCGCGGCGGGCGCGGCGGGCGCGGCGGGCGCGGCGGGCGCGGCGGGCGCGGCGGGCGCATCCATGGAGATCCCGACAGGGCAACGCCTCGTCTGGCTTTCCCGCACCACCAACCCCTGGCTGCACCTCGTCGCGGCCGTCACCGGCGTCGCGGCTCTCGCCGCCGCCCTCGCCGCCGCGGGCGGCCTGCTCACCGGTACGCAGTGGGCGTTCGTCACCCCCTTCGCGCTCGCCTCGGTCCTGACCCTGTCCTTCTCCTCCGTACAGGCACGGGTGACGGAGAAGGGCCTGGAGGTGGCGTTCGGCCCCCTGGGCTGGCCGGCGCGACGCTGGGCGCCGCAGGACATCGAGTCCTCCCGCGCCGAGTCGCGGACCCCGGCCCAGGTCGGCGGCTGGGGGTACCGGCTGAGCGGTTCGGGCACCACCGTGATGCTCCGGGCCGGTGAGTGCCTGGTCATCCGCCCCCGCAAGGGTGCCGATTTCGCCGTGAGCGTCGACGACGCCGAGCGGGGGGCGGCACTCCTCAACACCCTCTCCGCCGGACGGCCCCAATAGCACCTTGACGAGGTGTTCGGGTGTGCTGAAGGCGACGTCGGGGAGCCATCCGCGTCGCAGCCGTGACCAGATCCTTTCGGCGGGGTTGAGGTCGGGTGCGTGGGGCGGCAGGTGATGGTGGTCGGCCGGGCCGCAACTCCGGTAACCGGTACCAGCCAGGTGGCGGCGTGCCGGGTCGGGGTGGATGCCGGAGTCGACGTGCAGGTGGCAGCTTCCGTGCCCGGGGGTGTCCGCCCGGCGGTGGAGCAGGGCCGGTCGCTGGTCTGGTAGTCCGCCGGTGAACCTCATCGTGGGGGCGCGACCAGGCCGATCTCATAGGCAAGGATGACGAGGTGGACCCGGTCGCGTGCGTCGAGTTTGGTGAAGAGCCGTGCGAGGTGGGCCTTGGCGGTGGCCACGCTGATGGTGAGCTCTTCAGCGATCTCGGTGTTGGACAGGCCGCGACCGACGAGGGTCAGGACCTCGCGTTCCCGGCCGGTGATGCCGTCGACCACCGCCCGGCGGGTAGTGGCGGCGGGTTCGGGCCGTGCCGCGAACTCCTCGATGAGACGGCGGGTGACGCTCGGAGCTATGAGGGCATCTCCGGCGGCGACGACCCTGATCCCGTCGAGGATGGTCTTCAGCGGCATGTCCTTGACGAGGAAGCCGCTCGCTCCGGCACGAAGCGCGCCATAGACGTACTCGTCGTCGTCGAAAGTGGTGAGGACGAGGACGCGGGTCTTCGACTCCGGATCCGCGTTGATCCGGCGGGTGGCCTCGATGCCGTCCATGCCGGGCATGCGGATGTCCATGATGGCGACGTCCGGCCGTAGCCGTTGGACCAGTTCCACCGCCTCGGCACCGCTCCCGGCCTCCCCTGCTACCTCCAGGTCGGGGGTGTCGGCGATGAGGACGCGCAGGCCGGAACGGATCAGGGGCTGGTCGTCGACCAGAACGACGCGGATCACCGTCCTGCCTCCACAGGCACCGGCAGCCGAGCTGCCACGCGGAAGCCGCCTTCCGGACGCGGCCCGGCGCTGAACTCGCCGTGCAGCAGACTGACCCGTTCGCGCATTCCGACGATGCCGTATCCGGATTCTGCGACGGTGCCGCCCGAGCCGAGGTCGACGATATCGACGGCCAGTTCATCAGGGCGGTAGTCGACCGTGACGCTGCAGTCCCGGGTGCCGGAATGCCGCACGACGTTGGTGACCGCCTCCTGGACGATGCGGAAGGCTGCCAGGTCGACGTCGGAGGGCAGGTCGCGACGTTCCCCGCGCCACCGGACATCGACCCGGACCCCGGCGGCCGCGGTCTTCCCGACCAGCTGACCGATGGCGGCCAGACCAGGGGGCGGATCAAGCGGCGCGGATTCCGGGTCACTCCGGCGCAGTGCGCCGAGCATCCGCCGCAGGCCGGCGAGGGTCTCTCTGCTGGTGGCCTCGATGGCATCCAGCGCGTTGCGCGTCTCGGCGGGCTGAGTGTCCATGACCAGGCTGCCCACGCCGGCCTGGATGGCGATGATGCCGATGTTGTGGGCGACCATGTCGTGCAGCTCCCGGGCGATCCGCAGCCGCTCGGCCGTGACCGCCTGCTGCGTGGCCTGGGCGCGAACCGTGTCCGCGTATGCCCGGTTCTGATGGATCGTGTTGCCGATGAGCCAGGCGATGACGACGGTCGACGCGAGGGCGGCCGGCACCGAGAGGTTGAAGAAGTACCCGCGTCCCAGCCGCCAGACCGTGTACGCCGCCAGCACGCCGACCGGAAGCACGGCCGCGAGGACCGAGACCCGCCGTGAGCGGGTCGCCGCGGTGTAGCCCACGGCCGCGTCGGCCAGAAGGAAGAGCACGACCGGCGTCGCCCGCACCGGCATCCCGAGCGAGAACACGGCGCCCGCGAGCGCGATGGCCACGGCCGCCAGCGGCGCGCGGAACAGCAGCAGTGCGCCCAGGGTCGTGACGACGGCGGTGACCAGCAGCGGTGCGTCCTCGATGTTGCCGTTGTAATGGAGCAGATGCTGCAGTTCGTCGGGCCGCTGGACCGTGCGTACCAGGATGAGGGTCGACCAGAAGGCCGCCACCCACACACCCGGTGGCACGCGTTTGAGCAGGGGTGGGTGGGGAGTGGCGATCACCAGTCGATCCTATCGAGGCGCTCCCACCGGGGCATTGGCCCACGGGCGTAATCCCCCGGGCTACCAGCAGGGCTCACAAGTGTGAACCACCAGCCGATGCCGGCTCCTTGCCCTCTCCGGCAGCTTGGACCCATGATCGAATCCACCCGGCTGACCAAGCGGTACGGCGACACCGTCGCCGTCGACAACCTGACCTTCACTGTGGCACCGGGCAAGGTCACCGGCTTCCTCGGCCCGAACGGCGCAGGCAAATCCACCACACTGCGGATGATCCTGGGCCTGAACGCCCCCACCAGCGGGGCCGTCACCGTGGACGGGGTCCCCTTCGCGCACCGCCCGCGGGGACTGCGCCACGTCGGCGCACTGTTGGACGCCCAGGACGTCCACGGCGGACGCAGCGCACAGGCACACCTGTCCGCCCTGGCCCGCAGCAACCGCATCCCGCCGTCCCGCGTGGACGAGGTCCTCCAGGAGGTCGGGCTGGCCAAGGCGGCGCGGCGCCGGATCGGAGGGTTCTCCCTCGGGATGAAACAGCGTCTGGGCATCGCGGGCGCCCTGCTCGGCGATCCCCCGGTGCTCTTGTTCGACGAGCCCCTGAACGGTCTGGACCCCGAGGGCGTGCTGTGGGTACGCGGTCTGTTCCGCCGTCTGGCGTCCGAGGGCCGCACCGTGTTCGTCTCCAGCCACATGATGGCCGAGATGGAGCACACCGCCGACCGGCTCATCGTCATCGGCCAGGGCCGGCTGATCGCCGACGAGAGCCTGGAGGACTTCTCAGCCCGCAACGCCTCCCTGGGCGTGACCGTGCGCACGCCCGACCTGGCGGCCCTGGAGGCCCTGCTGATCGCCGAGGGTGCGTCGGTGCGCCGCGAGAGCGACCAGGCGGGCCGGGTCGCCGGCCTGACCGCAGCCCGGATCGGCGACCTCGCCCACCGGCACCGCATCGTGCTGCACGAGCTCGCCGCCCACACCTCGTCCCTGGAGTCGGCGTTCATGTCCCTCACCGCCGACAGCGTCGAATACCTCGCAGGAGAAGCCCGATGAGCACAACCACGTTCTCCAGCACCCGGCCGTCCGAGAGCGCCGCCGAACCGGTGGCCAGGTTCGTCGACCTGCTCGCTGCCGAGTGGATCAAGATGCGGTCCCTCCGGTCGACCTACTGGGTGCTCGCCCTCAGCGCCGTCGTCGCCATCGCGATCAACGTCAACGCCGTCCACTCCGACCTGACGTACATCGACCAGCCGCATCCCCCACTACCCGGTCTCCCGCCCTACGAGTACGACCCGTTGTTCCACGGCCTGGGCCGCATCGCCGCCGACGTCATGGCACTGGCCGCGGCCAGCTTCGGCGCCATCACGGTCTTCGGCGAGTACGCCACCGGAATGATCCGCACCACGCTCGCCGCCACCCCCGACCGGCGCGCGGTGATCACGGCCAAGGTGGTCCTCGTCACGGCGATCACGCTCGTCCTCGGTGTGGTCGTCTCCGTGACGTCGTTCTTCACCACCAACGCGATGCTCGCCTCGCGCCACGTCGGACTCTCCATCCACGACCCCGGCTGCCTGCGGGCCGTCACGGCATACGCGCTGGTCATCCCGGTCTGCGCGCTCATCGGGATGGCGTTCGGCGCCGTCCTTCGACATGCCACGGCCTCGATCGTCGCCGTCGTGGGGATGCTCTTCATCCTGCCCATGCTCTTCGGGGGCGAGAGGTACCGGCTCTTGAAGGAGATCGGCAACCACCTGCCGTTGGCCGCGCAGGCCCGGCTGTCGCTGAACCCCGACGGCCACACCAGCCTGGGCGCGTACCCTGCCACGATCACGGGCTCCTGGATCGCGCTCACGGCATGGGCGCTCGTCTCGGTGGCCGTTGCTGTGACGGTCGTGAGCCGACGGGATGTCTGAGGCCAACTCAGCGGGCGGCCTCCGCCACGTCTTTGCCGAGCGCACTGAAGTCGACGTCGAGGTAGGCGTCGTAGTCGTCCGGGGTGATGCCGAGCTCGTGGGTGGAGTACTCCCCGAAACGCATGATGTGCTCGGTCACGTACGGGGAGATCTGAGCCAGGTCGAGCGGGTCGATGACCTCGCCCTCAGCCGGCAGCCGTTGAACGCCTCGACCTTGCTGGTCGCGGCCGTCACCCGGCCGCGCAGCGGGGCATCGGAAAGGTAGCGCAGCAGCTGGACAGTGCGGATCACCCGGCCGACCTCGCGGGGACGGACGCGCCTCACGCGCCCACGTGCCGGATCATCCCCGGAAACGAGCCAGGGAAGGAAGATCAGGACCGCGGAATACGCAACACGGTCCGGCTCCCGGTGGTAGATCCGCAAGAGCCGCAGCTCAGACCTCCAAGATCATTCCACTGCCCCTTTGGGGCTCACCTTGGCTGGACCCCTACTGCGCCAGCCACTCGCGGTTCTTCTGGGCCTTGCGGCTGCCCTTGGTGTGCACCCTGCACGGCCTGCCCGTCGCGTTCGCGCTGACCGGTGCCAGGCCGACGAGCGCACCACCCTGCTGGACATCCTGGACACCGAGACCGATCTCGTGGCCTCCCGCCCCGGTCAGACCTTGATCGGGGACAAGAACTACTACGGCGCGGCGTTCGAGCGTGAGCTCGCCGCGCTGGAGTTCCGGCTCCCGCGGCCGGCTCGCAAGGGCGAGCCCGAGCGGGCCGGATCGCAGCCGTTCAAGCCGTTGCGGCAGATCATCGAGTCCGTGAACGACCCGTTCGAGGGCCAGCTCGATCTCGAACGGCACCAGGGGCCGTACACCTGGTGGTGTCATGGTCCGTGTCCTCCAGCGGATTCTCGCGCTGACCACCGCGGTCTGGCACAACGACCAGATGGGACAACCCGTCATGCGTTCCCTCACCGCGTATGACCACTGAATCCCTTGGCATCAGTGATCTAGTACGGAAGGTAGTAGCTGAGTACGTCGGCCGTGAGCCGGGGGAAGAGCGCCTGGAACAGTTCCTCGTCCGCGGCGTAGACGTCGGGGCGGATCCGGGTCAGCCCCTCGAATCCGTGCGGGCCGAACAGCAGCGCGGCCAGCTGGTCGGGGGCCACCCCTGCGCCTCCCACGGCCCCCGGCGACTGCATCGCACCGCCGGTGACGACCTCACCGAGCCCGTCGGCGAGAACGGGAATCCGGTGGTGGGCGCCGAAGGTGGAGATGACGATGTCCCGGCCGGTTCGGTCGAGTCCGGCCGAGGCCAGGCGCTGCCGGAACAGCGGGCGCAGCCGGTCGAGCAGCGCCGCGGCGTCCGGGACGCGGATGTAGTACTGCTCCGCGTTCCGGCGCGGTTCGTGGTCGAGGAACTCCTGCCACGCGTTGCCGGTCACGGTGCCGGACCGATGGACGACCTGCAGCGCCTGCCCTGCGGCCAGGGCGCCGACACGGCTCAGCAGGTCCCGTGCCGCCGCCTCGTCGCGTGCCGCCGCCTCGGCCACGAGCATCTCCTCACCCGGAGGGGTGGTGCGGGCGGTGGCGATGACCGTGCCGGCCTGCTCGAGAACCACGAGGTTGCTCGACTCGTGGTCCAGGAGCCAACGCCAGCAGGCCGCCGAGTGCGGCATGGTGACGTCGAACCCGCTCTGGGCCGAGGCCTGCAGGGCAGCCATGGCCGGGATGTCGGAGGGCCGGGCGGCCCGCAGCGTGGTGTCTCCCTCACCGGGCAGCGGCAGGGCGTTCACGTTCAGCGCCTGCGGTATGTCGATGGCGTACTCATAGCCGAACAGCCGGTAGAAGTAGGGGATTCCGATCATCGCCTGAACGAGGTGGCCCCGGGCGGCGGAACGCTCGTGGGCCCAGTGCATCAGCGCCCTGACGAGCCCGCGTCCCTCGTACTCGGTGTCGGTGGCGACCAGTTCCACCTGACCGGCGGGCAGGCGTACTCCCCCGACGCACACCTCCTCGTCGAGGAGCGTCGCGGTGGACACCACCCGGTCGCCGTCGACCACCACGGCGCAGGCGGACAGACCGGCGTCGGGGTCGGTGACGACCAGCCGGTGGTCGACGGCGTCGTCCGGCTCCCCGCGCTCGGACAGGAGTGCGCCGATCCGGTCGAGGTCTGCGGGCCGCGCCTGGCGCAGGACAAGGCCGTCGGCCAACGGAACAGCCGCGGAATCGTTTTTGATCATGGTCACAGCCAGACAGTGGCATTACTCCTCCGTCCCGTCCAACCGGTTTTCGCAGCCCGTGCCTCACGCCGACGGGCCGCCGTGCTCAGGCCGACGACGGGGGAGGTCGCCGGGTGAGGATCCGGGCCGCGGCGAACTCCTCGTGCCAGGCCTCGTCGGCCACTTCCAGGTAGCCGTACGCGTCCTCGCCGACCGGGATCCGCAGCGGGGTGGGGCCCTCGGCCTCGACGACGCCCAGGACCCGCGCGGCGAAGTCCTCGGGGCGACCGGTCTCGGGGTTGTCCGCCAGGCCCCGCGCTCCGTCGAGCATCTCGCGGTTGGTCACGTCGTAGGCCGGGATCCGCCGGTGCGCCTGCGTCATGGACGTGCCGTAGCGGGTGGCGAACATGCCCGGCTCGATCACCGTCACGCGGACGCCGTGCGGGGCACCCTCGACGGCCAGGGCCTGGCTCATGCCCTCCAGGGCATGCTTGCCGGCGACGTACGCGGCCAGGCCCGGGAACGCCGTACGGCCGGCCACGGAGGAGACGTTGACGATGTGGCCGTGACCCTGGGGCCGCATCAGCGGCAGGACGAGCCGGGCGAGCCGCCACGGGCCCACCACCAGGGTTTCCAACTGGTCGCGCAACTCGGCGTCCGAGACCTCCTCGACCGCGCCGAACAGTCCGACACCGGCGTTGTTGACGAGGACGTCGATGCCGCCCAGACGGTCGGCGGCACGCCGCACGGCCTCTTCGCAGGAGGCTGCGTCCCGCAGTTCGAGCGGGATCGGCACGACGCGGCCCGGCCAGGCGGCGGCGAGGTCCTCCAGGTCGGCGGTCTTGCGCGCGGTGACCGCCACCTCGTGCCCGGCCCGCGCCGCGGCCGTGGCAAGCGCGTGCCCGAGCCCGGAGGAGCACCCGGTGACCAGCCAGCGTCGTCGTCCCATCGTTCCCCCGTGACCGTTGAGCCGCCTTCGGACTGTGGTGGTGACGGTCATGGTCGGGGCGCGGGAGCCCGCCGTCACCACCTCCCGCTGGGGCGCGCGGAGGCGCGCGGGCGCACGTACGGGCGCGCACGGTACTGCCGGGGCGGCCACCAGATCTCGGGCGGCCAGTGGCAGCGCATCGGTATCGCACGGGCCAAGTACCGGCGGCCCCTGACCTGCCCGCCGGCCGTGCCGCCCCGAGCGGTCGCCGAGCCCCCTGCGACCGTTCCGCAGCCGGTCGAAGCCGCCCCGCGCCACCGGGCCGACGCCCGGATCGGGGCTGCGTGCGGGGCTCCTTCGAAGCCTCCTGAACAACCGCGCGCACAGCCGCCCCAGCCGGACCGGCCGGACCGTCGGCCCTCGTCGCCCCCCCGTTGCCCACACCGTCGCCCCTCCTCGCCCACACCGTCGAAAATACCCCCAGGGGTATTAGTGCTACGCTCGAGATATACCCCCGGGGGTAATTCCCACGAGAAGGAGCGACAGCGTGTTCTTCATCGACACCCTTGAACTGGAAGGGCTCGGCAACCGCAGCTACCTGGCGGGCGGCACCGGCACGGCCGTGGCGGTGGATCCGCCGCGCGACATCGACCAGGTACTCGCCGCCGCCGCTCGGCGCGGAGTGCGGATCTCGCACGTCGTGGAGACCCACATCCACAACGACTACGTGTCCGGCGGCCGGACCTGGCACGCCTCACCGGCGCGGTCCACCACGTGCCCGCCGCGGCCAGGGTGTCCTTCACCCGCAACCCCGTCCATGACGGCGACACCTTCACCGTGGACGGGGGGATCACGCTGCGGGCCCTGGCCACTCCCGGCCACACTCCCCACCACACCTCCTACGTGCTGGAGGAAGAGGGAGCCGCCGCTGCCGTTTTCACCGGGGGTTCCCTGTTGATCGGAACGGTGGGACGGCCGGACCTGGTCGAGCCCCGCCTCACCGAGGAACTGGCCCGCGCCCAGCACGCCTCCGCACACCGGCTGGCCGCCGAACTGCCGGACGACACCGAGGTGCTGCCCACCCACGGGTTCGGCAGCTTCTGCTCCTCCGCCCAGGCCGACGGCAGCGCCACCACCATCGGCAAGGAGAAGTCGGGCAACGACGCCCTCGTCCAGGACGTCGACGACTTCGTCGCCGCCCTGCTGGCCGGACTCGACGACGTGCCCGCCTACTACGCCCACATGGGCCCGATGAACGCCGCTGGTCCGGCTCCGGTCGACCTCACCGCACCCCCGGTGGCGGACGCCGCCGACATCGCCACCCGCCTGGCCGCCGGGGAGTGGGTGGTCGATCTGCGCAACCGCATCGCGTTCGCCCAGGGGCACGTCGCAGGGTCGTTCAACTTCGAGGCCGACGGGAAGCTGGGGACCTACCTGGCGTGGCTGATCCCCTGGGGCAAGCCCGTCACGCTCCTCGCGGAATCCCCCGAGCAGCTGGCGAAGGCCCAGCGGGAGCTCTCCCGGGTCGGAATCGACCGTCCCGCCGCCGCTGCCACCGGCGACCCCGCCGGATGGATCTCAGCGGACGAGGAGCTGCGGAGTTTCCCACGGGCCACGTTCACCGACCTCGCGGCCCCGGACCCCGGCGACCACCGGATCGTGCTGGACGTACGACGGGACTCCGAGCGCGCGACGGGCTGGATCAAGGACTCGGTGCACATCCCCATCCACCAGCTCCACCGGCGCCAGGGCGAAGTCCCGGCCGGAGTCGTCTGGGTCCACTGCGCGGGCGGGATGCGCGCGGGCATCGCCGCCTCCCTGCTCGACGCCGCCGGACGCGACGTCGTGGCCGTCGACGACTCCTTCGACGCGGCCCGCAGCGCGGGCCTCCCCATCGTCGCCGGACCCGGGTCGCGGCGCTGACGACCGTCCGACGCCCCTCCCCACCCCTCACCCCCCCCGCCCCCGTCCTGACGAGAGAAGGACCCCGACCATGTTCCTCTTCCGACGCGGCCCCGCCCGCGTGACTCCGACCGATGCCCACCTGCGTACCCGGGGCGAGGGCGCCGTCCTCCTCGACGTACGCGAACCCGCGGAATGGGCGGCCGGCCACGCACCGGGCGCCGTGCACGCACCGCTCTCCGCCCTGCAGGCGGGAGCCGCCCTGCCCCCGGCGGCACAGGGACGGCCGCTGATCGTGATCTGCCGCTCCGGGCAGCGGTCGCAGCGGGCCGCGAAGCTCCTGACCGGACGGGGAGCCGCGGCCGTCGACGTCCGGGGCGGCATGAACGCCTGGGCCGCAGCAGGGCTGCCCGTCGTCGACGGCCACGGGAACAGCGGCTCGATAGCGTGAGCACGCTCGTCCTCGCCCTGATCTCGGGAGCCGTCGTCGGTCTTGCACTCGGCGCGCTCGGGGGCGGCGGCAGCGTGCTCACGGTCCCGGCACTGATCTATCTGCTCGGTTTCACCCCGGCAGCGGCCACCACCGCGTCGCTGATCATCGTCACCATCACCTCCGCCACCTCCCTGTACTCCCATGCCGTCTCCGGCAACGTCCGCTGGAGAACGGGCCTGCTCTTCGCGGCCGCCGGCATCCCCGCAGCCCTGACAGCGGCCGTCCTCGCCGCACGACTGCCCCCGCAGCTGCTCACCGCCGCCTTCGCGGCCGTCGCCGCTCTCGCCGCCGTGCGCATGCTCACGTCGCCCGCGTACGAGGACGGGTCCCGCCCGGTGCGCCCCGTACGGGCCGCCGGAGCCGGCGCGGGCCTGGGCGCGGTCACCGGGTTCCTGGGCGTCGGCGGCGGATTCCTCGCCGTCCCCGCCCTCGTAGGGGTGCTGGGCCTGAGGATGCGGGCGGCCATCGGGACGAGCCTGCTCGTCATCACCGTCAACTCGCTCGCCGCGCTCACCGTCCGCACCGGCGGCGCCACGCCCCTGGACTGGGCGGTCGTCGCGCCCTTCACCGGGGCGGCGGTGCTCGGCGCCTGGGACGGCAGGCGCCTTGCCGCCGCCGTCACCGGCCGGGTCCTGCAACGGACCTTCGCCGTCGTACTGCTGTGCGTCGCGGCCTTCATGCTCGCCGACACGATCCGCTGACGGCGACGGGTCCCCGCACCGCCGCCCGGTATCCGGTATCCGGTATCCGCACGCGGACACCACCGACACCCCGACACCACCGCCACCCCCGACACCCCCGACACCCCCGACACCCCACCAGGAGACAGTCCGTCATGACCGCCCCCCACGCCCTCAGCCCCGCACAGGCCCTCCCCCGCCTGCAGGACCTCATCGTGCTCGACGTCCGCACTCCCGGCGAGTACGCCACAGGTCACCTGCCCGGCGCTCTGAACATCCCCCTCGATCACCTCTCCCGCGCCCTCCCCGCCATCCGCCACGCCGCCGGCCACGGCGACATCCTGGTCGTCTGCGCCTCCGGCGCACGCTCCGACACCGCCCGCACCACGCTCGCCGAGCACGGCGTCGACACCGCCACCCTCACCGGGGGCACCGGCGCCTGGGCCGCCGCGGGACACGACCTCCACCGTCCCGAGCAGGCCTCGCGCCTGCCGTGGGGCATGGAACGCCAGGTCCGCCTGACCGCCGGCACGCTCGTCCTCGCGGGCCTCGGACTCGGCCCGATCCACCCCGCCCTCCGGCTGGTCTCCGCCGCCGTCGCCGGCGGCCTGGCCTTCTCCGCCGTCACCGACAGCTGCGGTATGGCCGCCGTACTCGCCAGGCTTCCCCACAACCGTCCGCGGCGCGCCGACATCGATGCCGCCCTCGCGGCCCTCCTCGATCGGCAGCACCGGAGGTGAATACCCCCTGGGGTACCATGGGGGCGGACAGCACACCCAGAAGGAGGAATCCGGTGAAGGTCGACGACGACGCGGTCAGCTCGGTCCTCAACCGGCTCCGCCGCGCCCAGGGGCAGCTCGCCGGCGTCATCGCGATGATCGAGGCCGGCCGGGACTGCAAGGACGTCGTCACCCAGCTCGCGGCCGTCTCCAAGGCACTGGACCGCGCCGGCTTCAAGATTGTCGCGAGCGGCATGCGCCAGTGCATGAACAACGCCGACGAGACCCAGGCGCCCATGACCGAGGAAGAACTCGAAAAGCTCTTCCTCGCCCTCGCCTGACGTCCGACCCCGGCCCCGACCCCGGCCCCGACCCCGGCCCGACCCCGGCCCGACCCCGGCCCGACCCGGTATCCGTCGGCGCCCGACACCCGTGGGGCCGGGTCCGGCCCAGGGCCGGCCGGGCCCTCGCCGTGGCCCGCCGGTACCTGCCCGTGAGCGCACCCCGGCGCATCTCGGCGTATCTCGGTACACCATCAGTGACGTCATGACACACACGGCCGTCGGCATCGGCCGCGAGGCGTCCGACAAGGAGATCGTCGCCTGCCCGTCGTGAACCGGCCGGGCATGCTGGAGGGCGTCGTCAGCCGCAGCGACCCGCTGAAGGCCTTCCTCCGGCCCGACGAGGAGCCGGCGCGGCTCGAACTCGGGAACCGTCCCGGCCGCGGCATGGACCCCACCGGGGCCGAACGTCCCCGGCGGCCCGGCTCCCGGACCCGGGACGTTCGGCCCCGGCGGGGACCACAGGGCCCATGCGCGGAGACGGCCGGGCGGAGAGACTGGAGAGGGAATCGCATCGGAGGTCGTCGATGAGCACCCCGTCACCCACCCGCATCGCCGTGGCACTGCCCGCGGACTGCCGCACCCGCCTGATGGAGATGGCCCAGGAGGTCACCTTCGACCAGGGAACGCGCCTGTTCCGCGAAGGCGGCCACGCCGACAGGTTCTGGATCGTCCGGTCCGGCACCGTCACTCTGGACGTCCACGTCCCCGGTCGGCGCGCCGCGGTCGTCGAAAGCCTCGGTCCCGGCGCACTCGTCGGCTGTTCATGGCTGTTCAGGCCGTACGCCTGGCGGCTGGGGGCGGAGGCGATGACTCCTGTGCGCGCCTACGAGTTCGACGCCGGGAGCGTCCGGATGCTCATGGAATCCGATCCCGTCTTCGGTTCCGCCGTCGGCCACTGGGTGGGTCAGGTCCTCGCCCAGCGGCTGCAGGCCACCCGGACCCGCCTGCTCGACCTGTACGCACCGTACGGCAGTGGAAGCTTCCTGTGACCACCCGCACCTGGCACCACCCGCACACGCACGCGGGTCACTCACGCACGCAACGCCGCAACGCACGCTGAGGACTCCGCCATGACCTCCTCCACCCCGTCGCGTACCGCCGGTCAGCCGGTCGTCACCCTGACGATGAATCCCGCAATCGATCTCTGCTGGGAGGTCGGCCGCCTGGAGGGCGTCGGGAAGAACCGTGCCCGGGTCAGGTCGGTGGCCGTCGGGGGCGGAGGGATCAATGTCGCCCGTCATGTCGCGCGGTTCGGCGGACGGGCGACCGCCGTCCACACCGCGGGAGGAGAGGTCGGCCTGCGTGTCAACCGGCTGCTGGACGAAGAGGGCATCGACCACGTCGCCGTCGACATCGTCGACGACACCCGCGAAGCGCTCGTGCTCTTCGAGACGCAATCGCGTCGCAGTTTCCACGTCGTGCCGCCCGGCCCGCGCCTGCACCGGCGTGAGGGCGAGCGGTGCCTGGACGTGCTGCAGCGGTTGGTGACCGGCAGTCCCTCGTACGTCGTCGCCAGCGGCAGCCTGCCCGCCGGGCTGCCGGACGACTACTACGCGGCCGTCGCCCGCCGGGTCGGGGAAGCCGGATCCCGGCTGGTCCTCGACACCTCCGGGCCGGCGCTCCCGGCAGCGCTCGCCGAGGGCGTGTTCCTGTTCCGGTGCAACCGGACCGAGGCCGAGAGCCTGACCGGCCATCCCGTCAGCGGCTTCGACGACGCCCGAGCCCTCAACGAGCGCCTGCTCACCACGGGGGCCGCCGAGATCGCCGTCACCACCCTCGGAGCGCTGGGCGCGCTGTGCTCGACCGAGCACGGCCACACCGAGCTCCACGCACCGCCGCTGCCCGGCGAGCCCCTGAGCGATGCCGGGGCGGGAGACAGCATGGTCGCCGCCCTCACCACGCGACTGGCCGCCGGCGAGGATCCCGTCAGCGCCTGCGCGCTGGGAGTGGCCACGGCCGCCGCGGCGATGCTCACCCCCAGCACCGAACCCTTCGACGTGGAGGTGGCCCGGTCCCTGCGCCCACAGGTGCGCACCGCCACCCGTGGCTGATCGGTGAACCACCGCCCGGTCGCACTCCGTCCGGCGCGGGAGGCGAAGCCGCCTCGCCCGCACTCGGCCCGCGGACCCGGCCGCACCACCCGCCCCCGGGCCGGCACGGTGCTCACATCGGCGTCATCGGCGTCGTCGGTGTCATCGAGTCCTGCAGTCCTGGCAGCAGCCAGTCCTGGAAGGGCGCCAGCACGGCCAGTACCAGGAACACCAGGCCGGCCACCCGGGCGAGCTGCGGCCCCCGGGACCAGAGCTTCTCCAGGAAGATCAGCACCGCCACTCCCGCCATGGCGGCCAGGTTCATGACGCCGAGCGGGATCAGGAGGACCATCAGGGCCCAGCAGCAGCCGACGCAGTACGCGCCGTGATGCAGCCCCACCCTCAGGTCGCGCAGCCGCGGCCGGTAGGAGGCGTACCGCATCAGCTGGGCCATCGGGCTGCGGCAGTGCCGCAGGCAGATGTCCTTGAGCGGCCCCAGCTGGTACAGCCCGGCCAGCGCGAACGCCGCCACGCCGATCCACTTCCCGGCATCCGGGTCCCGGTCGACCAGGCCACCGGTGAGCGCCAGCCCGCCGTAGGCGACGAGACCGAACGCCGTCCACGCGACCAGGTAGCCGGAGAGGAAGGCGGTCGTGCGCAGCGCCCGTACGGCACCGCCGGACGTGCGTGCGATCCCCCTGGCCCAGGTCACGGCGACCGGGGCGACGGAGGGCAGCATCATCGCCGCCATCATCGCCGGCCACAGCACGAGGAACAGCGGCAGCGCCATCCCCATCGTGCCGGGACCGACCCCCATGCCCCGGGCCTGGTCCACGGTGAGCAACCAGGCCAGGGCCGCGATCAGGACGATCAGCGACCAGGCGAGCGCCAGGTCGCGGAACGGCGGCAGGACTCCGGGCCGCAGAGGGGGCCCCTTCGCGTTCGGCCGATGACCGGTGTGCATGACCCACTCCCATCGGACCCTTCCAGCACATCACGGATTCCGGCGACGGCAACACTGCGGCCCCTGGCTGCCCCGGCTGCATGGGCGCACCATGGAGGTGGGGAAGAGAATCGACCCGTTCCGGCCCCCGGGCGCGGTCGGAGGAACGCGGATCGCCCCCGGTCCGACGCTCCGCTCCCGGGCCCGGCCCCCATGGCCGTGTGAGGAGTGAGAGCGATGACCCAGGCGACAGAGACCGTGCCGACCTGGCGCCTGGCGGGCGACTGGTTCGACGTCTGCAAGTGCAGCATTCCGTGTCCGTGCTCGTTCGCCCAGCCGCCGACCACGGGCGACTGCGAAGGCATCCTGGTGTGGCACATCCGCGAGGGCAGCTACGGCGATGTCCGGCTGGACGGCCTGAACATGGTGATGCTCGGCTCCTTCGTCGGCAACGTCTGGGCCGAGCACTCGGACTCGTACGCCGCGTTCATCTTCGACGAGCGGGCCGACGACGGTCAGCGCCGAGCCCTGGAGATGATCTTCAGCGGGCGGGCCGGCAGCTGGCCCCAGCAGTTGGTGACCATGGGAGCCTTCGAGGTGAGGGGCATGGACTTCGCCCCCATAGAAGTGGAGATCGACGACGACCTGGCCGCCTGGCGGGCGAGCGTCCCCGGGCGGGTGGAGGCCCGCGCCGAAGCGCTCACCGGTCCGACCACCCCGGACGGCGCCCGCGTGCAGTCGACCAATCTCCCGGGCTCCGAGACCGGCCCCGGCCAGCTCGCCACCTGGGGCCGCGCCACCACCGACCGGGCCGACGCCTTCGGCTTCACCTGGAACCGTACCGGCCGGTCCAGCAAGACCATCACCTTCGACTGGTCCGGCCCCGGCTGAGCACACGGCGACGACGGCGTTCAGCGTGCACCAGCGCTCCGGGGTGCGGGGTGCGGGGTGTCGGCACACGTCCTGCACGGCGTACGGGCCGGGGATCCGGTGACCGGGGCGGAGGCCCGGCGGCCGGGCCCGGCCATGATGCTCACGCCCGGTCGGGGGCCACGGGGTAGGGAATGAAGGTGCTGCTGTTCTCGTCGACGGCCAGGGGCCGGCCGAGGGGCGGCACGGCCCGCTGGGGGCAGTCGAGGCGTTCGCAGAGCCGGCAGCCCATGCCGATGGGGGTGGCGGCCCCCGTGTTGTCGAGGTCGAGGCCGTCGGAGTAGACCAGCCGGGAGGCGTGCCGGATCTCGCAGCCGAGCCCGATCGCGAAGGTCTTGCCGGGCTCGCCCCAGCCGCCGCGGTGGCGGGTCACGGCGCGCGCGGTCCACAGGTACCGCTGCCCGTCGGGCATTGCGGCGACCTGGACGTGGATGCGGCCGGGCGCGGCGAAGGCCTCGTAGACGTTCCACAGCGGGCAGGTGCCGCCCGCGCGGGAGAAGTGGAATCCGGTGGCGGACTGCCGCTTGGACATGTTCCCGGCCCGGTCGACCCGGACGAAGGAGAAGGGCACCCCGCGCAGCCTGGGGCGCTGCAGGGTGCTGAGACGGTGGCAGACGGTCTCGTAGCCGACGCCGAAGTGGTCGGTGAGCCGCTCGATGTCGTACCGGAACTCCTCGGCGGCCGTGTGGAAGGCGCCGTACGGGAGGATCAGCGCGGCCGCGCAGTAGTTCGCGATGCCGATCCGGGCCAGCCGGTGCGCCGGGGAGCCGGCCGGGAAGTCCTCGGCGGCCAGCCGGTCCAGCTCCGTCCCGTACTCCAGCAGGGCGAGCTGGGTGGCCATCCGGAACGCCTGCTGGCCCGGGCGCAGCCGGCCGGACAGGTGCAGGACCCGCGCCTGCGCGTCGAAGTGGTGGAGGCGGTCGGAACCGGTCGCCAGCCGGATCCCGTGGTGGCCGGTGAGGCGGTCCGACAGCGCCCGGACGACCTCCCCGGGACGGAGGCCTATCTGCCGGGCCAGGGCCTCGGCGGCGAGGTCGGTGTCGTGGAGGTAGTTCCGGCGGCGGTAGAAGAACTCCCGGATCTCCTCGTGCGGTGAGCGCGGTGCGGTGCCGCCCGCCACGTCCCGGCCGTCCGCGGTGTCGGCCAGCCGCTCTGCCAGCAGTTGGCTCCGCCGGCCCAGGTCCAGCAGCACGGATGCGACGGCAGGCATCCGCGTGGCCAGTTCGGCCAGGTCGGAGGGGGAGACACGGGCTTCGGCGACCTCGGTGGCCAGCGCCTCGCGGAGATCGGCGACGAGGCGGCTGGTGTCGCGCTCCGAGAAGAACCCGGGGTCGACCCCGAACGCCTCGGTGAGCCGCAGCAGGACGGGCACGGTGAGCGGGCGGGAATCGTGCTCCATCTGGTTGAGGTAGCTCGGCGAGATGCCCAGCACCCTGGCCAGATCGGCCTGGGTCATGCGGCGCTCCTCACGGAGTCTGCGCAGCCGCGCTCCCGCATACGTCTTGCTCACCCGGCTCCTTCGGCTCGTCCCGCTTCAGGCTACGCGCGATTCTCCCGCGGCCGGCCTTTGCAACCTTGGCAATTCCGTCCGGGAAGATTCGCAGAACTTGGCACCCGTACCTCATTGATGGCACTGCGTGCCGCTGTCAGAGTCTGTCGTGCGGCCCGCCGGACCCCGGCGGCCCAGGGGACAGTTCGGGCACGACTCACGCCCTGACGTCGGAGATCCCGGCAGTTTCAACTGGGCTGACCTGCACCGTTGCTCAGCTCCTCCCCGGCGTTTCGGCGGCCGCGACCCAAGATCAGGGCACACAGTGCCAACTCTCCGTCTCCATGGACGGACATTGGCAGTAACCACTGATGGAGACGGTGACGGTCATGACAGACACGAACACGACGGCGACGGCGACGGCGACGGCCGAGCAGTTGGCGCAGCGGTGGGCCACGGACCCGCGGTGGGCGGGCATCGAGCGCACCTACAGCCCCGAGGATGTCGTCCGGCTGTCGGGAAGCGTCCGGGAGGAGCACACCCTGGCCCGGCGCGGCGCCGAGCGGCTGTGGCGTCAGCTCCACGAGCTCGACTACGTCCACGCCCTCGGTGCGCTCACCGGTGGACAGGCCGTGCAGCAGGTCCGTGCGGGCCTGCAGGCGATCTACCTGTCGGGCTGGCAGGTCGCCGCCGACGCCAACCAGGCGGGCCACACCTACCCCGACCAGTCCCTGTACCCCGTCAACTCCGTGCCCCAGGTGGTCCGTCGGATCAACAACGCCCTGCTGCGCGCCGACCAGATCGCCACCGCCGAGGGCGGCGGTGACACGACGGACTGGCTGGCGCCGATCGTCGCCGACGCCGAGGCGGGCTTCGGCGGCCCGCTCAACGCCTTCGAGCTGACCCGGGCGATGATCGCGGCCGGTGCGGCCGGCATCCACTACGAGGACCAGCTCGCCTCCGAGAAGAAGTGCGGCCACCTCGGCGGGAAAGTCCTCGTCCCGACCTCGCAGCACGTCCGCACCCTGAACGCGGCCCGCCTCGCCGCCGACATCGCCGACACCCCGACCCTGATCATCGCCCGTACGGACGCCCTGGCCGCCAACCTGCTGACCAGCGACGTCGATGAGCGGGACGCCAGGTTCACCACCGGCGAGCGCACCTCCGAGGGCTTCTACCGGGTGCAGAACGGCATGGCTCCCGTCATCGCCCGCGGTCTCGCCTACGCCCCGTACGCCGACCTCATCTGGGTGGAGACCGGCACTCCGGACCTCGCCCAGGCCCGCGAGTTCGCCGAGGCCCTGCACGCGGAGCACCCCGGGAAGATGCTCGCGTACAACTGCTCACCGTCCTTCAACTGGAAGGCCGCGCTGGACGACGACCGGATCGCGAAGTTCCAGCGCGAACTCGGCGCCATGGGCTACAAGTTCCAGTTCATCACGCTGGCCGGCTTCCACTCCCTCAACCACGGCATGTTCGACCTCGCCCGCGGCTACGCCGAACACGGTATGACGGCCTACGTCGACCTCCAGGAGCGCGAGTTCGCCGCGCAGGCCCTGGGATTCACCGCCGTGAAGCACCAGCGGGAGGTCGGCACCGGCTACTTCGACCTCGTCTCCACCGCCGTCAACCCGGCCTCCTCCACCACCGCCCTCGCCGGCTCCACCGAGGAAGAGCAGTTCCACTAGGAACGCCACTCCCCCGCGACCGACGGCGCCCGGGGGCCACTTCCGGGCGCCGACCACCCCACGCCGAGGAGCAGAACCGCATGTCGTCCACGTACCTGACCGCCGGTGTCCGGATCCTCGGCGCACCGGCCGAGCGCCACGAGGAGATCCTCACCCCGGAGGCGCTCGACTTCGTCGCCCGCCTCGACGCCGCGTTCGCGGACCGCCGCCCGGACATCCTCAAGGAGCGCCGCCGCCGGGCCGGCAACCTCGCCTCGGGCACGCCCCTGGACTTCTCCCGCGCCACCTCGGGGGTGCGCGCCGACCCCGACTGGGCGGGTGGCTCCGCCCGCGCCCGGACTCGTCGACCGGCGCGTCGAGATCACCGGAACCTCCCGACCGCCGGATGGCCGTCAACGCCCTGAACTCCGGCGCCAAGGTTGTGGATGGCCGACTTCGAGGACGCCACCGCACCCACCTGGGACAACATCATCCGCGGCCAGCTGACTCTGCTCGACGCCGTCGAGCGGCGCATCGACTTCACCACCCCGGAGGGCAGGGAGTACCGCCTCGGCACGGACCTCGCCGCGATCATGGTCCGCCCGCGCGGCCTCGCCACCGGGTCGGTGACCGCGTGAACCGCGTGAACCGCGTGAACGCCCCTTCGCACCCGGCCCCGGCGCTCTCCACACAGCGCGTGGGGATCGTCGGCGGCGGGCAGATGGGTGCCGGCATAGCCGAGGTCTGCGCCCGTGCCGGTCTCGACACCGTCGTCGCCGAAGCCGACGCGACGGCCGCCCGCACGGCCCGGGAGCGGGTGGCCGTTTCACTGGAACGTGCCGTCCAACGCGGAAAGCTCGACCGCCTCAGCGCCGAGGACGCCCTGGCCCGCCTGCTGTTCACCGGCGACCTCGACGATCTCGCCGACCGGCAGCTCGTCATCGAGGCGGTGACCGAAAACGCGGATGCCAAGATCGAGATCTTCTCGGCACTCGACAAGATAGTGGAGGACCCGGAGGCGATCCTGGCCACCAACACCTCCGCCATCCCGGTCATGCGGCTCGGCATGGCCACCCGCCGCGCCGACCACGTACTCGGCCTCCACTTCTTCAACCCCGTCCCCGTCCTGCCGCTCGTGGAGATCGTCTCCTCCCTGCACACCACCCCGGCGGTCACCCGTACCGTCGAGGTCCTCGTCCGCGACACCCTCGGCAAGACCGCGATCCGCTCCCAGGACCGGGCCGGATTCGTCGTCAACGCCCTGCTGGTCCCCTACCTCCTCTCGGCGATCCGCATGGCCGAGTCCGGGTACGCCGGTGCCGCCGACATCGACACCGGCATGGTGCTGGGATGCGCCCACCCCATGGGCCCGCTCGCACTCGCCGACCTCATCGGCCTGGACACGGTCGCCGCGATCGCGGAATCCCTCTACGACGAGTTCAAGGAACCCCTCTACGCCCCGCCCCCGCTGCTCCAGCGCATGGTCCAGGCGGGGCTGCTCGGCCGCAAGACCGGCCGGGGGTTCCATACGTACGCCCGGGACTGAGGTCCCGGTGCGCCGCCCGGGCTCTGAGGGTGCCCCGGCAGCTGAGGAAGGGGCGGGGCGTGACGAGTGGTGTCGTCACGCCCCGCCCCCCGCTGTTCCCGCCGGCGCCGGTCTCGTCGATCCGGCGGAGCACGCTGTGGGGTGCTGGTCTACGGCCTGTAGACCAGCTCGATCAGCATCGCGGCGATGAGGCCCCAGACGCCGATGCCGAGCAGCCACAGGGCGTCGAGCACGGCACCGGCGGTGATGACGGTCAGTCCGGCCGCCCCGAGAGCCACTACGGTCCGGCGGATGCCACGGTCGGGGCGCGAGCGAGTGGTCACGGTAGTGAGGATCCCGCCGGGCCGTCGCCGTGGCGAGGGTCCGGCGGGATTCCTGTCGGGATCCTGATGCGAACGGGTCGGCCCGCGTGGACGCGGGGGCGGCGGACCCGGTCCGGTCCGGCTTCCGGACGACCTCGCGGGTGACCGGGGTCACGTCACCTCCCGGGGAGGGGCGAAGGGGACGGGGGTGCGGAGGACGGGGTGCCGGAGGGGGCGGGTTCCCCGTCCTCCGCCGCTGGTGGCGGCCTGGTCAGCCGGAGATCTGCTTGCGGCCGGAGTCGCCGCCGATGGCGATCTTCCGCGGCTTGGCGCGCTCGGCGATCGGAATCCGCAGGGTCAGGACACCCGCCTCGTAGTCGGCCGCGATGTGCTCGGTGTCGAGGGTGTCGGCCAGCATGACCTGGCGGGAGAAGACGCCGAGGGGCCGCTCGGACAGCTCCATCTGGACGCCGTCGGACTTGCCCGTGGGCCGGCGCTCGGCCTTCACGGTCAGCATGTTCCGCTCCACGTCGATGTCGATCGCCTCGGTGCTCACACCGGGGAGGTCGAAGGCGATCACGTACGCGTCACCGTCGCGGTAGGCGTCCATGGGCATCACGGACGGCTTCGACCACGTCCCCGACGCACCCGAGAGCTGCTGAATGATCCGGTCCATCTCGCGGAACGGGTCAGTGCGCATCAACATCGCGAAACACCTCCAGTCGGTTCAGGCAGAAACTGCCAATGCGCTTCAACGTGCCACCGTTGTAACATGTCATCGAAACGATGACAAGCAAGACGTCATCTGGAGGATGACAGATCCGGAGACCGCCATGACCGAGGCCGCGGACCCGACCGCACCCGTCCCCCTCCTCGCCGCCGCGGCGGCGCTGGAGACCATCAACGAGGCCGTCCAGCGCGCGCGGCAGGCGCCCACGAGCAGCCCGGCGGCGTCCGCCCAGGACGCGGGCCCGCACCCGGCCCTGGCCGCACTGCTGATGCTGCGCGAGGTCCGCGAGCAGCTCGCCGGCTGGGAAACCGGCCTGATCGAAGCCGCCCGCGGCCGGGGCGCCAGCTGGGCCGACCTCGCGGGCCCTCTCGGAGTCGCCAGCCGGCAGGCCGCAGAACGCCGCTACCTCCGCATGCGCCCCGGCAAGGCCGGGAGCACCGGCGAGGAACGCGTCCAGGCCACCCGTGACACACGGGCCGCCGACCGGACGGTGACCGCCTGGGCCCGCGGCAACGCGGCCGACCTACGCCGCCTCGCCGGCCAGGTCACCGCCCTCACCGACCTCCCCACCAGCGCAGAGGGCGCCATCGGCGACCTGAACCAGGCGCTCGCCGACAACGACGCCGCCCGCCTCGTCCGCCCCCTGACCGACACCCGCGCCCACCTGCGGCCCGAGGACGCCGAGCTCGCCGAACGCATCGATGCCCTCACCCGCCACACCGACCGGCTCCGCCAGGACACCCACGACCAGCGCAACGCGTGATCCGTCATGCCCCTCGACCGGCCCGCGGACAGGCCGGAGGGCTGCGATCCGAGGAGTGATCGCCATGGACGAACACCCGCCGGCAGCTCCAGCGCCTGTTGGGGATCACCGGCGCCGGGGCCCTGTTCCCCGTGGACCCGCACCCACCGCCGGACGGTCACGTTCAGGGCCGGCAGCAGTGAATCCGCGACGCGGGCACAGCCCCCGGGAAGACTGGCGCACACCCCGGGCGAGCCACCGCGGCGGCCGGTCACCGTGTGCCGGGATCACCCGTGCCCGTCGGCTTCCCGGCACAGTGCCCGGAACGCCTCGTCCACCAGGTCGGGCAGCGCCCGCGCACCATCGCCTTCGACCCACGCCGCCAGGGCCGTGGTCACGGTGGCGAGAGCGGCCGCGGCGGCGACCCGCCGGGCCAGTTCGTCCCCTTCCGGATCGCGGGCCTGCAGTGCCCGCGCGAACAGGAGCTGTGTCGCGTACTGGTTGTCCCAGGTACGCGCGCGCAGGGCCGGCGTCGTCAGGATGAGCCGGGTCCGGGCGAGCAGCGCCTCCCGCCCCGCCCCGTACACCTCGCGCAGCCCGTGCAGCAGAGCTTCGCGGAGGGCGACGAGGTCGGACTCGTGCGCCGGGCGTTCCTGGATGAGTCGAGCGATCAGCGGGTCGTAGTCGTCGGATTCGACGACGGATTCCTTGGTCGGGAAGTACCTGAAGAAGGTCATGTGCGACACCCCGGCCGCGGCGGCGATCTGCTCGACGGTGGTGTTCTGGAAGCCCTGGGACAGGAAGAGACGCAGGGCGTGTTCCTGGATGGTCCGGCGGGTCCGGGCCTTCTTCCGCTCGCGGAGTCCGGGGACCGGGGTGGGTGATGCCGTCATGGGAACTGCCGCCTCCGCCGGTTCTGCTTTCCCGTCACGTGTCGGTCATGAGTATCCGCGACAGCGCCTCGTCCATGGCCGGGGGTGACGTACCGCGCCAGAGGAGATGTCCGTCCGGGCGTACGAGCAGGACCTCCCGCCGGTCGCCTTCCCCCGTGGCGAGTCGGGAGACGAGGCCGGTTCCCAGGTGTCTGCGCGCGACTTCGTCCCAGGCCGATGTCACGCTTGCGGGTACGAGGAGCGCCCATCGGCCGCGCAGTTCCTCGTACAGGCGGGTCGTGACGCCGTCGGGGCGGGTGCACTGACGGTCGGGGATCCGGTCCCCGGGGCGCGGGCCCCGCGCGGGTGCGCGCCGGCCGGAGCCGAGCGGTCCCCGTCGGTAGGTGAGGGTCAGCTGGGAGGACTTCTCCCAGATCCGGCGCTGGACCGCGGGCTGGTTCAGCAGGGGCACGAAGACGCGGTCGCGCAGGAAGCGGGCCCATGGCGTCGCCCCGACGACGAGCCCGGTCATGGCGCTGGTGGAGGACAGGACCTCCCTGGCCACGGGCCGGCGTTCGGCCTCGTAGGTGTCGAGCAGGCCGCTGCCCGCGCGACCGGTCGCGACCAGGGCGAGCTTCCAGGCGAGGTTCTCGGCGTCGCCGAGACCGGTGTTCATGCCCTGCCCGCCGAACGGGCTGTGGATGTGCGCGGCGTCCCCGGCCAGCAGGACGCGGCCGTGCCGGTAGGCCGGGGCCAGGCGCCGGTGGATACGGAAGACCGATTCCCAGTGGACCTCCTGGATCAGGGTTCGCGGGACGCCCGCCTCCGTTGCCAGCAGTTCGGCGAGCAGATCGGCGGGACGGGCCGCCTCGGCGTCCGCCGCGCCGGCCGGCACGGGTGCCATCAGCCTCCAGACGTCCCGCCCCGGGAGGGGGAACGCCCCGAGCATGCCGTCACCGCGCAGCCAGACCGCGACGGCGTCCCTGGGCTGGGGCAGGCGGACGGTCACGTCGGCCAGCAGGAAGCGCTCGACCAGGGGGACGCCGGGAAATCCGATCCCGGCGGCCTTGCGTACGCGGCTGTGCGCCCCGTCGCACCCCACCAGCCAGGCGGCCCGGATCTCTCGGTCCCCGCAGTTCAACACGACCCCTTCGGTCTGTTGACGCAGGTCCGTGACCTCGCTTCGCCACTCGACGGCGGTCCCGAGCTCGGCCAGGCGGGACCGGAGGCGCGCCTCCACCTCGGCCTGGGAGACGAGCAGGCCGGGACGGGTCACCAGGTCGGTGCGCCGCCCGACCGGGAGCCGGGCCAGGAGCCTGCCGTCGACGTAGGTGGCCACCTGGCCGATCGAGACCGATCGCTCGGGCAGGTCACCGAGCGCCCCGACCCTGTCGAGCACCTCGGCTCCCCGCGGCTGGACGCCCAGTGCACGCGACGTGTGCGCGGGACCGGACGCCCCGTCCAGGACCCGGACGTCCACCCCGGCCGCCCGCAGTGCACACGCCAATGTCAGGCCGGTGGGCCCCGCCCCGACCACGACGACCGTGCTCGACCGCATGACCGACTCCTCTCGTGAGGTATTCACTAACAAATGTTAGCGACTATCAGCCTGTGCGTCACCAGCTGCGCCGCCTGACAGATTCGGGCTCGCATCAAAGAGACGTAAAGATTGCCGGACACCGGCAATGACGGAATCTCAAAGTCCAAGACAGTATGGGGATTCCAGGGCGCCCCCAGGTTCAACCTGCCGGGCGCTGGAATCGCGTGGCCATGCGCGGTGGATGCCGGACGGGGGGGCTGGAAGCGTGCGTGTTCCGTTCGCCCGGTGCCTTCGGTCGACCGTCCGCCTACAGCCCACGGCGTCCGCCCGCCTGCGGCGGGTCGTCCGCGCCACGCCGGCAATCACTCTCAAGGGGGGATTCCTCATGGATGCCATCACGTCGGGTCTCGGCCTGCTCATCCTCAGTCTCCTGGTCGTCGCGCTCGTCGTGGTGGTCGTCCTGACCCGGTTGTTCCGAAAGGTCGAGCAGGGCAAGGCCCTGATCGTGTCGCGGATGCGGAGGGTGGACGTCACCTTCACCGGTCAGGTCGTCCTGCCCGTCCTGCACAAGGCCGAGGTCATGGACATCTCGGTGAAGGCCATCGAGATCTCCCGCACCGGCCGCGACGGACTGATCTGCCGGGACAACATCCGCGCGGACATCCGGATCTCGTTCTTCGTCCGGGTGAACAAGACCGCGCAGGACGTCATCAGGGTCGCGCAGGCCATCGGAACGGCCCGGGCCAGCGACAAGGCCACACTGCAGGAGCTGTTCAACGCCAAGTTCTCCGAGGCGCTGAAGACCGTCGGCAAGCAGATGGACTTCACCGACCTCTACACCAAGCGCGACGAACTGCGGTTCAAGATCATCGAGATCATCGGCATCGACCTCAACGGCTACAGCCTGGAGGACGCGGCGATCGACTACCTGGAGCAGACCCCGCTCGCCCAGCTCGACGCGGGCAACATCCTCGACGCCCAGGGCATCCGCAAGATCACCGAGCTGACGGCCATCGAGAACGTGCGCACCAACGAGTCCCGGCAGAACGAACAGAAGGAGATCACCCGCCAGAACGTCGACGCCCGCGAGGCCATCCTCGAACTGGAGCGCCGGCAGGCGGACGCCGAGATCAAGCAGCGGCGCGAGATCGAGACCTCACGGGCCCGCGAGGAGGCCGAGATCGCCCGGGTGGTGGAGGAGGAGCGGCTGCGCTCCCAGACCGCCTTCCTGAAGACGGAGGAGCACCTCGGCGTCCAGCGGGAGAACCAGGCCCGGGAGGTCGCCGTCGCGGCGAAGAACCGCGAACGGGTCATCGCGATCGAGAACGAGCGCATCGAGAAGGACCGGCTGCTGGAGGTCATCGCGCGGGACCGGGAGACCGAACTGACGCGGATCTCGGCCGCCAAGGAAGTGGAGACCGAGCGGCGGGAGATCGCCGAGGTCGTGCGCGAGCGGGTGGCGGTGGACCGGACGGTCGCCGAGCAGGAGGAGTCCATCAAGCGGCTCCGGGCGGTGGAGGAGGCCGAACGCACCCGGCAGGCGGTCGTCATCGCCGCCGAGGCCGAGGCCCAGGAGCGACTGGTCAAGGACATCAAGGCCGCCGAGGCGTCCGAGCAGGCGGCCGTGCACCGGGCAGCGGAGGAACTGACCCTGGCCGAGGCCCGCAACAAGGCCGCCGACCTCGACGCCCGCGCCAAGATCCGCCTCGCCGAGGGCATCCAGGCGGAGGCCGCCGCCCAGGGTCTGGCCGCCGTCGCCGTACGGGAGAAGGAAGCCGGCGTCATCGAGAAGGCCGGCCGGGCCGAGGCCGAGGCCACGGCGGCGCGCCTGAGGGCCGAGGCGGACGGTGCCCGGGAGCTGGCGCTGGCCGAGGCGGTGGGCATCGGCGAAAAGCTGAAGGCGGAGGCGTCCGGCCTGACCGAGAAGGCTGCGGCGATGGCCGCCCTGGACGAAGCCTCGCGGACGCACGAGGAGTACCGGCTGCGGCTGGAGGCCGAGAAGGAGATCCGGCTGGCCGGCCTCGACGCCCAGCGGCAGGTGGCCGAGGCCCAGGCCACGGTGCTCGCGACCGGGCTGGAGAGCGCCGACATCAGCATCGTCGGAGGGGAGACCGCGTTCTTCGACCGCATCGTGGGCGCGATGTCGATGGGTCGCGCCGTCGACGGGTTCATGGACAGCTCGCAGACGGCACGCACCTTGACGGCCGGCTGGCTGGACGGCAGCGGTTCCTTCACCGAGGACCTCACCCGCGCCCTGGGCGCCGTCTCCACCTCCGACGTACGCAATCTCAGCGTCTCCGCCCTGCTGATGAAGCTCATGCCCGCGGGCTCGGGGCAGCTGGACGAACTGATGGCCAAGGTACGTGATCTGGGCCTGGCCGACCTGCCGGTGAGCGAACTCGCCGGTGCGGCGGCGACGGCCGACTCGGCCCGGCCGGCCTCGGTGAACGGCGCCGCCGCCAGAAGCTGACCGCCACGGGGGTGCGGTCACCGGCCGGGAGGCAGCCGAGCGTGGCTCGGCGGCCTCCCGGCCACATCACGATCTTGTACGCGAAGGAGCAGAACGGATGACCACGGGCACGGACACGGGCACGGACACGGGGACGTACGAGGTACTGCGGGACCGGCTCGCGACCCAGGCCCGGGACCTGGCGCGGGGCGCGGAAGCCCTCAACGAGGCCCGGGTCGCGGTGTTCGGCTCGTCGGGACTCACACTGACCGGGTCCGGGCAGCTGCGTACGGACGACAGCCGCACCGCCGTGGACCTGATCGCTGTGGGCGACCACCTCCTCTTCGGCTACGACCGGTCCGCCGGCCGCGGCGGTGGCGGCGGCAGTGGCGAGGCGGAGGTGCACGACGTTCTCGCCCTGTACGACCGCGACCTGAACCCGCTCCCCGAGGACGCCGTGCCCGGCCTCCTGGACGACCCGGCCTTCCGCCACGAGTTCCAGACCCTGCACCGCTACTACCACGACGCCCGACTGCAGCGGCTGCGGCACGTGGACGGCAGGCTGCTCGCCGTCTTCCGCACCGGCGAACGGACCGAGGACATCCGCGTCCTGCGCTGGTCCGTCACGACCTCCGGCGAAGCCCGCTTCCTGGACGCCCAGGGCGAGCGCGACCACGTCCTGCCTCCCCCGCACGACATCCAGTGGCAGGCGACCACCCGGGAGGACCACGTCACCGGCCGCCACCCGCACGTCTGCGTCGACGGTCGCGTCTTCGTGTCGACGGTCGGCGGTTCCCTCACCGTCAAGAACGAGAACGACACCGGGTCGGAGGCGGCCCTCCACCGCGAGCCCGTGGACGAAGCCCTCCAGTCCCTCGCGGACGCGGAGATCGCGTACGCCGTCGTAGGCCCGCTGGTGCTCCTGCGTGTCCTGCCCTACAAGGAGCAGGTCCGGCGCCACCTGGTCTACAACGCCCTCACGAGCACCGTGGCCCGCCTGGACGGCATCGGCGGGTCCTGCCGACGCCTCCCGGACGACGAGGGCATCGTATTCCCCGGCGGGTACTGCCTGGCCTCCGGCAACGTCAGGACGTTCGACACCGACACCACCGACCTGGAGTTCGAGCAGTCCGTCGCGGCCCCGAACGGCGAGGACCTGCTCTTCGTCTTCCGGGCCCGGCACGGCGGGCGCAGCCTGCTGCTCCCCTACAACCTGATCCGCAAGGAGGTCACCGCCCCGCTCCCCTGCCACGGCCACGCCCGCTTCGACGACGGCACCGTGCTGATCCTGCGCCCGGACCCGGCCCGATCGACACGGGCGCACGCCGTGCAGACCTGGTCCACCCCCTTCACGTCCGACCTGCATCCCGCGGCCGCTCCCGCCGACGGGCCGCTCGCCCGCATCGGCAACCCCGAACTCGTCCGCGCCGTCGCCGACACCCTGGCCATCGCCCGGCAGGCCGCCGACACCCGGGACGCCTCCACCGCGACCGCCGCCGCGATGTACGAGTCGCTGCTCGCCTCCTGCACCCGCACCGCGGACCGCTTCCCCTGGCTCGCGGAGCTCACGGAAGCGGACCCCGGCGGCCCCGACCTGAGCGGTCCGCTGGCGGCCGTCCGCACGACCACCACGGGCATCCTGGAGGAGTTCGAGACCGTCCGGAGCCTGACCGGGCGGGCGGCCGACGCGCTCGCGGAAGCACACCGGACCGCCACCGCCCTGATCCGCCGCATCCGCGGCGAGGCCCCGGCAGCCGCCGAGGAGTGGATCGACCGCATCACCGAACTGCGCCGCGCCCAGGGGCACCTGGTCACCCTCCGGGACATGCGGTACGCCGACACGACCGGCATCGAAGCCCTGGCGGTGGACGTGTCCGCCGCCATCGAATCCACCGCTCACCGGGCCATGACCCAGCTCCAGCGCGAGGACGCCTTCGCCGCGTACGGGACAGAGGCCGACCGGCTCGTCACCGAGGCCGGGACGGTCACCACGGTCGCCGAGGCCGAACCGCTGCGTCGCCGGCTGGAGGGCCACGTCCTCGGGCTGCAACAGCTCACCGAGGTCGTGTCCGGCCTGGACGTCGGCGACGCCACCGTACGCATCACCGTCCTGGAGCGGGTGGCCGACGCCCTGGCGGACCTGAACCGGGCCCGGTCGACGGTCGACACCCGCAGGCTGCAACTCCTGCGCCAGGAGGGGGTCGCCGAGTTCACCGCCGAGTTCGCGCTCCTGGGCCAGACCGTCACCGGCGCCCTGGCCGCCGCCGACACCCCTGAGCAGTGCGACGCCCAGCTCGCCCGCCTCCTGCTCCGGCTGGAGAACCTGGAAGCGCGCTTCGCCGAGCAGGAGGACTTCCTCACCGAGATCGCCGAGAAGCGTGCCGAGGTGCACGACGCGTTCTCCTCCCGCCGCCAGGGCCTCCAGGACGCCAGGGCCCGACGCGCCGAGGCCCTCTCGCACTCCGCCCACCGCGTACTGGAGACCGTGGCCCGCCGGGCGTCGGACCTCACCGACGAGGACGAGGTCAACACCTTCTTCGCTTCCGACCCCCTGGTGACCGGTCTGCACCGCAGCATCGGCCGGCTCCGGGAACTCGGCGACGCGGTACGGGCGGAGGAGCTGACCGGCCGGCTCGCGGCCGCCCGGCAGGAGGCGGGACGCGCCCTGCGCGACCGCGCCGACCTCTACTCGACGGACGGCGGGACGATCCGGCTGGGCCGGCACCTGTTCGCCGTCACCCGGCAGCCCGCCGACCTCACGCTCGTACCGCACCAGGACGGCATGGCGTTCGCCCTGGCCGGCACCGACTACCGGCGCCCGGTCACCGACCCCGCGTTCGCCGCCACCCGACCGTACTGGGACCGCGTACTGCCGAGCGAGTCGAGCAAGGTCTACCGGGCCGAGCACCTGGCCGCCCGGCTGCTGGCGGACCACGGGCCCGGAGTGCTGGCCGATGCCGGAGACGGACTCGACCGGCTGGTACGGCGGGCCGCCGAGGCCGCGTACGACGAAGGCCTCGAACGCGGCGTCCACGACCACGACGCCACCGCCATCCTGCGCGCGGTCCTCCGGCTGCACGCATCCGCCGGCTCCCTCCGCCATCCGGCACCAGACCGTGCCGCCGCCGTGCTCTTCTGGGCCCACGCTCTGACCGACGCCGAACGCGCGGCCCTCGGCCGGCGGGCGGGTTCACTGGCCCGCGCCCGCGCCGTCTTCGGAGCCAGCCCGGCACTCGGCCAGTTCCAGGCCGAGCTGGCCCGCGCCGTCGCCGCCTTCGCCACCGGCCCGGTACACCCCGACCGCAGCGCCGCCTACCTCTTCGAAGAACTCACCTCAGGCCCGGCGGGCTTCGCGGTGTCGGCCGCCGCCGGATCACTCCTCGACGGGTTCAGGCACGGTGTCCAGACGCACGGTGCTTCCTATGCGGAGGACCTGACGGCCCTGGCCGATCCGGTCGAACGCCGGCAACTCGTGGAGGCCTGGCTCGGCGCGTACGCGGCCTCGACCGGCGAGGAGGTCGACGAAGGAGACCTCGCCGAGGCGACCGCCGTGGAGCTGTGCCCGTCCCTGACCCGCTACACAGCCGACGGCGCCACCACGGAGATCGTCAACGGGCTCCTCGGCACCCATTCCCGCGTCGTCGACGGCGCGCTGGAGCTGCGTCTGGACGAATTCCTCTCCCGGACCTCGGAGTTCGCGCGGACCGACGAGCCGGGCTTCCGCTCCTACCAGCGTCAGCGCACCGCTCTGGTCACGGCCGAACACCAGCGGCTGCGACTGGACGCCCACCGACCGCGCGTCATGTCGTCCTTCGTCCGCAATCGGCTGATCGACGAGGTCTACCTCCCCCTTGTCGGCGACAGCCTGGCCAAGCAGCTGGGGGCCGCCGGCGACGCCAAGCGCACCGACACCCACGGACTGCTCCTGCTGCTCTCCCCGCCCGGGTACGGCAAGACGACGCTCATGGAGTACGTGGCCCAGCGCCTCGGGCTGCTCCTGGTCAAGGTCGACGGTCCCGCTCTCGGTCCCGCCACCACCTCCCTCGATCCGGACGCCGCCCCCGACGAGGCGGCCCGCCGCGAACTGGAGAAGATCGCGTTCGCCCTGGAGGCCGGCAACAACGTCCTGCTCCACCTCGACGACATCCAGCACACCTCCCCCGAACTGCTCCAGAAGTTCATCCCGCTGTGCGACACCACCCGCACCCTGGGCGGCCGCGACCTGCGGGGGAAGAGGTTCGCCGTCTGCATGGCGGGCAACCCGTACACCCAGTCCGGGCAGCGCTTCCAGGTACCCGACATGCTCGCCAACCGGGCCGACGTGTGGAACCTCGGCGACGTCCTCACCGGAAAGGAGGACGCCTTCGCCTTCAGCTTCGTCGAGAACGCCCTGACCTCGCATCCGGTCCTCGCCCCGCTCGCCGGACGCGACCGCGCCGACCTCGGCCTCCTCGTCCGCCTCGCCGAAGGCGACCCGACCGCCCGCGCCGACCGCCTGACCCACCCCTACGCCCCGATGGAACTCGCCGAGGTCCTCGACGTGCTCCGGAGGCTGGTGGCCGCCCGGACCACCGTCCTCGCGGTCAACGCCGCCTACATCGCCTCGGCCGCCCAGAACGACGCCGACCGCACCGAGCCCCCGTTCCTGCTCCAGGGTTCCTACCGCAGCATGAACAGGATCGCGGCCCGGATCTCCGCCGCCATGAACGACGCCGAACTGAACGCGGTGATCGACGACCACTACACCGCCGAGGCACAGACCCTGACCACGGGGGCCGAGGCCAACCTCCTCAAGCTTGCCGCCCTCCGCGGGTCCCTCTCCCCCCGGCAGGCGGCCCGCTGGGAGGAGATCACCACGTCGTACGTCCGCGGGCGGCAGGCGGGCGGCACGGGCGGGGATCCGCTCGTCCTGGCCGTGACCGCACTCGACCTCATCGCCGACCGCCTCGCCGCCCTCGAAGGCGCCCTCAGGAAGGCGGAGACCGGGCCGAGCGGGGAACGGGGCGAGCACGCAGCCGACGAGCCCGCTCACCGATGAGCCCCGAGGCAGGGGGATCGTCCGGGGTCAGGCCCCGCCCGGGTGGCCGTGGTCGCGGGCGTACGCCTCGAAGACCTCACGCGCCAACCCCCGGGTGTGCGGGAAACGGGTGCCGGGGACGGCCGCCGGATCGTCCGGAGCGGCACGAACGAAAGCCGCCGGCCTCCGCAACATCGGGGTGCCGGGGAGGTGGCGGGCGGCCGGTGCGAAACACCCGGAAAACGACAAGCGCCAGGGCGCCGTTCGCTCAGGAGAACCTCAGATCCGAATAACGATCCGGTCACCAGACCTGGGCAAACACCGCAAAGAATCAGCCGATGTGACGGGCGTCACTAAAGAAGCCATAAAGAGCGTGCTAGGAATACGCAACTCCGCTCCGGCCCACCCCTCGCCGGAATGTCCGGAGTGGCGGCCGCACCAGGTCGCGGCACCACCTGCGGTACCTGTTCCACCTGCACGACCAAGGCGCCCTTCTCCGATCCGTGTCCGCGGACCGGTGGCGTCACGGGTCGCCGATCGGACAACGGCGTTCGCTCAAAGCCCGCCTTCACACACCGGCCCTCCGCACAGGACCGGTCTGCGCCATCGAGGTTTTGCCACATGTCACTCGATTCCTTCACCAACTCCGTCGACGAGGCCGTCAGCGGATTCTTCGAGCCCATCGCCAAATGGCTCGGTGACGTCGTCTTCTACTCCGTGCCGGTCAACGGCACCCAGCTCCCGCTGATCGTCGCGTGGCTGGTCGTCGCCGGTCTGGTCTTCTCGGCCTGGTTCGGCCTGATCCAGATACGCAAGTTCCCGCTCGCCCTGCGCGTGGTGCGCGGCAAGTACGACGAGAAGGGCTCGACGGGTGAGGTCAACCACTTCCAGGCGCTGACCGCCGCCGTCTCCGGAACCGTCGGCCTCGGCAACATCGCCGGTGTCGCCGTCGCCGTCTCCATCGGTGGCCCCGGGGCGACGTTCTGGATGATCCTCTGTGGCCTGCTGGGCATGGCGACGAAGTTCGTCGAGGTCACCCTCGGTGTGAAGTACCGCGAGGTGCACGCCGACGGCACCGTCTCCGGCGGCCCCATGCACTACCTGCCCAAGGGCCTCGCCGAGCGCTTCGGCGCCCGCGGCAAGACCCTCGGCAAGGTCCTCGCCGTCCTGGCCTCCGCGTTCATCCTGTTCTTCGGCCTGTTCGGCGGCAACCTCTTCCAGGTCAACCAGTCCTACGCCCAGCTGGTCTCCGTCACCGGCGGCGAGGACGGCCTGATGGGCTCCTCGGCCGGCGCGCTGCTCTTCGGCATCCTGATCGCCGCCCTGGTCGGCATCGTGCTGCTCGGCGGCATCCGCTCCATCGCCAACGTCACCAGCAGGCTCGTGCCCTCCATGGCCGGCATCTACATCGTCGCCTGCCTCGTCGTCATCCTCGTGAACGTCACCGCCGTCCCGGCCGCGATCTCCACGATCATCGAGGGCGCCTTCAACCCCCAGGGCGTCGCCGGCGGTGTCCTCGGCGCGCTGATCATCGGCTTCAAGCGGGCCGCCTTCTCCAACGAGGCCGGCCTCGGCTCCGCCCCGATCGCGCACTCCGCGGTCAAGACCAAGCACCCCGCCAGCGAGGGCCTGGTCGCCCTGCTGGAGCCGTTCATCGACACGGTCCTCATCTGCACCATGACCGCGCTGACGATCGTCATCGCCAACCCGGCCAGCTGGGGCGAGGCCCGCAACGGCGAGTCCATCGGCGGCGTGACCATCACCTCCGACGCCTTCGCCACCGTCCTGCCCTGGTTCCCGTACATCCTCACCATCGCGGTGATGCTGTTCGCCATCTCCACGGTGCTGACCTGGGGCTACTACTGCATGAAGGCCTGGACGCACCTGTTCGGCCGCAGCAAGGCCAGCGAGCTCACCTTCAAGGTCATGTACACCCTCTTCGCGGTCGGCGGCTCCCTGCTGACCCTGCAGACCCTCATCGACATGGCCGACGCGGTGCTCTTCATGCTCGCCGTCATCAACATCATCGGCCTGTACCTGCTGGCCCCCGTCGTCAAGCGGGAACTCAGCCACTTCCTCGACTTCGCCCGCCGCCGCGACGCCGGCCAGGACACCGAAGCCGACGAGGACGACGACCAGGAGCCGGTGAAGACCACCGTCTGACCGCCCCCCGGCGGCCCGGCTCCTCGCAGCGGGCCCGTGAGCACCTCGCGCCTTGGTGCTCACGGGCCCGCTGCCCTTGTTCCCGCACGTCAAAGCCCCCCTGGCAACATCCCCGCCCTCCCTATAGGGTGTGAAGAACGCGTCAATGCGCTCATCACATCGAGGAGCAGGCGCGGGGTGTGCCGGGAAGTCTGGTCGGCGTCCCAGGGGCCGTGTGCCCGCTGTCAGCCGACGCCCCGGAGGTACCCCCCTCATGACCGCTGCCCCGCCCCCACAGCGCTCCCCGTTCCTCGGCCTCCTGCCCTGGCCCGAACGTCGCGCCATCGCCTCGGCCCTGCGGACCGAGACCATCGGCGGCCTGGTGCTCCTCGGCGCCGCGGTGATCGCCCTGATCTGGGCCAACAGCCCGCTCGGCGACCTGTACCAGCAGATACGCGACTTCCACTTCGGCATACCCGCCCTCGGCCTCGATCTGTCCGTGGGCCACTGGACCGCCGACGGCCTCCTCGCCGTCTTCTTCCTCGTCGCGGGCATCGAGCTCAAGCGCGAGCTCGTCGTGGGTGAACTGCGCACTCCGGCCACGGCCGCCCTCCCCGTCGTGGCCGCACTGTGCGGCATGGCCGTTCCCGCCGCCCTGTACGCGCTGACCGCCGGTCTGGGCGGCGGAAGCCTCGACGGCTGGGCCGTGCCCATGGCCACCGACATCGCCTTCGCCCTGGCGGTGCTGGCCGTCATCTCCACGCACCTGCCGTCCGCGCTCCGCGCCTTCCTCCTCACCCTCGCCGTCGTCGACGACCTCGGCGCCATCCTCATCATCGCGATCTTCTTCACCAGCGACCTGAACTTCTGGGCCCTCGGCGGCGCCTTCGCCGGCCTCGCCGTCTTCTACGCCCTGCAGCGGTTCCGCGTCCGCGGCTGGTGGTGGTACGTCCCCCTGGGCGTCGCGATCTGGGCGCTGATGTACAACAGCGGCGTCCACGCCACCGTCGCCGGCGTCGCCATGGGCCTGATCCTGCGCAGCACCCTGGACAAGGGCGAGGAAGCCTCTCCCGGGGCTCGCGTCTCCCACCTGATCCACCCGCTCTCGGCTGGTGTGGCGGTCCCCCTCTTCGCGCTCTTCGCCGCCGGGGTCACCGTCTCCGGCTCCGCCATGGCGGACGTGTTCACCCGGCCCGAGCCGCTCGGTGTCGTGGTCGGCCTCGTGGCCGGCAAGATCCTCGGCGTGTTCGGCGGCACCTACCTGGCCGCCCGCTACACCCGCGCCCGTCTCAACCCCGACCTGGCCTGGGCCGACGTCTTCGGTCTGGCCGCCCTCGCCGGAATCGGCTTCACCGTCGCCCTCCTCATCGGCGAGCTCGCCTTCCCCGGACAGGCGCTCACCGAACAGATCAAGGCCGCCGTCCTCATCGGCTCCGTCGTCGCCGCCGGCCTCGCCGCCCTCCTCCTGCGCCGCCGCAACAAGGTGTACAAGCGTCTCTACGAGGAAGAGACCGTCGACGCCGACGCCGACGGCATCCCCGACATCTACCAGCAGCGCGCAGCCGCCGCGGAACGCTGATCGGAGCGCCCACGGCCCGGGCCCGGCTCACCGCTGCCGTCACCGTGGCAGCCTGAATCATCAGGACCGCGGTGACGGAACCCGGGCACCCGGGCAGGGCACCGCCCGGTGGGCGTTCCTCGCTCTCCCCGCTCGGGTGCGTATCGGTGGGCGGGGAGGGGGACGCGTTCGAGGGCCGCGTCCCCTTCAGCGCCAGCGCCGGGGCGGGGTCTCGTCCAGGCGTACGAAGGGGATACGGCGGCCCGCCTCCCTGAGGTCATCCGGTGTCCCCCGTCCCAGGTCGAGCGAGAGCAACCGGCACACCACCCGGACGGCGTGAGGGTGGCTCCCCGCGTAGCGCACCATGACCTCGGCGGACTCCTCCGGGGACAGGAAGTACGCGGTCACCGCATGGCGTCGACGACCCACTTGGATGGTGACCTGCGGGGCGTGTCGCAGGTTGCGGTACCACTGCGCACGGTTACCGAATCCCGAGGCCACGGTCCAGGTTCCGTGCAGCGGATCATGGTCGACCACCTCAAGGCACACCGTGCGCCGACGGCCCGAGTAGCGCCCCTCGTGATGGAGCACCAGGAATCGCCGGCCCAGTAGCGGTCCGAGTCCCACTCGGTACAGGAGGAGGGGCAGCCGCGCGAGGAAGCGACGCCGGCCGACTGGCGGCCCGGGCCTGCGAGGCGAGCTGCGGTTCATCACGACCTCCGGATTCCGCGCGCAGCATCCGTTCTCCAGGGGTAGGTAACAATCGCACCGCCTGGTCTTTCGATGCATGAACCTTTGCATAGTCTAAACCCCGTCACGGTGACTGAGAGCAATCGCCCGGCGGAACGGGACGCGGAAAGCAGGAATACGACATGGAGTTCGCCCGCACCCGGTCGGCGTCGATGTCGACCCGGCCGGCTCTGATCGCTCTGCCGTACCTCGTGATGGGCATCGTGGCCGCGGCCGACGTCGCCGCAGGCCCCGGCGTCGGTCTCCTTCCCCTCGTGTCGCTGGGTCCCGCCTTCGCCGGCCTTTCGGGCGGGTGGCGCCGGACCGTGGCGATCGGCGGTCTGGCGCTCGCCCTGTGCTGTGCGCTGGGCGTCTACGACGGCCTGTTCGGGACCCGGCGCGGCTACACAGCGCTCCTGGCCGTCGCAGGTGTCACGGCGGCCGGAATCGCCGCCGCCGTGTCCCGCGAGCGACAGCAGAGGGAACTGGCCAGCGCCCGCTCCATCGCGGAGGTCGCCCAGCGGGTCCTGCTCAGGCCCGTTCCCCGCCAGGCCGGCCATCTGCGCGCAGCGGTCTCGTACACCTCGGCGGAAGCCGACGCGCGGATCGGCGGGGACCTCTACGAGGTGGTGCCCGTCCCGGGCGGAGTCAGGGTGATCATCGGCGATGTCCAGGGGAAGGGGCTGGACGCCGTGGAAACCGCGGCATCCGTGCTCGGCGCCTTCCGGGAGGCGGCCCACGACGAACGCGAGCTGGCCGATGTGGGCTCCCGGGTCGACCGCGCCGTCCAGCGACAGCTCGGCCTGGACCCCGGGAGCGAGAAGTTCGTGACGGCGCTGCTCGCCGAGATCACGGAGCCGAAGGGCATCACCTTCCTGAACTACGGGCATCCTGCGGCCATGGTCATGGGAGGCGACGGCCATGTCTCGTTCCCCGGTCCGCGCCGCCACACGCCGCCGCTCGGCCTGGTGTGGGATGCGTCCGACGCTCCGGAGCCGTACTTCGTGCCCTTCGGGCCGGGGTGTCAGCTGCTCCTCTACACCGACGGCGTTTCGGAGGCCCGCGACGCGGGCGGAGCCTTCTACCCCTTGGCGAAACGTGCCGGTCTCCTCGCGGCAGGGGATCCGCAACGCGCGTTGGACACGCTCCAGGCGGATGTCGTCGCCTATGCCGGAGGCCCGTTGCACGATGACGCGGCGATGCTTCTCCTGCGGTGCCGGGACGACCTCGGCATGACTCCCCGGGGCGCCCTCGGCGCTGTCAAGGTCGCGTCCGAACCCCCGGTGCGGTGAACGACGCTCCGTCGCCTCGACCCGTTCACCCCCGGGAAGTCGACTCGGTCCAGCCGAGCGGATAGGAGGAGTCCGCGGGATCGGCCACCGGGGGCTCACCCCCGGCGGCATTGAACGCGTCGAGGGCGCCGATCAGGGCGGTACGTTCGGCAGCGCCGAGTCGCGCGACGATGGCAGCCACCTCGGCACGGCGCCGGGCCGTCACTTCCTCCACCAGACGCCGACCGGGGTCCGTCGCGGTCAGAACGGTTTCCCGCCGGTTCTCGGCGTTGGGCCGACGCTCGGCGAGCCCCGCCACGATCAGCCGGTCCACCATGCGCATGGCCGTGGACGGGTTGACCCCCAGCAGCTCCGCCAGGACGACCAGCTTCGCGGATCCTCGAGCGGCCAGAACCACGAGCATCCTGAACTGGGCCAGCGTGACCCTCTCCTCCGCCGCGGCCAGCGAACGTGCCGAGATCGCTACAAGCAGGCGGGAGGCGGTCAGAACGGCACGGGTGACGTCGTCCACGTCGTCGTGGGGCTCGTCCGTCTCAAGGTCTTCGGTCATACCTCTTTGTACCGCCCCCGCCTGTCTCACCCCGGAGCGCCCCGGTCCGAGTTCCACAACGACCGTCATGACCTGCGCCCTTGTCCAGCCCACAGCGGCCAAAACCTGCCGGTTCCCGACAATGGGATAACTTTCATGTCGCAAATTTGGCACAGGGCAAATGCGTTACGCGCTCGTTACAGACCCCCACCCAGGGAGTCAATATCCCGACATATGGCCCCACGAGTCAGCCATCAGGCTTCCTTCCGGATGCCAAAGAGGTACGCGCAAATATCACGCTCGACGGCCACAGCGGAACCCCTGCACGGCATGTCATTTCGTCCGCTGCTGGGTAGCTTCGGCCCCCATGACCACTGCTCATGCAGACCCGGCCCAACTCCGCACACCTCCTCGCCCGCCTTCCGGCCTGCGCATCGACAGCCCCGGCCCCCACGACGGCCCCGCTCTGTGGCAGCTGGCGCGCGAGGCGAAGACCCTGGACGTGAATTCCGTCTACAGCTACCTGCTCTGGTGCCGTGACTTCGCCGGCACCTCCGCTGTCGTCCGCGACCGCACCGGACAGGCCGTGGGCTTCGTGACCGGCTATGTCCGTCCCGACGCCCCGTCCACTCTGCTGATCTGGCAGATCGCCGTCGCCGAATCGGTGCGTGGCCTGGGTGTCGCCGGCGCGCTGCTCGACGCCCTCTCCCTGCGTGTCGCCACCCAGCACGACATCGACTGCCTGGAGACCACCATCACTCCCGGGAACGTGGCGTCCGAGCGGCTGTTCGCCTCGTACGCGGAACGGCACGGCGCCCAGGTCGAACGGGAGGTCCTGTTCCCGGCGGAGCAGTTCCCCGGCTACGGGCATGAGCCCGAGGTACTGCATCGCGTCGCGCCCCTGTCCCTCTGAACGCAACCGCCCGTCACAGGCATCGACCGGCGCCCACGCACGAGGCGGCCGGAAACCGAACCCACTGGAGAAAGACCTTGACCACCACAGTACCGAGCCGGACCGTCTTCGAGACCGTGGAGTCGGAGGTGCGCAGCTACTGCCGTGCCTGGCCGGTCGTCTTCGACCGCGCGGAAGGAAGCCGCCTCCACGACGAACAGGGCCGCTCCTACCTCGACTTCTTCGCGGGAGCCGGCTCGCTGAACTACGGCCACAACAATCCCGTCCTGAAGCGTGCCCTGCTCGACTACATCGAGCGCGACGGCATCACCCACGGACTGGACATGTCGACCACGGCGAAGCGCGCCTTCCTGGAGACCTTCCGCTCCACGATCCTCGAACCCCGTGGGCTCCCGTACAAGGTGATGTTCCCCGGCCCGACGGGCACGAACGCCGTGGAGGCGGCCCTGAAGCTGGCTCGCAAGGCCAAGGGACGCGAGGCCGTGGTGTCCTTCACCAACGCGTTCCACGGCATGTCCCTCGGATCGCTGGCGGTGACCGGCAACGCCTTCAAGCGCGCGGGGGCCGGCATCCCCCTGGTCCACACCACGCCCATGCCGTTCGACAACTACCTCAACGGTCGGGTCCCGGACTTCCTGTGGTTCGAGCGGCTTCTGGAAGATCAGGGGTCCGGTCTCAACCACCCCGCGGCCGTGATCGTGGAGACCGTCCAGGGCGAGGGCGGGATCAACGTGGCGCGGGCCGAGTGGCTGCGCGGCCTCGCCGACCTGTGCCGACGACGCGACATGCTGCTGATCGTCGACGACGTGCAGATGGGCTGCGGCCGGACCGGCGAGTTCTTCTCCTTCGAGGAGGCGGGAATCACCCCCGACATCGTCACGGTGTCCAAGTCCATCAGCGGTTACGGACTGCCCATGGCCCTGTGCCTGTTCAGGCCCGAGCTGGACCTGTGGGAGCCCGGCGAGCACAACGGCACCTTCCGCGGCCACAATCCCGCCTTCGTGACCGCGACGGCCGCCCTGGACACCTACTGGCGTGACGGGACCCTGCGCGAGCGCACCCTGGTCAACGGTGGGCGGATCGAAGGGACCCTGCGCGAGCTGTGCGCGGAACACGGACGGCTCGGCGCCACCTATCGGGGGCGCGGCCTGGTCTGGGGCCTGGAGTTCACGCACAAGGAACGCGCGGCGGCCGTCTGCCGCAAGGCGTTCGAGTACGGCCTGCTCATCGAGACGTCGGGGCCTCAGGACGAGGTGGTCAAACTGCTCCCGCCCCTCACCGTGTCGGACACCGAGCTCGACGAGGGCCTGGGGATCCTCGCCCGGGCCGTGCGCGAAACCGCCTGAGCACCACCCGTCAGCCCCGCACCGAGCCACGAAAGGCAACTCCACCGTGATCGTCCGATCGTTCCGGGACCTTGAGGGAACCGACCGCCATGTGAAGTCCGCCTCCGGGACCTGGGAGAGCAAACGGATCGTCCTGGCCGGGGAACGGGTCGGTTTCTCCCTCCACGAGACCGTGCTCTACGCCGGCACCGAGACCTCCATGTGGTACGCGAACCACGTCGAGGCCGTCGTCTGCCTGGAGGGCGAGGCCGAACTCACCAACGAGGAGACCGGGGAAACCCACCGGATCGGCCCCGGGACCATGTACCTGCTCGACGGCCACGAGCGCCACACCCTGCGCGTGCAGCGGGAGTTCCGCTGCCTGTGCGTCTTCAACCCGCCGGTCACCGGACGGGAGGACCACGACGAGAACGGCGTGTACCCGCTCCTCACGGAACCGGACCCCGTCTGACGTGGCGGAAGCGTCCGACCTGACCGCCGGCGAGCCAACCGAAGTCGAAGCCGAAGTCCACATCGAAGCCGAAGCCGAAGCCGAAAGGAACGAGGACAGCAGCACCATGAGCATTGCTTCCGACCGCACCGTCACCGACCTCTACCCCACCCGGGGAGCCGAGGAGGCCTTCATCGGGCGCAAGGACCCCGTCGTCTGGTCCGAGCCCGGAACTCCAGGCCCGTTCTGGGCCCGGGAACTGGAGCAGTTCGACCGCGACGGCTTCCTGCCCGTCGAACAGCTCATCACCCCCGCCGAGGTGGAGACGTACCGGACCGAGATGGACCGTCTCCTCGCCGACCCCGCCGTGCGCGCCGACGACCGTTCGATCGTGGAGCGCAAGTCCGGCTCCGTCCGGTCGGTGTTCGAAGTCCACCGGATCAGTGAGGTCTTCGCCGAGCTGGCCGCCGACCCGCGGATCGCCGACCGGGCCCGGCAGATCCTCGGCTCCGACGTGTACGTGCACCAGTCCCGCATCAACCTCAAGCCCGGCTTCGGTGCGACGGGCTTCTACTGGCACTCCGACTTCGAGACCTGGCACGCCGAGGACGGGCTGCCGCACATGCGCACCGTCTCGGTGTCCATCGCGCTGACACCGAACTACGCGACCAACGGCGGACTCATGATCATGCCGGGATCGCACCGGACCTTCCTCGGCTGCGCCGGTGAGACCCCCGAGGACAACTACAAGAGGTCGCTCCAGATGCAGGTGGCCGGTACGCCCTCGGACGAGGCACTCACCAAGTTCGCCTCCGCGTGCGGCATCCGGCTCTTCACGGGCGAGGCCGGCTCGGCCACCTGGTTCGACTGCAACGCGATGCACGGCTCCGGCGACAACATCACCCCGTACCCGCGCAGCAACGTCTTCCTGGTGTTCAACAGCGTGGAGAACCGTCCGGTCGCTCCCTTCGCCGCCCCCGTACGACGCCCCTCGTACATCGCGTCACGGGACTTCACGCCCATCGGCTGAACCCCGTCACGTCCACGGGCGCACACAGGTCCGGGCCGGTGGCTCCTCCGCCCGCGGCCCGGACCCGCGTCCGCCTCACCCCGGAGAAAGGAATGCCGGATGCCCCGGCCCGCCCGCCCCAGCCGCAGAAGCTTTCTCTCCCGTGCGACCCTGCTCACGGGTGCCGCACTGATCCCGCCCCTGACCACCGCGTGCAGCACGACAGAACCGGGAAGCGGAGCCCCGAAGGGGGACGACTCGCTGTTGGACGGACTGCGCGAGCAGGGGTTCGTCCGCGTCGGTTTCGCCGGGGAGGCGCCCTTCGGCTTCCAGAACGGCGGCGTCCTGGCCGGAGAGGCTCCGACGCTGCACCGAGAGATCTTCACCTCGCTGGGGGTACCCGAACTGCGCCCGACGCTGACCGACTTCGGCGCGCTGATCCCCGGACTGCTCGCCGGCCGGTTCGACGTGGTGAGCGCCGGCATGGCCATCACGCCCGAGCGGTGCGCCAAAGTGATCTTCTCGGAGCCGGAGTTCGTCTCCCCCACCGCCCTGATGGTCCGCAAGGGCAACCCCCACGGGCTGTCCGACCTGAAGTCCTGCGCCGACCGGGGTGTGACGGTCGGCGTCCTCACCGCCGCGGTGGAAGCCGCGTACGCGAAGGCCGCGGGCGTCGCTCCATCGGCGGTGAAGGCACTCGCCAAGCAGCAGGACGGTCTCGACGCCCTGGTCGCCGGGCGCATCGACGCCTTCGCCCTGACCGGGATCTCGCTGCGCTGGCTCGCCAAGGTCAACCAGGGGGCGAAGGCGGAGGTACTGGAACCCTTCGTGCCCGAGCTGGACGGTAAACCGCAGTACAGTCCGGGCGGTGCCGTCTTCCGCCCGGGCGCCGGGCGGCTCAGGGACGCCTTCAACCGCGAACTGGCCGGCATCACGGGGGACCCGGCCCGGTACGTACGCCTGATAGGCGCCTACGGGTTCACCGAGCGCGAGGTGCCTCCGGCTTCGCTGCGGACCTCCGACCTCTGTCGGGCGTGACGGGGCAGGTATGAACGACTTCTTCGAGGAGTTCGTCCGGGCGGCGCCGCGGGTCGGTGAAGGGCTGTGGATCACCGTCCTGGCCACCGTGCTGGGCTCCGCCGCGGCCCTGGTGGTGGCGTTCGCGCTCGGCCTTCCCTCGTGTTCGCCGAGGCGGTCGGTGCGTGCTCCGGTCCGTCTGGCGGTCGAGTTCCTGCGGGGCACCTCCCTGTACGTCCAGCTCTTCTGGCTCTTCTTCGCACTGCCCGTGCTCGGCTTCCGTCTGGAGCCGCTGGCCTGCGGTGTGCTCGCCCTGGGCCTGAACCACGGTGCGTACGGTGCGGAGGTCGTCCGCGGCGCGGTCGGTGCTGTTCCGCGCTCCCAGCGGGAGGCCGCCCTCGCGCTCGGGATGGGTCCCTGGCTGCGCATGCGGCGGGTCGTGCTGCCGCAGGCTCTCGTACTGATGATCCCGCCCTTCGGGAACCTCCTCATCCAGTTGCTGAAGGCCACCCCGCTGCTGTCACTGATCACCATCTCCGACCTGACCTTCCAGCTGGACCAGCTCCGGTCCGCGACCGGAGACACCACAACCGCGTATCTGACCCTGCTGCTGATGTACTTCGCGCTCGCGGCCCTCCTCTCCTCCGGAATGAAGGCCCTGGAATCGGTTGCGGCGAACCGGCTCGGCCGCAGGACGAACGGGGGCGAGGCGTGATGTGGTCGTGGGAGACTGCGTGGGAGGGCCTGCCCGCGGTGCTCCAGGGCTTCGGGATCACACTGGCCGCCACCGCGCTGGGCTCTGTGCTCGCCCTGTCCCTCGGTCTGGTGGTCGCCGTACTGCTGCGTGCGCGCACCCGGTGGATCACCCTGCCCCTCGCGGGATCGGCCCAGTTCATCCGCTCCACCCCGCTGCTGGTCCAGTTGTTCGCCGCCTGGGTGCTCGTCCCCGGCGTCGGCGCCCTCACCCTGGGGATCGTCGTGCTGGGCGTCCACTACGCGGCGTACACGGCGCAGGTCTACCGGGCCGGCATCGACGCGGTGCCGGCAGGTCAGTGGGAAGCCTGCGTCGCGTTGTCGCTGCCGCGCCGACGCGTGTGGCGGGCGGTGGTACTGCCGCAGGCGATCCGCAACGTGCTGCCGTCCCTCGGCAACTACGTCGTCTCGATGTTCAAGGAAACGCCCTACCTGGCGGTGATCGCCGTACCGGAGATGGTCCACCGGGCGAACGAGTACGGCAGCACCCACTTCGCCTACCTGGAGTCGTACACCACAGCGGCGGTGATCTTCCTGCTGGCGAGCTGCCCCACTTCCCTGCTCATCCGACGTCTGGAGAAGCGACTTGCCCACTGACGTGAAGACGCACGGTCCGGAGATGATCCGCTTCGAGGGGGTGGTGAAGCGGTTCGGCGCGCGCACGGTCCTGGACGGCCTCGACCTGAGCGTCGCGCCCGGCGAGCGGGTGACGCTGATCGGGCCCAGCGGTTCGGGGAAGACCACCATCCTGCGGCTGCTGATGACCCTGGAGAGGGTCACGGAGGGCACCATCCACCTGGCCGGGCGCCCGTACTCCCACATGCCCCAGGGGCCTGCGGGCAGGCTCGTACCGGCCGACGAGCGCTACCTGCGCCTCGTCCGGCGGCGCGTCGGCATGGTGTTCCAGCAGTTCAACCTCTTCCCGCACATGAACGTGCTGGAGAACGTCGTGGAGGCCCCGGTGCACGTGCTCGGCGTGGACCGGGAGGAGGCGGAGGACCATGCCGGGAAGCTGCTCGACCTCGTCGGTCTGACGGCCCGCCGGGAGGCCCATCCGACCCGGCTCTCCGGCGGCGAACAACAGCGGGTGGCCATCGCCCGCGCCCTCGCGATGCGCCCCGAGGTCCTCCTGCTCGACGAGGTCACCTCGGCTCTCGATCCGGAGCTCGCGGCGGGCGTGCTGGACGTGCTGCGCGACATCGCCCGGACGACGGACATCACCCTGCTGTGCGTCACGCACGAGATGGGCTTCGCCCGTGAGGTCTCGGACCGGGTCCTCATGTTCGACCACGGTCGCGTCCTGGAGTCCGGCCCGCCCGAGCAGGTTCTCGAGTCACCGGATCACGAACGCACGAGGTCCTTCCTGCGCGCCGTGCTGTGATCGGCGGCCGTGCTTCCCCTGGCCGGCGGGCGTCCGCCGGTCCACGCCGACGCCGTCGGTTCCCGGGTAGGCGCGTGGGTGAGGGGGCGACAGCGGACCGGCCACCGCATGCCTCAGGAGGAGCCATGGACACCCGGCTCGGTATCCTCGCTGACGGTACGGCGGCCTCGGCATCCCGGCCGGCCCCTATCGCTCTCCGTCGTGTGCGGCCAGAGCCATCGCCATTCCTGTCAGGAAGAGGCTCAGGCCGATGACCAGGAGGGGAAAGCCCGGACCCGGCAGGACGTACATGGCCGCGCCCAGGCAGGCGATCGGCAGGCCGACGGCCGCCAGCACGATCCCGAGGCGCCTTTCGGCCGTCACCCAGCGGTAGAGGGTGGCGCGGTAGCTACGGAACCGCATCAGCCCACGCTCCCCATGGGGCTCCTGCCGCACGGAGCGCCCGGGCCTGCCGGGGCCGATCGCAGAATCGTCGCGATGGCCAGCGCAGTCGCGTGGGTCATGGAGCTTCCGTTCGTCGGCGCCGTTCCGGAATGAGGCGCTCACCTTACCTGGACCATACGTCGCGCGTTCATGCCGGTGCCCGGCAATGAAGGGCCCCGAGCACTGCCGTCAGGAACCCGTCAGGCTCATGTATGGGATATGTAAAATCCGTGGCGGTGTGCCGGGAAGCCTGGTCGGCGGTCAACAGGACACCTCTCACTCGCCGATCGGGGGCTCGTTTTCCATGGTGCTCGTCGCTGTCTTCGGAGTCGTGCTGCTCATTGCCGTGCTCCTGTCCGGGCTCGCGGCCCGGACCGTGCTGTCCACATCACTTCTCTTCCTCCTGGGCGGCGCGCTGGTCAGCGACGGCTTCCTGGGCCTGATCCACATCACACCGGACAGCGAGATCGTGGCGGTGACCGCGGATCTCGCCCTGTTCGCCGTGCTGTTCACCGACGGTATGCACGTCTCCTTTCCCGCGCTCCGCCGGAACTGGCGGAACCCCGCGCGGGCGCTGGGCCTGGGCATGCCCCTGGCTCTCGTCGGGATGGCGCTCGTCACCCACTACCTGGTGGGGCTCGACTGGACGACCTCGTTCCTGGTGGGAGCCGTCCTCGCACCGACGGACCCGGTGTTCGCCTCCGCCATCGTGGGCCGCAAGGAAGTGCCGGCGAAGCTCCGGCAGCTGCTGAACGTCGAGAGCGGGATCAACGACGGTCTCGCCCTGCCCGTCGTGCTCATCCTGATCGCGGCTGCCGGCCCCACCTCGGCCCACGCGGAGGCCTCACTGGGCAAGATCGGGCTGGAGCTGCTGCTGGGCCTCGGTTTCGGTGTCGTACTGCCGCTGCTGCTGGCGGGCCTCGTGCGGGTTCGGAACCTGGGCGCCGAGCCCCGACTCCAGCCGCTGCTGCCGCTGGCCACCGGCATCATCCTCTACGGGCTGTGCCACCTCACACACGCCAACCCCTACCTGGCGGCCTTCTCCGCCGGCGCCGTCATGGCGAGCGTTTCGCCGGAGATCAAGGGGGTCTTCGAGCCGCTGGGCGAGGCCGTGGCGGAGCTCGCCAAGTTCGCGGCACTGCTCGTCTTCGGCGCACTGCTCACACCGGCGCTCTTCGGTGACCTTTCCTGGGGCGGCTACGCGGCCGTGGTGCTGGCCATCGTGCTCATCCGGCCCGCGTCCCTGCTGGTGTCGCTGCTCGGCACGAAGTTCGAGATGCGGGAGAAGCTGGTCGCCGCGTGGTTCGGGCCCAAGGGGTTCGCGTCGGTGGTCTACGGTCTGCTGGTTCTCCAGGCCGGCATCCCTCAGGGCGAGGCCGCGTACACCCTGATCGCGGTCTGCATCGCATTCTCCATCGTCGCCCACAGCAGCACGGACGTTCCGGTGGCCCGCCTGTTCCACGTCAAGGGTGACGCCGGCGCTCCCGACAGCACGCTTCTCGCCGTGGCGGCACCGGCCGCGGATGCGCATGACCCGACGAGCGAGGGACCGCGGCAGGAGGGTCGTGTTCGGATCTGAGGCAGAACACCCGACGTGCCGGAAGGCGCGAAGGGAAGGCCGGCGCCCGGTCCAGGGAACCCTGGCCGGTCTCGGCGCGCTGGCCTCCCTCACCTCGTCGACCGTCGCGTTCGCCGCTGTGCGCGCGGGAGTACCGGACGAGCCCGACGAACAGACCTATGCGGCGTCACTGCCCGCTGGTGACGAGTTGAACGCGCGGGTGCGCCACGTGGACATCGCGGGTGGCGGCTCCGGTGAGATGGCGCAGGCCGTCGCCCCCCTGGCCACCGAAGGTCCGCTCTACTCCATGGCCTTGACCCTGGTCACGCTGATCATCGGCACACTGGGCATGTTCGTCTGTTGGCGCCTGCTGAGCCCAGTGGGGTGGGCGTCCTGGGGGCGGTTGTCCCTGGGGCGGTCGAAGTGCCTGGTGGTGGCGGCATGGGCGGCCCTGGCGCTGATCGCCGACTCGTTCCTGATCCTCTGGCTGCTGGTCTGGCTGGACGGTCCCTACTGGCTGCATCCGCTGCTCTGGCTGCTGACGGGGATACCGGGCACCGTCGTCACCACCGTTGCCCTCCGGGTGAGAGGCGCACGCGCATGACGCCGACCCGAGTCATGCGGATACTGGCCGGGGCTGCCGCCTGGTGGGCCACGGTGACAGCCGCGCTCTGGCTGGGCGGCCGCCTCCTGGGCCAGCCGGCTCCTGTGTCCGGATGTGCTCTCGGCGCCCTCTCGGTCATCGTGATCGGAGAAATCGGGGACCGTGTCCGAAGGGCCTGGAGAAGGCACCGTCAGCACGCCGGTCGTCGCGATCGGCGTGCTGATCCGGCTCCTGAACAGTGCCCGGTGGAACGAGGGCGGGCCGCACACGGCCTCGGCGTTTCCCGGCACACGTCCCCGGCCGTCACTGCTCCTTCTTCGGCCAGTCCAGAAGCCGCGCACCGATGACAGCCGTCTGCAGGGTGTACCGGTGGCGCGGATCCCCGGGATCGGCCCCGGTGAGCTTGTGGATGCGCTCCAGCCGGTACGTGAAGGCGCGGACACTGAGCGACAGCAGGCGGGCGGCGTCGGTGGCCACGCAGCCCGCGTCGAAATAGGCGTGGAGCGTGTCGATGAGCGGCCTGGCGCCGCCCCGAGCCTCCTGCAGGGGCCCGAGGACGGTGCTGACCAGATCGGCCATGGCCTGCCGGTCGCGCCCGAGGACCGGGTAGACCAGCAGGTCCGCCGCGTACAGGACCGGCCCTTCCAGATCGATGCGCCACGCGAGGTCAAGGGCGTTGAGGGCCTCCTCGTACGAGTGGACCACTCCCCCGGCGCCCGCGTGAGTCCGGCCGATGGCGACCAGGCCGCCGTTGGTGGCCGCGTACGCCCGTTTGGCGAAGTAGGTGAGGACCTCGGGCTGGTCACCGGGGGCGACGCAGATCAGGCGGCCGTCCTTGGTGGTCAGCAGGATGCTGCGGTTGCCGAACCGGGCCAGGACGGCCGCCTCTATGCCCCGGACGATGCTGTAGCCGTCCCCGTACGGTTCCGGGCCCTGGGCCACCGCCACCGCGTGGGCCTGCGACAGGCGCAGGCCGAACCGCTCGGCGCGCTCCGCGAGCCGGCCCAGGTCACTGCCGCCGTACAGCAGGTCGTCGATGAACTCCCGCCGCGCGGCCTCCTGCTGTCGCACCGCCTGCTGCTGAGCCCTCTCGTACCCCTCCGCGAAGGCGTCGACCGCCTGCTCCAGCGCAGCGAGCAGGTAGGGAAGCTCCCGTACGGGGAGCTCCGGCTGGATGTCACGGGCCAGGGCCAGGTGGGCGCGGACGAGCGCCCGCAGACCGATGCCGGCCTCGGCTGCCCGTTCGCCCGCGTCGCGGCGGGCCTCCAGTTCGTCGCGGGTGAAGCGGCGGCCGGTGACGCAGGCCTCGCGCAGGAGGCTTGCACTGCCCTCCAGGTACTCGTCCGTCTTCGGCTGTTCGTCGCTCACCCTTCGCCCCGCCCCTTCGTGCACGTCACTGGCCGAGGGCCAGCCTGCCACGTCCCGAGCACGCGAGGCGCCGCAGGTCAGGTCGCAGCCACGGCTCGGCCGAAGGGAGAGCCTCGGGACGGCCGAAGGGAGGGTCTCGGGGCGGGCCCGTCGAGAGCGGCTACGCCTTGGCGAGTTCCGCCGCCCCGAAGGAGACGTCGAAACGGTCGCACCAGATCGCGACACTGGAGTAGTCGGCGAGGTTCACGTCCGCGGGGATCTCGTAGTTCTGGTCGCCCTTGTTCCCCTTGAGCTTGCCCAGGCTGACGTACTTGCCGTCGTCGAAGACGCGCCAGCCCGCCACACCCTCCTTCACCGGGGCGTCGGTCAGCCACACCCGCAGGTCCGGCCCGTTGCTCGTGTCCAGCCCCTCCAGCCGGAGCACGTGGGAGCCGTCGGCCAGCCGGACGACCTTGGCCGTGCCCGTGGTGTCGTGCTCGTGGCTGATGAACGAGCCCTGGGTCAGGGTCTGCGGCACGGCCGGCGGCGCCGGGGCGGCGGAGACGGTGCCCGAAGGGCTCGCACTCGGCGCAGCCGGCAAGGCTGCGGGCAGGGCTTCGCTGACCGTCTCGTCCTGCCACAGCTTCCACGGCTGGAACAGGTAGAGCCCCACCACCAGGGCGGCCGTCACCACAACGGCCACGGCCACTACCAGCGGCCCACGCCGCCCACGACCCAGCTTCATCCCACGACTCCCTGCTCCGCGCCCGACGGGCGATGTGTCTTCCGACCGCATTCAACTGGATGCCGGGGCGGTAAACCATTACGCCCGCATTACGGACGGGCGGACCCGCCGCCCACGGCTTTTTGGCCATGCGCCGGACCGGGGTCGGTCATTGCGCCCGATGGGGCTCCCAGAGGGCTACCGCTGGTACGGACCTATCCGCGTGATCACGCCGCCACTGCGGAACTGGAGCGGATCGGTCGGCGGGCGCACGGGCCCGAGCGGTTCGGCCGCGAGTGATCGTCCGGAGCACGGCACCGCAGGTCGGGATGAGCCCGGGGCACCTCCACGACCCCCGGCAGACCTGGGCTGCACCGGTCCCCGCCCCGGCGTGCCGGTATGGTGGCTCGTAGCGATGGCGGCCCGAGGGCTGTCGCGCCATGTGCCGTGCCGGGGCCTACGGCGCCCCCGGCCGATTCCGATTGCTGCAGGAGAGAAGCGTGCGCGAGCCCATCACGTTCGACGCCGCCGCCTGCCCACCGTGACGCCTCGCGCCGGGACGTAACACCCTCGCACCCCCTCACCGCAGGGGTCGTCCCCTGTTCCCGGCATTCCGGTTCCGAGCCCGTCGGAGCCCTCTGCGGGGTGCCGACCCCGCACCGCCGCGTCCTCCCGCCCGCCCCAGCCCGGCCCGCCGAGCGGGGTGCGCCCGAACACGACAGGTTTTGTCTCCCTTGTCTTCTGCCGCCACTGCTGTGTCCCCGGCCGCGCGCCTGCGTGGCCTGAAGCCCGACTGGATCTCGGACCCGAAGGTCTGGCGTACCGAGGTGCTCGGCGGGCTGGTCGTCGCCCTGGCCCTCATCCCCGAGGCCATCTCGTTCTCGATCATCGCCGGTGTCGACCCGGCGATCGGCCTGTTCGCCTCCTTCACCATGGCCGTCGTCATCTCCATCGTCGGCGGCCGACGGGCAATGATCTCCGCCGCCACCGGCGCCATCGCGCTCGTCATAGCCCCGCTGAACCGCGAGCACGGCCTGGGCTACCTCATCGCGGCCGTCATCCTGGCCGGCGTCTTCCAGATCGCCCTGGGCGCGCTGGGCGTCGCGCGCCTGATGCGGTTCATCCCCCGCTCCGTCATGGTCGGCTTCGTCAACTCGCTCGCCATCCTGATCTTCATGGCCCAGGTCCCCGAGATGCGTGACGTTCCGTGGGCCGTCTATCCGCTGATCGCCGCCGGCCTGGGGCTCATGGTGTTCTTCCCGAAGGTCACCACCGTGATCCCGGCCCCGCTGGTCTCGATCGTCATCCTGACCGCGATCACCGTCGGTGCGGCCATCGCGGTGCCGACCGTCGGCGACAAGGGTGAGCTGCCCTCGTCCCTCCCCGTGCCGGGCCTGCCGGACGTGCCGTTCACCCTGGACACGCTGACGACGATCGCCCCGTACGCCTTCGCCATGGCGCTGGTCGGCCTGATGGAGTCCCTGATGACCGCGAAGCTGGTCGACGACATCACCGACACCCGCTCCAACAAGACCCGCGAGTCCATCGGCCAGGGCATCGCCAACATCGTCACCGGGTTCTTCGGCGGCATGGGTGGCTGCGCCATGATCGGTCAGACGATGATCAACGTGAAGGTCTCCGGCGCCCGCACCCGCGTGTCGACCTTCCTCGCGGGCGTGTTCCTGATGGTGCTGTGCATCGTCTTCGGCCCGATCGTGTCCGACATCCCCATGGCCGCCCTGGTCGCCGTCATGATCATGGTCTCGTTCGCCACCTTCGACTGGCACTCCATCGCGCCCAAGACGCTCAAGCGGATGCCCGCGGGTGAGATCGCCGTCATGGTGATCACCGTTGCCTGCGTGGTGGCCACCCACAACCTCGCCATCGGTGTCGTCGTCGGCTCGGTGACCGCCATGGTCGTCTTCGCCAAGCGCGTCGCTCACCTCGCCGAGGTCACCGCCGTGGTCGACCCCGACGGCAGCACCGTCGTCTACCGGGTCACCGGGGAGCTGTTCTTCGCCTCGTCCAACGATCTCGTCGGCCGGTTCGACTACGCCTCCGACCCCGGCAAGGTCGTCATCGACCTGAGTGCGGCACACATCTGGGACGCCTCGTCCGTCGCCGCCCTGGACGCGATCGAGACCAAGTACGCCCAGCGCGGCAACTCCGTCGAGATCACCGGCCTGAACAACCCCAGCGCCGACCTCCACGGCAAGCTCACCGGCGAACTCACCGGCAGCCACTGACGCGGCCCCGCGAGGGCGAGGGGGCACGTTCGGCAACGTGTCCTCCCAGTGCCGTCACGGCCCGCCGAGGCCGAGGCCGTGTCGGCGCCGGAACGTCATCCCGCGATCTTTCCCGCGGTGATCTGCTGGCCCCGGGTGGAGTCGACCACGACGAGGATTCCCGCGGGAAGTTGTCCTTCGAGGTCGCCGAGCAGGTCCTGGATCGGGGGGAGGTCGCCGGGGGCGCGGACATGGATGTACAGGGTTCTGGACTGTGCGTCGACGCTGGTGACCGCCGCGCCGGGGGTGTCCGCGAGCCATCGCTGCGCGGCGTTCGTGGCCCGAAACGTCCAGAGGTTGAGCAGCACGGTGGTCACCGTGTTGGCCGCCAGGGGGAGCAGGACGGCTGTGAAGAGCAGCGCCACCATGACGTAGGCGCGACGTGGGGCCCGCCCGGTGCGCCGGCCGGAGGTGCGGGTGTATCCGAGGGCGGCGAAGACGACCATGCCCGCGAAGACGAGGGCGAGGAGGTTGGAGAGGAAGAGCACCAGCGCCCCCAGGGCGAGCCACCAGGATGTCTGGCCGGCGCAGACACCCGAGACCACGAGGGGCGGTACGAGGGAGATCGCGATGGCCACCCCGGGCAGGACGGCGGCGACGTCCTTGCGGGCCAGTGCCACGGCGCCCGCGAAACCGGTGGCCAGCGCGGCGATCAGGTCCATCAGCCCCGGGGAGGTCCGGCCCGAGATCTGGCTGTTCGAGAGCAGGTCGTAGGACTGGGGCAGGGCCAGTGAGGCCACCGCACCGATGACGACCACCACCAGACACCCCGCGGCGACGAAGGTGACGGCGGTGGTGCGGCGACGCTGTACGGCTCCGAGGGCGATGCCCATGATCGGGGTGGAGAGCGGCGCAATGATCATCGCACCGATGACGGTGGCCGTGGAGTCCGTCAGGATCCCGCCCGCGGCGATGACGGACGAGAGCGTGAGCATGGTCCAGAAGGCCGACTGCTTCGACCGGGTGTCCCCTGAGGAAAGATCGAGATCCTCCTGAAGGTCCTCCAGCGAGCGACGCTGACGGTCCGGCAGGACTCTGTCGCGGAGTTGGCCGGGCATGTGCCCAGTATCCGGAACGGAATGCCTCGCGCAGGGCAGGAACACGGCCGGGACACGGACGGACACCCGACGGCGGGTACGGGATCGGTAGCTGCCCCGCCCATGTCCGCCGCCCACCTCCCCCGCCCAGGTCCGCCGCCCGGGGTTGCCCGCGAGTCGCCGTCCGACCGGGGGGAACGGCTTCGGTCCCCGGCGGGAGACGTGCCCCGGGCACGCGGTACCGGAGCGCGATCCGATCGGGTGAATCCGCCTCGGCCGGAACGAGTCCGGCAGATCGTGTGGCGACACATGAAACGTGACCGCCCACGACCGAGAAGGATGGAGCACCGGCCCGTACGCGGCGGCGATCCGCACGCAGCGGGGTGATCTTTCGCTGCGCGACGCCGAGGGCTGGTACCTGCCACTGGACCTCGAACGATGGACTGCGGCGGCGGACGCCGGCGACCGGGCCGTACTGCGGCGGTGCAGGGGCCGTGTGCTGGACATCGGCTGCGGGGCCGGCCGGCTCGTGGAGGCGCTGACCCGTCGGGGACACACCGCGCTCGGCATCGACGTGTGTCCTTCGGCGGTCGGCGCCACGGTGAGCCGAGGATGCGCGGCCCTGCACCGGTCGGTGTTCGATCCGCTGCCCGACGAGGGCGGGTGGGGAACGGCGCTGCTGATCGACGGGAACATCGGCATCGGTGGCGATCCCCGCAGACTGCTGCTGCGGATCAGGGCTCTCGTGCACGGGCGGGGGGTGCTCCTGGTGGAGACCGCGGCGGAGGACGTGGACGAGCGCCGCCGGGTCCGCATCCACGTGGGTCGCCGCCCCGTGGGAGCGGTCTTCCCCTGGGCCGCCGTCGGCGCCGCGGCGCTGGACCGTCATGCCCGGGCGTCGGGGTGGACCGCCACCGAGCGGTGGTCCTCCGCCGAGGGCCGTCACTTCCTGGCCTTGCGCGCCTTCGCCTGAGCCCGCGCGGCACGCCTGCTCGCCCTGGTCCCGTGCCACATCCGTACGAGGAGGACGACCGCCGAGGCCGCGAACAGAACGGCGGTGATCAGCAGCCAGCGCGTCAGGAACCCGTCCGCGGGAAGACCCGTGTACGCCGTGAAGTGATCCACCCGGCGGAAGACGAGGGGCCACCAGACGAGCAGCAGGACACCGGCGACGAAGGCCGGCACGCGAACGTAGTTGACGCTCACGCGCGCCACGGGATCCCCGGCACCGGAAGTCCCGCAGACGGCCTGCGCCGCCCGGTCCGTCACCGCGTACAGGGGCAGCAGTACCAGGTCGTGGACCAGGGCCGCTCCCACGAACCAGAGGGCCACGCCGAAGGCGTCTCCCGCCAGGAGCCGCACGCCCGCGTAGACGGCGAGGGCGAAGGAGGCGAGGACGAGGAGCAGGTGGAGCGGGGAGGCACCGTAACGGCGTCGGAAGGCGACCCTGCCCGCGCGCGGGAGGTGGAACTTCACGGCTGCTCCCCGAAGGTGAGGCGGGTGACCCACTTGGTGTTGTGGACACCTGGGGCCCCGGGCACGATCACCCGGGCGGGGTAGCCGTGATCGCGGGAAAGGACGGCCCCGTTGACGCGCACGGCGAGGAGCGAGCGGGGGTCCCGGGCCTGGTTGTCGCGCAGGACCACGGCGCGGAACGACCCGCCGCGCTGCACCGACTCCACGAACACCTGCGGGGTGTCCGTGCCGAGCCCGACGAGCGCGGCCAGCTCGGTGAGGCGGACCCCGCTCCACTGCTGGTCAAGGGTGGACCAGCCCTCCACGCAGGCGATGGGCAGGGACGACTCGCGCTGGGGCAGGGCCAGCAGCTGGTCGTACGTCAGGTCGACCTGCCGGCCGGCACCGCGTACGGTCAGCCGCCAGGCGGGGCCGATGTCGCTGGGCCGGATCCCGACGGACGCGGCGGTCTTGTTGATCTGGAAGCCGTTGGGCCCGGAGCCGGGGTCCTGCCCGTGCGGGGCGAGCAGCGCCGTCCGCCGGAACCAGCCGCCCACGCTCTGCCCGGCGGTCACGACCAGCAGTGCCAGCGACCCCAGCCCGACCATGCCGAGTGCGCCCCGGCGGGAGATGGTCGGTGCCGCCGGGCGCGGGGAGACCAGTCCGGCCGCGTCCTCCGTACCGGGCGCCGGCTCCCCCGGCCCGGACCGTACCGCGCGCAGGGCCTTCGGCAGCCGGAAGGCCACGTGGACCACGAAGGCACCGATGAAGACCCAGGCTCCGTAGAAGTGCAGCCTGTAGAAGGAGCCCGGGAAGATGTAGTGCAGCTGCACGTTGAGGATGCCGGTGACGAACTCGAAACCCGCGCCGCCCACCAGGAGGAGCAGCGACAGCCGCTCGATGCCGTGGGCGACCGATCGTACCGGGGGCCAGGCGAACAGCTTCGGGATGACCGACCACAGTTTCGCCAGGAGCACCGGTACGAGCACGATCCCGAGGGTGACGTGCACGCCCTGGGTGACGCGGTAGAGCCAGTACGGGGACGTCGGCCAGGAGAACAGGTAGAAGCCGAGCCATCCCTTGTCGGGCGTCTGGTCGTTCACCGCCGACAGGTCCGGGTTGTACGCCGCGTACGACAGCAGACCCGTCACGAACAGGACGGTGATGCCCGCCAGCAGGACCAGGCCGAGCACCGAGGTCAGCCAGGGGCCCCGCAAGGGGCTGCGCCAGAAATCCGGGCGCGAGGGCCCGGGCGGCGGACCGGCCATCCGTGCGGTGCCCCGGGCCGGCCGACCTCTCGTCGACCGCTTCGACCCGGTTTCATCCGCTTCCGGTTCCGTATCCGAGGCGCGACCCGCAGCGGCCGGCACAGGGTCCTCCCGCGGCCCGGGACGTGCGGGTACCGCATTGTGCGGAACGGGCCGCGGGGTGTCTTCGGAACCGCTCTGCCCGCTTCCGCTCGCACCCAAGGCACACCTCCGCAGACTCCTCGAATCGGGACTTCCGGGACATCGCCCGCAGAGGAGAACATGCCGCACGGGACCATGAGTGCGCTCGTGACACGCCAGGCTCGATCGGTCCTCGCTGCGACCGCGGCCGACGGCTACCGGGCGGCATCGCTCACGCCGGTGCGCGCAGTCCGCGACGCGGGGCCTCGCGGGACGAGGACGTGAGCCTCCGTGCCCCTATCGCCGGCCCGCTGGATCCGGGCGACGGGCGCGCAGCGCCGCCTGCATGAAGTACACCGCCGCGGCGACGGCCAGCCCGACCCCTGCGGCTGTGCACGCCGTGGTCAGACCGGCGGGGGCATCCAGCATGCGCGGCACGGTGTTCAGGCAGGCCTGCGCGTAGAGACCGAGCATGGCGTAGGCGTACGACCTGGCCACGGCTCGGCTGCGCAGCCTTTCGGGAGTCCACCCTCGCAGGAGTGCGACCGGGAGCGGAAGCAGAAGGAGCGTCGCCGCCGCAAGAACGATGGCGTGGATGATGGGATTTCCGTTCATGGGTACCTCTCTGGTGCGGCTGCCCACGATACGAGCCGACTACCCGTCGCTCTCATGCCGGAATTCGGCAATCTTGCGCTCCCCTGACTGCTGTTGGCGACGCGTCAACAGTGCGCCCGAACCCAAGAGCCCGACGCCCTGCGGCCGGAGAGGTCGCTCGGCTCCCGGCATCAGCCTTCTCGCGTCCCGGAGGCGGAGACGGTGCCGCGCCCGAGCAGCTCTGCGAGACCACGACGGGTGGCCGCCAGCACCACCCGGTCCTGGGTCTTGAGGACGTACCCGGGGTGCAGATCCCAGACCAGGCCCGCCTCGGGGAGTCGGCCGTCCCCGGGCGCAGCGGCCAGATCGGGGCGCCGGTCCTCGGGTGCGCTGGTGTCCAGGGCGATCACGCGCCAGGCGCCGGGCCGGAACGACTCGGCGATGGTCCGCCCCTCCAGCTGCGGATGACCCGCCACCACCAGGGCGGCGAACAGCAGCACGCGGCGCTCGACCGGTATCGCCCCGAGTACCTGCCGGCCCATCATCGCGCCGGCAAAGGCGGGTGCCGCCAGGTGGGTCACGCTGCGGCTTCGGGTGAGGGCGTCGGGGTGGGTGGCGCGCAGGGTGCGGTACACGGCGGTGGCGAAGTCGTCCTCGTAGAGCCGCATCACGACCCGCAGATCGGGCCGGACCGCCCTCGCGTACAGGGCTGCCTCCAGGTTCGTGATGTCCGCGCTGGTCAGGGCGAGCAGGCAGTGCGCCTTGCCGACCCGTGCCGTTTCGAGCACGCCCTCCTCGGTCACGTCACCGAGGACGACCGGTACGCGCAGACGGCGCGCGAGCTCGATGCCCCTGGCCTCCGGGTCGGATTCCACGCACACCACCGGAATCTCGAGCTCCCGCAGCCGGGCCAGCACCCGTGCCCCGATCTTGCCGAGCCCCAGCAACACGACATGCCCGGACGTCCGGCGGGCGGGCCGGCGCAGCGCGGTCGCGGTCCGGAACGCCCCCAGTCCCTCCAGGGCCGCCGCCACCAGCACCGGCAGCAGGAGCAGGCCCACGAACCCGGCCAGGATCTGCAGTGTCTTGCGCTCGGCCGGCTCCTCCACCGCGGGGTCGTTGATCGCGAAGATGTCGAGGAGCGTGATGTAGGCCGCGTGCAGGGGGTGGTCCCCCGTCGTGATCCAGGAGGCCACCGCCAGCGCGGCCACGGCTGCGACGATCCCTGCCAGGGACCACCGCAGGCGCCGGGAGAACAGCGAGGCGACGGGCAGCGTCGCCCCCGCCAAACGGCCCGCCGACACGACGGGGCCGACATGTGACACGGCTTCCAGGGCCACGATGCCGCGGCCCGTAGCGGCGGCGACCGCCCGGTCGTCCGGCAGCAGTTGCGGCCCGCGGTCACCGCTGTGTTCCGAGCCCTCCGTGCCGGCCGGGTCGCCCGTGGTCGCCGAGAGCAGGGCGAGGGTGCACAACCCCGGGTCGGCGACCTGGCCCCGGCCCGGCGGGGTGCGCTCGACCGCCCGGAGCAGCAGCCCGTCCGCTTGCACGATCTTGCTGGTGCCCGCGACAGCAGAGGCGGCCAGGGCGGGCGCAGCGGTGTCGGCGTCGGACAGGACCGTGGTCGACGAGTCGAGTTCCCGCAGATCGAGTCCTGGTTCGGCGATGATCGCCGCCTGGTCGAGCAGTTCCTCCAGGTGCTGCCCCAGCTTCCGGTTGTAGAGCCTGATCACGAGCCGGAGCCTGGGGTTGAGCCGACGGGCCACCAGAGCCGCCCGCACGTTGGTCTCGTCGTCCTCGTACACCAGCGCCAGTGCGGCGGCCCGCTCGACTCCGGCCGCTGCCAGCAGCCCTTCGTCCGGCTCGGCCCCTTCCACGACACGCAGGTGCGGGTCCGTCTGCTCGGTCGCCGCGACGCGGGCGTGCCTGGCCATGGGTACGCGGCTGAGCAGTCCGAGGGCCGACCCGGACCGTCGCCCCACCGCCGGCTGCGGTGCGCGGGCCTCGGGCACCACGAGCGTCACACGCTCCCGGTACACGTCCCGGAGTTCGACGGCCAGTCGCCTGGCCAGACCGTCATCGCCGCATACGACCATCCAGCCACCGGGCATGGGAAGTTGGGACCGCGAGAGATTCGACACCGATCAAGAATGCACCGCCGGAACGACAGTTGCCCCGGCGGGTTCGCCTGTGAACCGGGCCACGAACGGCAGCACGGGACGTGGGAGCCGGTCCCCTCGTCCGTCGACAGGTCGGTGCGGTCGGAAGTCGTCTCCGGTTCCACGGCGGCGCGACCACCGGCCTACCAAACGCCGCACGTACAGCCAGCTCCCCGACCCGCACAGAGCGTGACAGGACATGCGGACTCAGCTGCGAGCACCAGCGCCCTCACCTGCGTCGACTGCCCCTCCTGAGGCCCGGGCGGCATCACGGGCCTACCTCGCACTCCCAGTGGGCACAATCCCAAAAAGAAATAAAATCTGGTGATTGTTGGTGATTGTCATGCTGGAGGCATTGCTGACCGTACTGGCACTGGTGGGCGTCGGCACAGTGCTGTACGTGGCGGCCGCCGCCCGGGTGATCAGGCAGTACGAGCGCGGGGTCGTACTGCGCTTCGGCCGCTTGATGGGTTCCGTCCGCGGGCCGGGGTTCACCATGGTCGTTCCCGTGGTCGACCGGATGCACAAGGTGAACATGCAGATCGTCACGATGCCGGTGCCGGCCCAGGACGGGATCACCCGGGACAACGTGACGGTCCGGGTGGACGCGGTGATCTACTTCAAGGTCGTCGACCCGGTGGACGCGATCATCCGCGTGGAGGACTACCGATTCGCCGTATCGCAGATGGCGCAGACCTCGTTGCGCTCGATCCTGGGCAAGAGCAACCTCGACGAACTGCTGTCCAACCGGGAGAAGCTCAACCAGGGCCTGGAACTGATGATGGACAGTCCGGCCGTCGAGTGGGGCGTCACCATCGACCGGGTCGAGATCAAGGACGTTTCCCTGCCCGAGGGCATGAAGCGTTCCATGGCCCGGCAGGCCGAGGCCGACCGCGAGCGGCGCTCCCGGCTGATCAACGCCGACGCCGAGCTCCAGGCATCCAAGAAGCTCGCCCAGGCCGCGGCGGTCATGTCCGAACAGCCGGCCGCGCTCCAGCTGCGGCTTCTGCAGACCGTCGTGGCCGTGGCCGCCGAGAAGAACTCCACCCTGGTCCTGCCCTTCCCCGTCGAACTCCTGCGCTTCCTCGAACGCGCCGGGGACCATCACCAGGACCAGGACGCACCGCAGCCCGCAAGGACGACCGCACGGACGACGGACAACGGACCGGGGGGTGAGTCCCCGCTCCCGGTCCAGCCCTCCCACGTGAAAGCGGCAGGGACGGTGCGGCTGACCTGAGGGGCCGGCAGCACCGTGGGCGGGACCGCCGGGCCTCAGCCTCGTCCCGCGTCCGCGCCGAGGAGTCCGACACCCGCGACGAGGAGGGTCACGCCAATGGCGAGCACCGGGATTCCAGGGCCGGGGAGCACGTAGAGCGCGGCGCCGACGATGGAGAGGAGCACTCCTGCGGAGGCCAGACCGATCGCGAACCAGGTCTCCGACACACTCGTCTCCTCAGTGGGTTCAGCTTCGGGAAGGGCCGCTGTCCGGCCGGGGGTCGATCACGTCGGTGGGCGTCGCCTCGATCACCTGCTTCGGTCCGGAGGCAGACCCGTCGTCCGCCGCGCGCACCTCCCTCTCGGGCATGCGGGCGGACGTGCCCATGGCCCGCGCGAGTCCGGGCGGTTTCCGCGCACCGAGAAGCAGCACCAGCAGAATCAGGAAGACTGCTATCTCGCTGATGCCGGACACGGCGACTCCTCGATTCCCTGTGTGCTCGCGCACCGCTGCACAGTGAATCTACAGCAATGTAGAAACATGCAGGGCCCGCTCGGGTCAGGTTCACCAGCGCAGGCGAAGCACCGGGGAAACGGCAGCGTGCCGCGGGGTCAGCACCGTCGGTCAGTACGATGAACCGCTCCGGCACCACGGGCGGGGCGCGGCAGATGGAGGCCATCGGGCATGACGGGCGAGCACAGAACAGGCGGCGACGGGCGGCACACACGCCGGCGCGGACAGGGCGAGCTCGAGATCGCCGTTCTGTCCGCCCTGGGCGAGGCTGCGGAACCGGTCACCGTGGCCTGGGTCCAGGAGCGCCTGGGCGGCGAGCTCGCGTACACGACGGTGATCACGATCCTGACCCGGCTGTACGCCAAGGGCGCCGTGGCGCGCCGGCGGGTCGGCCGGTCGTTCCAGTGGACGCCGGTCGCCGACGAGGCCGGGCTTGCCGCCCTGCGCATGCGGAAGGTCCTGGACGGCGAGGAGGACCGCCACGCGGTACTGACCAGCTTCGTCACGGCCCTCCCCCCGGGGGACGAGCAGCTGCTGCGGGATCTGCTGGCCCAGGCGGGCGAGGAGGGGGGAGACTGACGCCATGGGGGTCTTCGTCTTCCTGCCGCTCGTCCTTCCACTCACCGCCTGGCCGATCGCGCGCCTGGCGGAACAGCATCTCCACCCGCGCACCGCGACCCGGCTGTTGACCGTCATCGCCGCTGTACTGGCCTGCTGCAGCACGCTGTGCCTCGCCCTGCTCATGGTCGTGGGCACGGCGCAACTCCCGGGCAATCCCCTGCCCGACAGCTGGTCGGACCCGGAGGTCCGGGAGGCCGTCCCGTACGACGAGGTCGCCGGACGGCTCGCCATCCCGGCGCTGCTGACCGTACTGGTCTCCTGTTCCGTCACGGCGCATCGGCACCGGCGGGTACGGCGCCATGCGGAGGCAGCCCTTCGTACGGCTCGGCCGGGATCGGTGGCGGTGTTGCCGGACGTCGCCCCGTACGCCTACGCCCTGCCGGGCCGCCAGGACCGGATCGTGGTCAGCACCGGCATGCTCGCGGCGCTCACCTCCCGCGAGCGGCGGGCCCTGTTCGCGCACGAGCGCGCCCATCTCTGCTGCCGCCACCACCTGTTCCTGCTGGTCGTGCGGCTGGCGGCCCGGGCGAACCCCTTCCTGCGACCGTTGCGCACGGCCGTGACCTACACCTCCGAGCGATGGGCCGACGAGGAGGCCGCGACCCGGATCGGCAGCAGGCGGACCGTGGCGCGGGCCATCGGCAAGGCCGCGTTGATCTCGCGCGGCGAGGCGACTCCCGCGGCGGCGCACTTCGCGGTGGCCGGGCCGGTACCGCGACGCGTGGCGGCGCTGTTGGGTCCGGCGCCCGCCGGCCGGGCCTGGCCGCCCGCGTTCACCCGGGTCGGCCTGGCGGTCTGGACCGCGGCGGGCGGGGCCACGGCCTCGGCCCTGTCCTCGGCGAACGCGGCCGTCACCCTCTACTTCATCCTGCACGCGGCCACGTTCTCCACCTGAGCGGCGGCGGCCCGCGGCCCGACGGGTCGCTACGCTACCGGGACTTCTCACCCAGATCTGCGAGGAAGCCCTTCGCCTTGTCCACGCCGGTGTCGATGTGGTCGCTGTACTTGCCGTCCGTCTTCTCGTCCACGACGTCGGCCGCCTTCTCCAGCCCCTGCGCCAGGACCTCACTGTGCTCCGTCGCCAGCTCGGTTGCCTTGCCGACCAAGCCCTTCAGGCTGTCGAACATGATCAGTTCCCTCTCGTTGTCGGTGAAGAGGCCGGTCGGGCCCCGCTGTTCCTGCCGGGCGTCGACGGCGCTCATGGGCTCGCGCCGTCGTAGCGGTACCGGAGGGGCTCCTCCTTCACCCGGCGGTCGAGGCGGTACACGTAGAGCGCGGCGGCCCTCGCTCCGGTCGCCGGGCCCTCCAGCTCGCACGGGTATGTCACCTGCACGACCGCCGGCCGGCCCGCGACACGCATCCGCAGCCCTTCCGCCGGGCCGCCGTCGAGTACGGCCGTCTCCTGCACGTTCACCCTTCGCGTCTCGGTGCCGGCCCCACGAGTGGCTCCGGCCGGCAGGCGACCCGAGGATCAGCCCGTGTCCGGACCAGCGACTCGTCAGGCTTCGTCGTCACCCTCGTCCTCGTCGCCTTCGAAGAAGTCCCCCACCTCGTCGACGACTTCGGCCGCCACCATGCCGCCGACCACTCCCACGGCCAGTCCGGCCGCGCCGGCGGCGACGACCGTACCCATGCCCGGGCCTGAGCGATGGCCCGCGTGGCCGTGGCCGTGGCCGTGGTCGTGCTTGCCGCCGACGTGCCCGTAGGAGTCGTGGCCGTGGGCCCCGTGGGCCGTGCGCGCGCCGTGCGCCTCGACCAGGGCACGGATCCAGCCGTCGACCTCGGCGTTCCAGTCCGTACGGCCGACCTGGTCGTGGCTGACGGTGTACCGGGCGAGGGCGTCGTGCCCTCCGGAGAACAGGCCGCCGCGCTTGTCCGCCTCCAGGACGACCTCCACGCCGGCCGGGGAGGCGAGGAAGGTGACCTCGATCTCGTTCACCTGGTGGGCGTACTGCGGGGCGGGGGCCAGCTCGATCTCCTGGTAGAAGGGCAGCTGTTGGCCGGTGCCGGCGATGCGTCCGAATTCGAGGTCGGCGGACTTGAATCCGAAGCCGAGCTGCCCCAGAGCCTCCAGCACCGCCTCCTGGACGGGCAGCGCGCGGACGGCGAAGGCGTCGAGGTCGCCCTTGTCCTTGGCCCCGGCCACGCCGAGTTCGGTGCGTACGCCGAGGAGGATTCCGAGGGCCTGGCCGTGCAGCTCGCTGACGGGGGTCTCCCAGGGGAGCGAGACCGCGAACGGAACGGTGCGGTGTTCGCCCTCGTGGAGGCGGAAACCGCCGCCGACGGTGAAGCGCTCGAAGACGGCGACGCCGTCGTGCTCGCCGTGCTCGCTCTCGGCCTCGACACGGGCGACGAGTTCGAGCGTGATGTGCTCGATGTCGAAGTCCGCGCGGCCTCCGGTGAGGCGGACCTCGCCGGACAGGCTGCCGCCGGGGACGGCGCTCACGGGGTCGAGGACCGTGTCGACGGTGGGACCGCCGACGCCCATCGAGCCGAGCAGTCGCTTGAACACCATCGTGGCGTTCACTCCTTCAGTCATGGTTCACAGAGGCAGGCGCCCCGGCGGCGCCAGGCCGCCGGGGCGTTCGGGGGTGCACCCCGGGGTGGGGGTGCACCCCCGGGGTGCGGTGTTACTTCGCGGTGTCCAGCGCGGCGAGGGCCTGGGCCCATCGCGCGAACTTGAGGTCGGCGAGGTCGGCGACGGTCTTGATGCCGAACGCCTCCTTGAGCAGCGCGCCCTGCCGCTCGCTGACGCCCTTGAGGGCGTCCACGGGCGCCTCCAGGATCTCCGGCAGGCTCTTGTCCGCCCACGCCTTGTCGAGAACTCCGCCGAGATCGATCGAAGCCATGATCTTCCCTCCCTGATTACGAGCCAGCAGGCACGTGCGCGCTGCCAACGGCCATACCTCCGCCCGTCGTTGCCGCCCGTACAGGCACGGACGGGCTCGACACGCGAAGATCGCCGATGACAGAATCTACACACATGTAGAAGCATAGGAGTAACGAGGGGGCCACGGGGCGTCGCCACGGAATCGGCCCGGAAAGGGCCCGGAAAGGGTCGCCCCCGGCAGGCAGAACCCCCTTTACTTGCCCTTTACCAAACAGGCGCGGATACTGTCCGCAACCGAACGACCGTCCGGACCGCCCGGTCCGGCTGAGAGCGAATGGAGCAGCGGCCCGTTATGGGTGAACCTCCCAGTCCCTGCCGTGCCACGTCCCACCCGGACACCCATGGGGTCCTCGATCCGGGAGCGGGGGTGGCACGGTGACCGAGATCCTGCTGCTGCTCCTCGCTCTCGCGTTGACGTTGGCGTGCGCGGTGTTCGTCGCCGCAGAGTTCTCCCTGACCACCGTCGAGCGCGGCGAGCTGGAACGCGCCGCCGCGGCAGGTGAGCGCGGCGCCGAGAGCGCCCTGAAGGCCGCCAAGCGGCTGACCTTCCAGCTGTCCGGCGCCCAGCTCGGCATCACGGTGACCTCGCTGGTGATCGGCATGCTCGCCGAGCCCTCGGTGTCGGCGCTGCTGCGCGGCCCGCTCACCGGGCTCGGGCTGCCCGAAGGGGCCGTGTCCACCACGGCGACCCTGCTGGGCGTGGCCCTCTCCACCATCGTGCTGATGGTGGTCGGCGAGCTGGTGCCGAAGAACTGGGCGATCTCCCACCCGCTGGGCGTGGCCAAGGTCGTGGCCGGTCCGCAGCGGGCCTTCACGGCCGTGTTCGCGCCGCTGATCCGCCACCTGAACAACACCGCGAACCGCCTGGTGCGCCGCTTCGGACTGGAGCCCGCCGAGGAGCTCGCCTCCGCCCGTACCCCCGAGGAGCTGGTCGCCCTGGCCCGGCACTCGGCCCGCGAGGGGGCGATAGAAGCCGATGCCGCCGAGCTGTTCGTGAAGACCCTGCACCTGGGCGAGCTCACGGCGGAGAACGTCATGACCCCGCGTGTGGACGTTCAGGCGCTGGAGGCCCACGCCACCGCGCTCGACGCCGCGCACCTGACCCTGGCCACCGGAATCTCCCGGTTCCCCGTCTACCGGGACTCCCTGGACGAGGTCATCGGCACCGTCCACGTCCGGGACGTACTGGCCCTCGACGAGGACAAGCGGCCCCTCACCCCGATCATCGACCTGATGACCGAACCCCTGCTGGTGCCGCACTCCCTGCCGGTGGACACACTGCTGGGCCGCCTCCGGCAGGCCCGCACCATGGCCGTGGTGATCGACGAGTACGGCGGCACCGCCGGTGTCGCCACCGTGGAGGACATCGTCGAGGAGGTCGTCGGCGAGGTACGCGACGAACACGACCCGATGGAGGTCCCCAACCTCATCGAAGCCCCGGACGAGGACGGCCGGCGGGTCTGGGAAGCCGACGGAAGCGTACGGCTCGACGAACTGGAAGAGCTCGGGTTCCAGGCGCCCGAGGGCCCGTACGAGACCCTCGCCGGCCTGATCGCCGCCCGCCTCGAACGCATCCCCGAGGAACGCGACACCCTCGACGTCGACGGCTGGGAGCTGTCCGTGCTCGACGTCGACCACCACCGTGCGGACCGGGTGACGATCACCGCGCCCGCCGCCGTCGACAAGACCGACGAGGACGTCCGATGACCACCGTTCAGCTGCTGATCGGCGCGCTGACGCTGGTCACCAACGCCTTCTTCGTGGGCGCGGAGTTCGCGCTGATCTCCGTACGCCGCAGCCAGATCGAACCGGCCGCTCTCAAGGGCGACCGGCGCGCCAGGACCACCCTGTGGGGTCTGGAACACCTGTCCGCGATGATGGCCACCGCCCAGCTCGGCATCACCGTCTCCTCGCTGGTCCTCGGCGCCGTCGCCGAACCCGCCATCGCCCACCTGCTGGAACCGCCCTTCGCCTCCCTCGGCGTCCCCGAGGCGCTGATCCACCCGATCGCCTTCGTCATCGCCCTGACCCTGGCCACGTACCTCCACATGCTGGTCGGCGAGATGGTCCCCAAGAACATCGCGCTCGCCGCCCCGGCCCCGACCGCGCTGCTCCTCGGCCCGCCCCTGGTCGCCCTGACCCGGACGCTGCGCCCGCTGGTCTTCGGCATCAACGCCTTCGCCAACGCCCTGCTGCGCCTGCTGAAGGTCGAGCCCAAGGACGAGGTCGCCTCGGTCTTCACCGACGACGAACTCGCCCGGCTGGTCAAGGACTCCCGCGACGCGGGCCTGCTCGACGCTCAGGACAGCGAACGCCTCCAGGACGCCCTCGAACTCGGCACCCGCACGGTCGACGAGATCATGATCCCGCGCTCCGAGTTCGTCACTGTCCACCACGACGTCACCCCGCGCGGACTGGAGCGAGTCGCCGCCGAGCACGGCTTCTCCCGCCTGGTCGTCACCAGCCCCGGCGGCGAGATCCTGGGCTTTCTGCACATCAAGGACGCCCTGGCCGCCACCGAGCGCACCGCGCCCTTCCGGCGCGAGGCTCTGCACGTCGTCACCACTGTCGACCGGTCCACACCCCTCGACGACACCATGACCGCCATGCGCACCGCCGGTACCCATCTCGCGGCCGTCGCGGACCCGGAAGGGTCGGTCATCGGCTTCGTCACCATGGAGGACGTCCTGGAGGAACTGGTCGGCGAAGCGGCTCACCGCCCGCTTCTGCCTGCCGGGCGAGTGCGTCGGGAAGAGCCACCGTCGCCTCGGTGAGCGGTGGGGTGCCACTCGGCCGGGGTGGTTCTCGTCGCGTCCCGCGCGGTGCCCGGCCTCGCCGCTCCATCGGCCGGCGTACCGGGGCCCGCCGAGTACGACGGCGTCACAGCAGCGGACGTCGTCCGCCGGGATCCGGTCGGGGTGCCCGGCCTGCGGGCCCCGCGCCCGGCAACGCCGTACGGTGGCGGTGTGAGCCGTGCAGGACACCGCCACGGGCCGAGTGCGGAAGGGGATCGAGCATCCGATGGAGGCAGGCAGCGGGACGGTGGTCATCGGCCTGGGCAACGAGTTCCGCCGGGACGACGGTGTCGGATGGACCGTGGCCGGTCTGCTGAAGCGCCGGGCCGGGGAACGTCGGCTGCCCCCGGGTGTCGTCGTCGCGCAGTGTGACGGGGATCCCGGGCGCCTGATCGAACTGTGGGAGAACGCCGGTTTGGCCATCGTCGTGGATGCGTGTTTTCCACCCGCCGCAGAGCCGGGGCGCACGCACCGGTGGGACGATGCCGTGGACGGCCGACCGGGCACGACCGGCTCACCGAGACACAGCACGCACGGACTGGGCTTCGCCGAGGCCGTGGATCTGGGCCGCGCACTCGGCCGCTTTCCCCGTCGCCTGATCGTGTACGCGGTCGAAGGGGCGGACCTTACGCCCGGGCCGGGCATGACTCCCGCCGTGGCGCGCGTCGTACCGGGACTGATCCGCCGCATCACCGCCGACATCGAGCGCCACGGCACGGCCGCCGACGACGCCCGATCCCGGGAAGGCCGAACCACCGACCGGGACTCGCCGGACGACGGTCACCGCCCGCAGGCCACCTGCCTGGCACCCTGATCCTGCGCAATCGCGCGGTACGGCTCCCCCGCGGGCGGTCGACGCCGTCGTACATGCACCCTGCCTCGCGTCGGTGACGGGGCACGGACAGGAGGCAGACCATGAACGACCCCGCGGAGAACCGCCGGCCCCCCGACCGCATGACCGAGGCGGTGCTCGACCGCGGTGGTCTGGCCGCGCTGGTGACGGTCCTGCAAGGCCGTGGCCGTACGGTGATCGGACCGACCGTACGGGACGGGGCGATCGTCCTCGACGAGCTGGGCTCTGCCACCGCGCTGCCCTACGGGTGGGGGGTGGAGCTGGAAGCGGGTACCTACCGGCTCGTTCGGCGTGAGGACGGGGCCGCATTCTCGCACAGTGCGGGCCCCCAGTCGTGGAAGTCGTTCCTGCACCCCGAGCGGGTCCGCCAGTGGTCCGCGGACCGTGCACCCGGTGGCGGCCTGACCGTGCGCGAGGAGAGACCGGAGGAGGTCTCCTACGCCTTCCTCGGCGTGCGGCCCTGCGACCTGCGGGCCATCCGGATCCTGGACCGGGTCATGGCGGGTGGCCGATACCGCGATCCGGCCTACCTCTCCCGGCGGACGGGAACCTTCCTGATCGCCGTCGAGTGCACCGAGCCGGGTGCCACCTGCTTCTGCGTCTCGATGGGTACGGGACCGGCCGCGGACGCCGGGTACGACCTCGCCCTCACCGAGGTGGTGGACGACGACGGCCACCGCTTCCTGTGCAGGAGCGGGACCGAAGAGGGAGCCGGCGTCCTCGCGGAACTCCCCCGACGCGCCGTCGACGACGCGACCCGGACCGCTGCCGTCGTCGGAGTGCGCGAGGCCGCCGACCGCATGGGCCGGTCCATGCCGCCGGTGGACCTGCGCACGCTGATGCGCGACACCTTGGAGGCGGACCGCTGGGACGACGTCACGGCCCGGTGCCTGAGCTGCGGCAACTGCACCATGGTCTGTCCGACCTGCTTCTGCACGACCACCGAGGACGTCACCGACCTGACCGGCGACCACGCCGAGCGGTGGCGCCGCTGGGACTCCTGCTACGACCTGGACTTCTCGCACCTGCCCGGTGGTCCCGTCCGAAGCAGCCCCCGTAGCCGCTACCGCCAGTGGCTCACCCACAAACTCGGTACGTGGCACGACCAGTTCGACAGCTCCGGCTGCGTCGGCTGCGGCCGCTGCGTCGTCTGGTGCCCCACCGGCATCGACCTCACCGAGGAGGCCCACGCCCTCCACCGGGAAGCCGGGGGAAGCCAGGACGCGCCGTGACCACGTCTGCCGACCGTCCCTGCGGCGCACGACTGCTCGCCGCTCTGCCTGCGGGCGAGCGCGAGCCACTGTCCTCGCTCGCCCGCACCGTCGTCCTGCCCGCCGGCACCCGCGTCTTCGAGGAGGGCGAGGAAGCGGACCGCTTCTGGATCCTGTGCTCGGGAACCGTCGCACTCGACATCGACATCCCCGGCCGGGGCCGCGCCGTCGTCGAGACGATCGGCGCGGACGGCCTGCTCGGCTGGTCGTGGCTGTGTCCGCCACGGCAGTGGCACCTCGGCGCCGAGACCCGGGACGCCGTCCGCGCCTGGGAGTTCGACGCCACCGCGGTACGCGCCTTGTGCGCCGAGCGGCCCGCGCTGGGCCTGGCCCTGGTCACCCTCGTCGCCGAGACCATCGGAGAGCGGCTCAGGGCGACACGTACCCGGCTGCTCGACCTGTACGGGCCGCCGACGAACGGGCCCGCCTCATGACCCTGACACCCCTTCCCTACCGCGTGGTCGACCGGCGGGAGGAGACGCGTGACACCGTCACCCTCACGCTCGCACCCTCCGACGGACCTCTCGCCGCCTTCGCACCGGGGCAGTTCGCGATGGTGTACGCGTTCGGCGTGGGCGAGATCCCCGTGTCCGTGTCCCGGATCCTCGACAGCGGCCGGCTGGTCCACACCGTACGGGCCGTCGGAGCGGTCTCGCGAGCGCTGTGCGGCCTCGGGCCCGGTGACCAGGTCGCAGTCCGCGGCCCGTTCGGCACGGGCTGGGACACGACGGCCGCTCGCAGGCGGGATGTGCTCGTCGTCGCCGGCGGCATCGGTCTCGCCCCGCTCAGGCCCCTCATCGACGCGGTGCTGGCCGAGCCGGAGGCGTACGGACGGCTCAACGTCTGCGTGGGTGCCCGGAGTCCGGGCGACCTGCTGTATCCGGACGAAGCCCCCTCCTGGCGGAACCCGTTCGCGGAGATCACCGTCGACCGGCCCTCGGCCGGCTGGACGGGCCGGGTCGGAATCGTCACCGGTCTGATCGGTGAAGCCCGCTTCACGGCAGCGGACACGACCGCCTTCGTCTGCGGCCCCGAGGTCATGATCCGGGCCACGGCACGCGTCCTGGTGCACCGGGGCATGGACGCCGCACACATCCAGGTGTCCCTCGAACGCAACATGCGCTGTGCGACCGGTCACTGCGGGCACTGCCAGCTCGGTCCCCTGCTGCTGTGCCGCGACGGCCCGGTGGTCGGCTACGACCGGGCCGAATCCCTGCTCACCGTGCGGGAGCTGTGAGATGCACCCTCCTGACCCACCCCCCCAGTCCGCCCGTCCACGGCTCGGCGTGTTCAAGTTCGCCTCGTGCGACGGCTGCCAGCTCACCCTGCTCGACTGCGAGGACGAGCTGCTCGCCATCGCCGCCGAACTCGACATCGCCCATTTCACGGAGGCGTCCAGCGATACCGCTCCGGGGCCGTACGACCTCGCACTCGTCGAGGGCTCGGTCAGCACTCCCGAACACCTCGACCGCATCCGCCGCATCCGCGCCGAATCCCGCCATCTCGTCACCATCGGCGCGTGCGCGACCGCCGGCGGCATCCAGGCACTGCGCAACCACGCCGATGTCGAGGAGTACCTCGCCACCGTCTACGCCCACCCCGAGTACATCGCCACCCTCGCCACGTCCACGCCGATCTCCGCCCACGTGCGCGTCGATTTCGAACTGCGCGGCTGCCCCATCGACCGCGGGCAGCTCGTGGAGGTCATCACGGCCTTCCTCGCCGGACGCAAGCCGGGCATCCCGAACCACAGCGTCTGCTTCGCCTGCAAACGACGCGGCACCGTCTGCGTCACCGTCGCCCACGGAACCCCCTGCCTCGGACCCGTCACCCACGCCGGCTGCGGAGCTCTGTGCCCCGCCTACGGCCGCGGCTGCTACGGCTGCTTCGGTCCGGCCGCCACCACCAACCTGCCCGCGCTCATCCCGCTCCTCCACCGCGACGGGATGAGCGCCGAGGACACCGGCCGGTTCCTGCACACCTACAACGTGACGGCCTTCACCGCCGTGGAGACCCAGGGGCCGGTCCCCGCACGCGAGGAAGGCACGCAGTGACGGACCTGCCCGCATCCCGGGTCCTGCGGATTCCCGCCGTCAGCCGGGTGGAGGGCGAGACCGCGCTGCGCCTGCTCGTCCAGGACGGCACCGTCACCGAGGCGCACCTGGCGATCTACGAACCGCCACGTTTCTTCGAGGCCTTCCTGCGGGGCAGAGCGCACACGGAACCCCCGGACCTCACCTCCCGCATCTGCGGGATCTGCCCCGTCGCCTACCAGATGAGCGCCTGCCGAGCCATCGAGGACGCATGCGGCGTCACCGTCGACGGGCAGCTGGCCGCCCTGCGCCGTCTGCTGTACTGCGGCGAGTGGATCGAGAGCCAGACCCTGCACATCCACATGCTGCACGCACCCGACTTCCTCGGCCACCACGACGTGATCGGGCTGTCCCGTACCCACCGGGGTCACGTCGAACGCGGACTGCGCCTGAAACAGGCCGGCAACGCGGTGGTCGAACTGCTCGGCGGGCGGGCCATCCACCCCGTCAACGTCCGCCTCGGCGGCTTCCATCGCACGCCCACCCGGTCCCGGCTCCGGCCCCTGGCGGAGCGGTTGCGCGCCGCCCTCGACGACGCCTGGGACACGCTGCGCTGGGTGGCCGGGTTCGACTTCCCCGACGCCGAGTGCGACGCCGACCTGTTCGCGCTCGCCGAGAGCGGCACCTACGCCATCGAGTCCGGGGTCCCGACCGTACTGCCGTACGGCGAACCGCTCCGGCCCCGCGGTTTCCCCCTGCGGGATTTCAACGACCATGTCGCGGAGACCCAGGTCGCGCACTCCACGGCCTTGCACTCCCGGCTGGACGGCCGCAGGCATCTCACCGGCTCGCTCGCCCGCTGGGCCATCAGCGGCCACCTGCTCTCGCCGCTGGCGCTCGAAGCGGCCCGGGAAGCCGGCCTGGGCGCACCCCCGGCGCGGCCGGGGACACCCGGCGTCGCGGCCGGCGCGGTCTGCAGGAACCCCTACCGCAGCATCCTCGTACGTGCCGTGGAGGTGCTCTACGCCGTGGAGGAGGCGCTCCGGATCATCGACGCCTACGAGCCGCCGGCACGCCCGTACGTGGCCGTGCCGCCCTGCGCCGGCACCGGGCACGGCGCCACCGAGGCCCCGCGCGGGCTTCTGTACCACCGCTACGTGCTGGACGCCTCGGGTCGCGTCACCGACGCGCGGCTCGTTCCGCCGACCGCGCAGAACCAGGCCGCCATCGAGGAGGATCTGCGCAGGACCGTCCAGGCCTGTCTGGACCGCGGAGAGAGCACCGACGAAGAAGTGGCGAGGGTGTGCGAGCGGGCCGTCCGCAACCACGATCCGTGCATCTCGTGCTCCGCCCATTTCCTGGAGCTGGACATCCGCCGCACGCATGCGACGCCGCGGTGAGACGGGATGCCGCTGCCACCGCCGGAGGTGCGCTCGCCGGCTGGCTGGTGATCCGGCGCGATCCGCACCCTCTGGTCGCCCACTGCGGCACGGTCAACCACGTCCAGACGCACCCTCGGTTCCGCTGCCGCGGGATCGGGTCCGCCCTGATGGGGCGGGTCCAGGAGATCGCCCGGGCGGAGATGGGACTGGAACGGCTGCGGCTCACCGCGCGCGCAGGCCTCGGGCTGGAGGACTTCTACCGGCGCCTGGGCTGGGTGGAAGTGGGCCGATGGCCCGGCGCGCTGCGGGTGGCACCGGGCGACGACCGGGACGAGATCCTCATGAGCCTGGTGCTCCGACCCTCGCAATCAAGCCGTCCGACGGTGTGAAGGAGCCCCTCCGCACCCGACGGCCCCACTATTCGCGCGGTGCGGGTTACGGTGTGAGGCCGTGCGCCGAAACCGGTACGCATTCCTCGTCGGGGAGGAACAGCTGGGATGAGCAACGCACCGCTGTACCTGGAGCCACGGCTGGAACCTCGCATGGCGGCCCTGCTCGGTTCGTCCGCGTTCCTGCACATGCTCGTGGACGGGCTCGGATCCCCCCTGAATCTCGTCCTGCCCCAGCAGTTCGCGGAGAACGTGGCGGCCTTCCGTACGGTCCTGCGCCGCCACCGCCTCACCGGCCGGATCTGCTTCGCCCACAAGGCCAACCTCTCCAGCGCCCTGGTCCGGGCGCTCGCCACGACCGACGCCGGTCTCGACGTGGCCTCCCTCGGGGAACTGCAGCACGGTCTCGGGGCGGGCTTCACGGGTGACCGGATCGTGGCGACGGGCCCCAAGGAAGCGGAGTTCCTGTGGCTCGCCGCACGCACCGGGACGAGCGTGAACGCCGACGGGGCTGCGGAGCTGGAGGAGGCGGCAGGGATCGTCCGGGCCCACGGCCTGCCGCGCCTGCGGGTCCTGCTGAGGCTGTCGGAGTTCGGGACGAACGGTAGGAGGACGCTCTCCCGGCAAAGTCGCTTCGGTACGCCCGCCCAGTTGCTCGCCCCGCTGCTCGGGCTGCTTGAACGGCACCGGGACGCACTCGAACCGATCGGTGTCGGCTACCACCTCGACACCACGAGCGTGGACGAGAAGGCGACCGCCCTGGAAGGGTGCCTGCGCGCCATGGAGGAGTTACGGATACGGGGACACCAGCCACGCGTCATCGACGTGGGCGGCGGCTTCGGCGTCAGCTACCTGGCCCACGCCGCGCAGTGGGAGCGCTACACCACCGGGCTCACCGAGGCCGTCATGGGCCGGCGCCCGCCCCTGACATGGGGCGGGCACGGTTACGGTCTGCGCGTCGAGAACGGGACCCTCAAGGGGGCGCTCGGCCTGTACCCGGCGTACCGGCCCGTCACCGGAGCCGCATACCTCGACGACCTCCTCTCCCGCCCTGCGGCCGGCCTCGGCCGCCCGCTGGGCACCCTGCTCCTGGAGGGGTTGCACGACCTGTACGCCGAGCCCGGCAGGGCACTGGTGGACCAGTGCGGCCTCTCCCTCGCCACCGTGCTGGAAGTACGGGGCACGGACACCGGCGACCATCTGGTCCGGCTCGCGATGAACGCCGGTGACGTCAGTCTGGAGGACCACGGCGTCCTGATGGATCCGCTGCTCGTCCCTCGTGGCAGCGCCCCCGCACCGGACCGGGGTCCGGTGGCAGTGCACCTGATGGGAAACCTGTGCCTGGAGGCTGATCTGATCACCCGTCGGAAGGTGTTCCTGCCGCGGCTGCCGGCTCCGGGCGACCTGCTCGCCTTCGCCAACACCGCCGGCTACTGCATGGACTTCGGCGCAACCCGCGCGCAGGGGCAGCCCGTGGCGCGCAAGGTCGCGGTCGCGGAGCAGGGCGGATCCTGGAACTGGTGCCTCGACGAGGAGTACTGGCCGGTCACACGTACGGGGGGACGGATCGCGTGAGGTACGACAGCGTCATCGAGGCCATCGGCGACACCCCGCTGGTCCGCATCTCCCCGGCCGTGCACGGCCTGCGCAACATCGACCTGTACGCCAAGCTGGAGATGCTGAATCCGTTCGGGTCGCTGAAGGACCGGGCCGCCTGGAACATGGTCCGCCACGGGCTGGCCGGCGCACGGGAGCGCGGCGAGACGGTGGTGGAGCTGTCCAGCGGGAACACCGCGAAGGCGCTTGCCCTGATCGCGGGGATCCACGGCCTGCCGTTCAAGAGCGTCACCAACCGGATGCGCATCCCGGAGACCAGGGAACTGCTCCTGCTGCTGGGCGCCGAGATCGAGGAGCTGCCCGGGCAGAGCGAATGCCTCGATCCGCACGACACCGAGGACCCGCTGACCGTGTTCCACCGGCAGCTGAACCAACCGGGCGGCGCCCATCTGCACACCGACCAGTACTTCAACGCCCGCAACACCGAGGCTCACGCGACCGGCACCGGACCCGAGATCATCGCGGACCTGGACGGGCGCGCCCCCGACTGGTTCATCGCCTGTGTGGGTACCGCCGGATCGTCCACGGGGGTGGCGAGGGCCTTGCGCGCCCACGATCCGAACGTGCGCGTCGTCGGACTCGTCGGGCAGAAGTCCGACTTCATCCCCGGCATCCGCACCGCCGACGAGGTGCAGGAGGTCGGCATCTTCGACCCCGCCACGTACGGCACGATCGAGGCGGTGAGCTCCGAGGAGGCGATCGACGGGATGGTGACGCTGCTGCGCCGGTGCGGTCTGCTCGCCGGCCCCACCGGCGGAGCCGCGTACTTCGGGGCCGTTCGCCATCTCCGCCCGCTGGACGCCGGGCTGACCGGGCGGAGGACCGCCGTGTTCATCGTCTGCGACCGGGCCGAGGGCTACCTCGGCTACGTGCGGCAGCGCCGCCCGGAACTGTTCGGCAGGCCGCCCGGGCGGAACTCGGTGGCCACCCTGACGGACACCGAGATCCGTACGGCCCCGGTCATCGACGTGGCCGACGCGCAGAAGTGGATCGAGGAACGGCGGCCGCTGGTGATCGACCTGCGCGGCCCGTTCGCGTACGCCGCGCTCCACATCGAGGCGTCGGTGAACATCGTCGACGAGCTTTTCGAGGAACTCGTCCGCGGCGGCCTTCCCTTCGGCAAGGGGCAGCCCGTGCTGCTCGCCTGTCCGGTCGGCGAGCAGTCCGCCCGCTACGCGGCCCTGCTGACCCGGATGGGCCACCCGGACGTACGCAGTCTGGCCGGGGGGATCATCGCCTGGCGGGACGCGGGTGCCCCGCTGGTACGTGACTGAGATGGCGGCGGATCCCGAGCGGGAGATCCGGGCGCTGGCCTCGTGGCAGCGCGGTCTGCGCGCCCAGTTCCCCATCGTCCTCGGCCATCCGGGGCACGCCTACCTGGACAGTGCCGCCACCGCACAGAAGCCGGCTCCCGTTCTCGACGCCGTCCAGAGGTACCTCACCACGTCGAACGCCAACGCCGGCCGGGGATCGTACCCGTGGGCCAACAGCACGACCGCGCTGCTGGAACGTGCCCGCGAGCGGGTCGGGGAGTTCCTGGGCGACCCTGATCCCGGCGGGTCGAGCGTGCACTTCACCAGCGGGACCACGGAAGGGCTCCGGACGGTCGCGCGGGACTGGCTGGCCGGTTACCTCTGCGACGGTGACGAGATCGTCGTCCCGTTCTCCGACCACCGGGCGAACCTGTCGCCGTGGCTGGAGGTCCGCGAGCTGCTGGCCCGGCAGGGGGTCCGGGTGCGCGTCCGGGAACTGCCGTGCCAGGCCGGGTCCGGCGACTACGACCCGGCGGCACTCGCCGCGATCGTCGGCCCCCGTACCCGGTTCGTGGCGGCGACGCACGTGCACCACGTCTACGGCGCCGACATGAACGTGCACCGGATACGCGGGGTGGTCGGGCCGGAGGTGCCGATCTGCCTGGACGCCGCGCAGAGCCTCGGCCACCTCCCGGTGTCGGTGGCCGAACTCGACGTGGACTTCCTGGCCTTCTCCGGCCACAAGGCGATGGCCCTGCCCGGCACCGGGGCGGTGTGGGCCCGCCCCCGGCAGGGGCCCGCGTTCCGGCCTGGGGGCTGGCAGGGCACCCCGAACACCGTGGGCATCGTCAGCCTGGCAGCCGCCCTCGACTGGCTCGACGCGGCCGGCACCGACCGGATCGAACGCTGGACCGCGGCCCTGACGTCCCGCCTGACCGACGGGCTCGGCCGGATGCCGGCCTACGAGGTACTGGGGTGCCGGTCCAGCCTGGCAGCCGGGTCGGACGTCCAGCGTCGCCGCAGCCTCGTGGCATTCCGGCACCGGGAGATAGGCGCCCACGACCTGGGGTTCATCCTGTACAGCCACGGCTTCATGGTGCGGTCCGACGGCCACTGCCAGGCGGGGAGGGAGGAAGAGGGGGGCTCAGTACGCGTCAGCCTCCATGTGTACAACACCCCCGAAGAGATGGAAACGCTCCTCACGACCCTCGCCACCCTGCAATGATTTCCATTAACGAGACAAGGCACGGCAACAGGGACGGCTCGAACGACCATGGGCGTGGACACGGCTACTGCGACGCGATGGGTGGAACGCTGGGCACACCAGCAGCAGAGGTACGCGATCGACCGCCTGGAGAGATTCGAGGTGATCACCGACCTGGTCGAGCAGGTGACCCAGGGCCGCCCCGCACCCCTGGTACTCGACCTGGGCAGCGGCCCCGGCTGCCTGGCGGCGCGGATCGCCGAACGGCTCCCGGCCGCCGAGGTCGTGGCGGTCGACGCGGACCCCCTCCTGCTGGCCCTGGGCAGCCTCCACTACGGCACGACCCTGCGCTTCGCGGAAGCGGTGATCGGCGCACCCGGCTGGCTCGACCTCCTCGCACTCGACCGGCCCGTGGACGCCGTCGTCTCCGCCACGGCCCTGCACTACCTGAGTGCCGAAACCCTGCGGCGGGTCTACCGGGAGCTGGCGGGCCTCCTGCGGCCCGGCGGCATCCTCGTCAACGGGGACCACATCGGCCCGGACTCGGCGAGGATCTCCGAGCTCGCCTCCGCCGTCGGACGCCGCTACGCCGAGCGGAACGCCTCCCCCTCGCCGGAGGACTGGGAGTCCTGGTGGTCGGGCGCCGCCGCGGACCCCGAACTCGCCCCTCTCCTCTCGGACCGCGGCCAGGAGGGGCATCCGCGCAGCGAGGAGAACGGACTCACCCTCACCGGCCACCTCTCGCTGCTGCGTGACGCCGGCTTCGAGCATGTCGGAACCGTGTGGCAGGTCGGCCCCAGCCGCGTACTGGCCGCCGTCCGCTGACCCCCCTGGACCCACAGCGCGGCTCCGCCGCCGCGGGCTCACCCGGCCTCCTCGCAGCCGCTCCGCGGCCCTGCCCGCCTACGCCGAGCAGGGGTTCTTCCGCTTCCTGCGGGTCCGCACCGGCCGGCTCGGCGCTCCCCGGCCGCACTTCCCCGCTTCGAAGGAGGCCCCTCCGCCCGGACCCGGTTGCCGACCACCGCCCGCCGCACGTCGCACGTCGTCGACAGGCTGCGCCACAACTCCGCCTACCGGACGTCGAGATGCAGCGCCTTCGCGGCGGGCACTCGCGTGGCGGTGGAGGCCAGGTAGGTGATGCGCAGCGTGCCGGTGGCGGGTTCGCGGTCCACGAGGACCTTCACGCCGTAGACGGACTCGACGAGGTCCGGGGTCAGTACGGACTCCGGTGCGCCGGCGGCGGCCACCTCTCCGTCGTGGAGGACGACGATGTGGTCGCAGTAGCGGGCGGCGAGGTTGAGGTCGTGCAGTGCGACGACGCAGGTGACGTCCAGGGTGGCCAGCAGGTCGAGGAGTTCGAGCTGGTGGCGGATGTCGAGGTGGTTGGTGGGTTCGTCGAGGAGGATCTCCCGGGGTTCCTGGGCGAGGGCGCGGGCCAGTTGGGTGCGCTGCTTCTCCCCTCCGGAGAGGGTGTGCCAGCTGCGGTGCTGCTTGTGGGTGAGGTCGGTCCGCTCCAGTGCCGCGTCCACGACCTGCCGGTCGTGCCCGGTCAGCGCGTCGAAGCGGCCACGGAAGGGGGTTCGGCCGAGCTCCACGACGTGGCGGACGGTGACGTGGTGGGGGGCGGTCACGTCCTGTTCGACGACGGCGAGCCGGCGGGCGAGTACCCGGCGGCCCAGGTCCTCCAGCGCGGTGTCGTCGTAGCGGACGGTTCCCGCGTCCGGGCGGCGCAGTCCGGCGAGCAGGCGCAGCAGGGTCGACTTGCCGGAGCCGTTGGGGCCGAGGAGCCCGACGGTCTTTCCGTCAGGGGCTTGCATGTCGATGGCGTCGAGCAGTTGGCGGCCCTTGACCGACCAGGAGAGCCGGGTGGTGGTGATGCGGCCCATCAGGACTCCAGACGCTTCAGGACCAGCGCGAAAGCGGGCGCGCCGAGGAGGGCGGTGATGACGCCGGCGGGCAGTTCGTGGGGCGCGAACGCTGTACGTGCGAACACGTCGACCCAGATGAGGAAGACGGCGCCGGTGATCGCGGACAGGGGGAGCAGCGAGCGGTGCATCGGCCCGGTCAGAATGCGGACCGCGTGCGGGACGAGCAGTCCGATGAAGCCGATCGCGCCGGAGGCGGCGACGGCGGCCGCGGTGATCACCGAGGTGAGCACCATCAGCCAGATGCGGGCCGCGGTGACGTTGATTCCCAGGGCGGCGGCGGAGTCCCACCCGAAGGTGAAGGCGTCGAGGGCGGGCGCGAAGAAGTGCACGGCGACCACCCCCGTCAGGATGATCACGACGGTGAGGGTCACCCCCTCCCAGCGGGCGCCCGCGAGGGTGCCGAGCAGCCAGTAGGTGAAGCCGCGGGTGGAGTTGGCGTCCCCGCTGACCATCAGGACGACCGAGGTGACGGCGGCGAAGAACTGGGACACCAGGACGCCGGTGAGCACCACGCGGGACGGGCTGGCCACGCGCCCTCCGCCGAGGAGGAGCAGCAGCACGGCGAAGGAGGCCAGGCCGCCGGCGAAGGCACCGGTCGAGAGGGAGATGCTTCCGCCGACGCCCAGCAGGAGCACGGCGACCGCGCCGGTGGAGGCACCGGAGGAGACTCCCAGGAGGTAGGGGTCGGCCAGGGGGTTCCTGGTGACGGCTTGGAGGACCGCGCCGGAGACCGCGAGGGCCGCGCCGACGGCGGCGGCCAGCAGCACCCGGGGGAAGCGGGATTCCCAGATCAGGGCGTCCAGCAGCCCGGGCAGGGGCTCGGTGGGGGCGATGGCGCCCAGGCCGGTGTGGCGCAGGATCGTGGAGACGACGTCCAGGGGCCGGATGTCCGCGCTCCCGAAGAGCGATGCGGCGACGACCGACACCAGGAGCGCGGACACGGCGAGGCAGAAGAGCGCCGCTGTCGAGGCGCGCCGCCGGCGCACCGGGATCCCCTCACGGTCGGTGAGTGGATCTCCGGTGCGCGCGGCGGCCTTGTGTGAGCTCGTGGTCATGGCTTCGAGGGGTCAGCCGAGCTTGTTCAGGCCGTCGACCAGCGCGGGGACGGCGGACGCGCTGCCGTAGGAGGGGTCCATGTGGCTGCCGGGGATGGTGATGAACCTGTCGCCCTGCACGGCGGCGAGCCTGCTGGTGAGGGGGTCCTTCTTGAGGAGGTCGAGCTTCTCCCTGGCGGTGTCGTTGGGCTCGCCGCGGGTCAGGTCGGCCAGGATGATGACGTCGGGGTTGCGGGCGGCCACCTCGTCCCAGCTGACCTCGGCCCACTTGGTCCTGGCGTCGGCGAAGATGTTCTCGACGCCGACGAGCTGGGAGATGTGCTGCGGCAGGCCGCCGGGGCCCGCCGCCCACGGGGTGCCCTCGTAGGTGGAGTAGAACCACATGACCTTCAGCGGGGTGTCCCGCTTCTTGACCCCGGCCACCGCCGTGTCGACGACGGCCTTCTGATCGGTCGCCAGCTTCTCTCCGGCCTCGGGCACGCCCATGATCCTGCCGAGTCGGCGGTACTCCTCGAAGAGCATCGTGAAGTCCGCGCCCGCCACGCTCTCGTGGTACGCGCAGTCGAATTCGGTGAGGTAGGTCGGCACGCCCAGGTCGTGGAGCTGCTTGCGGTCTCCGGACTGCTCCTTGGTGAACATGCTCGCGAAGGACCCGTAGACGAAGTCCGGCTGGGCTTCCAGCAGCTTCTCGTGCTTGATCTCCGCTCCGGGCGCGGACAGCACCGGGATCTTCTCGTACTGCTCGGCGATCGCGGCCGACGGCTTCTCGACCTCGTAGCCGGTGCCGGCGATCCGGTCGCCCGCTCCCAGGTGGATGAGTATCTCGGCGGCGGTCTGGTTCAGCGTGACGGCCTTCTTCGGCGCGGCCTTGTAGGTCACGTCGGTGCCGCAGTTCCCCAGGGTGAACGGGTACGCGGTCGCCCCCGTCGCCTTCGCCGTCGCCCCGGCCTTCCCGTCGGCGCCGGACGTTGCGCTGCCGGCGCACCCCGTGGCCCCGAGCACCGCCAGCGCCGCAAGGACTTTGGTAATCATTTTCGTTTTCATTAGCCGGACAGTATCACTTTCGATCGAGACGACAGAAGGGCGTGGAGCGAACACCGCACTCGGGGAAGGCAGTCCCGCGCACCGGGTGCGGCGCGGCACGGCGGGGTCACCGCAGCATCGCGGCGAGCCGATGGACGACCTGCTCGTCGAAGAGGCCGTGGGCGGCCATCCAGTCGTCGTTGAACACGGTGTCCAGGTACTTGTCGCCCCCGTCGCAGACGAGCACCACGATGGTGCTCCCGGGCCCCGCGCTCCGCGCCCGTTCCAGGGCCTTGTACACCACGCCGCCCGCCGAACCGCCGATCAGGATGCCGAAGTTGCGGGCCAGGTAGCGGCAGGTCTCGAAGGCTTCCGAGTCGCTCGCCTTCACCCCCTGGTCGAAGACCTCGTAGTCGACGACGGCTCCGATCTCCGAACCCTCGGGCGTACCCGTGCCCGACTGGTGGTAGGGCGCGCCCTCGCCTCCGAACACGACGGATCCCACCGGCTCGACGCCGATGACCTTCAGTTCCGGGATGCGTTCGCGCAGGAAACGGCCGGTGCCGCAGAGCGAGCCCCCGGTGCCGACGGCCCCGTACAGGTAGTCGATGCCGTCGCCCAGGTCGTCGTGGAGTTCGCGGGCGAGGGCCCGGTAGCCGTTGGGATTGCCCTGGTTGCGGTGCTGCGCGGTCCAGTACGCCCCGTGCTCGGCGGCCAGGCGCTCGGCCGTGGTGTCGCGTTCGGCGGTGGCCAGGCCGTCGGCGTCACCGGCCACGTTGAGGATGTCGGCCCCGAAGGCGCGCATGCCGCGCAGCTTGTCCGCGCTGGAATGGTTGTCCACCACGGCGGTGAACTTGTACCCGCGTTCGGCGGCGATGAGGGCGAGGCCCAGCCCGGTGTTGCCGCTGGTGGACTCCACCAGCCGGCCCCCCGGGGCGAGCAGACCGGCGGCCTCGGCCTCGTCCACCATGTTCCGGGCCATCCGGATCTTGGCGGTTCCGGTGGGGTTGAACTGCTCCATCTTCAGCAGAACGGTGGCCGAACCGTCCGCGACCGACAGTTCCAGCAGGGGCGTCCGCCCGATGAGCTCGGACATCTTGCTCTTGATCACAGCTCGTCCTTCGCGCAGGTCTCCGTCAAGCACCGCACGAAGACGTCGTTGTCCTCGGGCGTCGACAGGGAGGCTCGGATGTAGGTCTCGTATCCCGGTTCGCGCCACGCCTTGACGATGATCCCGGCGCGGTGCAGCGCCCGGGCGACCTCGTCGGAGCGGCGGCCGGTGTCGATGAAAAGGAAGTTGGTCGAGGACGGGACCACGCGCAGTCCCGCGCCGCGCAGCAGGCCGGTGACCCTGCCGATCTCCAGGCGGGTACGGCGGACCGTGTCGGCCAGGTGCGCGCGGTCGCCCAGCGCGGCGACGGCCGCGTCCTGTGCGGGCCGGTTGACGTTGTACGGGGTGCGGACCCGGTCCAGGGCCTGGACCAGGTCGGCGTCGGAGGCGATGCCGTACCCCACGCGCAGGCCCGCCAGACCGTAGGCCTTGGAGAAGGTCCGCAGCACGATCCAGGGCCGGTTCAGTGCGCGCAGGGCGTCCAGGGCGTCGGGGTACTCCGGGTCGGGGCGGGCGAACTCGCCGTACGCCTCGTCGAGGACCAGCAGGGCCGACTCCGGGGTGTCGGCCAGGACGCGTCCCAGTTCGCCCGAGGTGAGGATCGCGCCGGTGGGGTTGCAGGGGTTGGCGAGGAAGACGAGCTTCGGGCCCGCTGCCAGTGCGCGGCGCCAGGCGCCCGCGTCGTATCCGAAGTCGGCGGTGGCCGGGACCTTCTCGACCCGGGCCCCCATGACGCGGGGGAAGATCTCGTGCAGGCTGAAACCGGGCGCCTGGGTGACGACGAGGTCGCCGGGATCGAGTACGGCCTGGCACAGCAGCTCCAGGATGTTCTCCGAGCCGTTGCCGAGCACGATGCGCTCGGCGGGCACCCCCAGATGACTGCCGATGGCCTCGGTCAGCCGCTTTCCGGTGGGGTCGGGGTATCGCGCGAAGCCGTCGGCGGTCCCGAGGCGTACGGCCTCGGCGACCGCGGGAGACAGGCCGTACGGGATCTCGCTGTTGGAGAGCTTGATGACGCGGCCGGCGCCGCTGAGGGCGGCCACCTCGTCCGGGTCGGCGCCGGGGTCGTAGCCGGGCAGGCCCGCCACTTCCCGGCGGATCAGTGAGGCCGAAGCGGCTGGTGCGAGGACGGGGTTCATGACGGCTCCGGTTCGGGGTCGGGTGCGCCGGACGTCTCACGGTGGAGCCGGCCGACGCGGCGCAGGAACGCGGCCAGCAGGAGGGCGGCGGTGGCCGCGAGACCGATCGTCTGGCCGATCCAGACGCCCTCGACGCCCCCGTCGGCGGTCACCCCGAGCAGGTAGCCCGCGGGCAGCCCGATCAGCCAGTAGCCGACGAGGGAGAGCCGGAAGGGGCCGACGGTGTCGCCGATGCCGCGCAGGATGCCGTTGCCGATGTTCTGGGTGGCGTCGAAGACCTGCAGGAGGGCGGCGATCATCAGTCCGGTCACGGTGAGCGCGACGATGTCGGCGTTGCCGGCGTGCTCGGCCGAGATGAACAGGGACACGATCGGTTCGGGGATCGCCAGGTACAGGACGGCGACCGCGAGGGTGGCGATCACACCCCAGGCCGTGCCGAGGAGTCCCGTCCTGCGGACTGTCGCACAGTCGTTGCGGCCGTAGGCCTCGCTGATGTGGATGGACGCCGCGTGCGAGAGGCCGGCGGAGATCATGAAGACGATGTACACGATCTGGTTCAGCACCGTCTGCGCGGCCAGGGCGTCCGCGCCCAGGGAGCCGATGACCAGGGTGAGCACGCTGAAGAAGCCTGCCTCCGAGGCGTAGGTGCCCGAGATCGGAAGGCCCAGGCGCCAGACCGACCGGACCGCGTCACCGTTCCAGCGCCGCGCCGCGGGCGAGATGAGGTACGAGCGCAGGACGCCGTCCCGGAGGATCACCACGACGAAGGCCAGGAAGGACAGCAGGAACACCGTGACGGTGGCGATCGCTACGCCGACGAACCCGAAGGCGGGCAGGCCGAACTCCCCGTGGATCAGGGCGTGGTTCAGGGCGATGGTGACCCCCACCGAGACAAGGGTGATGGCCAGCAGCGGGCCGGGCCGCTTCAGGCCGGTGGTGAAGTGCCGCAGGGTCTGGAACCACAGGCAGGGCAGCATCCCCGGCGCCAGGACCATCAGGAACTCGCCCGCCTTGTCGACCACGGCCGGGTCCTGGCCCAGCAGGACGAGCAGCGGGCCGATCAGCAGGAGCGCCGCGCAGAACAGCACACCGCAGACGGTGGCCCAGAAGAACCCGGCGAACAGCAGCGCGCCGATCCGTGCTCGGTCGTTCCGTACCCGCGCCTCGGCCACCAGGTTGCTCACCCCGGTGACCAGGCCCGTCCCGGTGGTGCGCAGCTGGTTGAACAGGGCGAGGGCGAGCCCGGCGGCGGCGATCTCCAGCGCGCCGAGCCTGCCCAGCATCACGATGTCGACCGTGGTGAGGGCGACGTGGGCGAAGTTGGTCAGGATCAGCGGCAACGCCAGCTTCAGGAGCGCGCGCGAGTTCTTGACCCACCAGTTCTCGACCCACCGGTTCGTGACCCACCGGCCGGCGCCGGTCTCCTCCGCACGGTTCGTGGCAGACGTACCGGTCGTGTCCGTTGTGTCGGTGCTCACCAGAAGTTGACCTTTTCCCCGCGTCCGGCCGCCAGCGCGAGATCGGCCAGGTAGCGGCCCAGCGCGGCGTCGGTGACCGCCATGCCGCTGTTGTAGGCGAAGACCACGTCGTCCGGACTGCGTCGGGCGGGTGCCCGGCCGAGCAGGATGTCCGGCAACTGGGCATCCACGGTGGGCAGTTCTCCGTCAGCGCCCCGCAGGTCGTCACAGGTGGCGTGCATCTGGGCGGTGTCGGTGGCGATCCGGTGGTCCGCGCCGTGGCACACGTCGGCGTGCACGCCGTACCCGAGGAGCACGGCGACCGATCCCGGCTTCATCCAGTCGCGCCGGACCTCCTCGGTGGCGGACAGACCGGCGGCGCCGATCACGATGTCGGCCTCCCCGGCGGCCTCCCTCAGGTCCGTGACGATCTCGACCTCGCGGCCTTCGACGCTGTCCTGGACGGCGCGCAGGCCCTCGGGGTAGGTGCCGAACACCTGGAGCCGCTCCAGCTCCGGCATGGCCGCGACCAGCATCGGAAGCGCCATCTGCCCCTGGACGCCGGTTCCGACGACCAGCGCGGTCCGGGCGTCGGGGCGGGCCGCGCGGGCGAAGAGGGCGGTGGTGGCCGAGGACCGCAGGGGTCCGAGCTTCACCACGTCCATCAGGGCTATGGGCGCCCCGGTGGTGTCGTCCACGAGGAAGACGAAGGAGTGGAACCGGTAGGCGTCCCGGGTGCGGCGCGGGTCGAACTCGTAGACGGCCTTGAAGCAGACGGTGTCGCTGCCGGCGTCGCGGGCCACCATCGAGTAGCTCAGGGAGCGGTGGGCGGGACCGTCGACGATCGTCTTGACCGGGTTCTGCGAGCCTCCTTCGCGCAGCGCGCGGTAGGCCTGCTCGACCACGTCGATCACCTTCGCGTGGTCGACGTCCAGCCCTTCCTGCTGCGATTGCGGCAGGAGCCACAACTGCCCGGGCGGGGCGTAGGTCGGTGACATGCGGGGGTTCTCCTTCATTCGGGGTGCGTCGGAGTGCGTTCGGGGATGTGCGCGGGGGGCGTTCGGGGATGTGCGCGGGGGTGCGTCAGACGCCGTCCAGTCGCCAGCGCGGCGGGCCACTGCCGTCGCCGAGCCGGAGCACGACCTTCCGCGGCAGTGGGGCGTCGTGGAAGGGCGACTCGTTGGAGTCCATCTGGTAGCCCGCGGTGTTGAGGTAGGCCAGATGGTCACCACGGCGTACGGGGCGCGGGAAGCCGATCTTCCGCCAGGTCAGCAGGTCGCTCTCCAGGCAGGTCGAGCCCGCGACGCAGGCCGGGAACACCACGTCGGCCTCGGGGGCGGCGGGCCCGGCGGACAGCAGCAGCGGATCGGGCAGGTAGTCGCTGTTGAACCACTGCTCGGACAGGCTGAAGCTGCTGCCCGCGACGGTGACGATCGCGTACCCGTCGGCGTCGCGCCGGTCGTCGACCTGCTGGACGCGGAAGAGGGTGAATCCGGCCTGGTCCAGCAGGGCCCGGCCCGGTTCGACGACGAAGCGGATTCCGGTGCGGCCCGCTTTCGCCGCCAGGCTCTCGGCGCCGTCGACCCGGTGCTCCATGATCGCTGTCACGGCCTGGTCCGCGGTCCGACCACCGTAGGGATAGAAGTCCTGGAAGCTCTTGGCCGTGTGGTAGTGGGCCGGCCGGTTCTGCGCGAGGAACGCGTCCCAGTGCTGCGGCTCGACGTAGCGGACCGGCAACCCGCCGCCGATGTCGACCAGTTCGGCGGACGGCGAGCCGCTCCGCCGGGCGTCGAGGCAGTGCTCGATCATCTCGTTCGCCGCCGTCGCGCGCTCCGACGTGGAATAGCCGCCGAGGTGGAAGGAGAAGCCGCGCAGGCGGATGTCGTCGGCGAGTTCCGCGCAGAGTCCGACGGCGGCCGCCCGCTCGGCCGCCGAGAGACCGAAGCGGCTGCCCTGTTGACCGGCGGAACGGGTCCGCAGCAGTACCTGCGCCCGCCGGCCCGCCGTTCGCGCGGTGGCCGCGAGTCGGCGGAGTTCGCTGACCGAGTCGACGGCGACCAGGCAGCCGTGCTGGACGGCAAGGGCGTGGAGCCCGTCGCTCTTCTCAGGACCGGAGATCCCGATCCGGTGCCCGGGCACTCCCCCGGCCAGGGCCCCGACCAGCTCCGGGGCGCTCGCGACGTCGACCCCGACGCCGAGGGCGGCGGCGGACCTGACGTAGCAGTCGGCCTTGTTCGCCTTCTTGGCGAACAGGATGTCGGCGGTCACGCCCGCTCCTGCGAACGCACGGCGGAGCCGGGCGACGTTCTCCTCGAAGACTTCGGGCAGCACGACGTGCAGCGGTGAACCCAGGCCGTCCAGGAGATCGGCCAGCAGGCCGCGGTGGTCCGCCAGGAGCGCGGAGGCGGAGGGATGTCGGAGTGCGGGGAGCGCGAAGGGCAGCACTGCGGCCGCCGGGCGCTCGAACACGTGTGGCGAGATGAGCACCCAGTACTTCTATATGAAGATGGCAGTCATTTTCAATAGCGGGACTTCGAGCACCCCTCCCATTCGATACAAAAGGTACAAAAGTCGTCATTGGCAAGACTGCAGGGGCAGTCAGCGCGGGTGCAGCCCTGCCACACGCCCGCGCACGCACGCCTCGGCGGCGCCACGGCCGCCACCACTTCCGTCCGCGGGCGGGGGGCTCGGCGTCGCCCGCGCTCGAACCTGACCATCCGTCAGAACAGAACCACCGAGCCCCCGCGAGGGCCGGGCCCGCCTCTCGGGCCCCGCTCCGCCCACGTCCGCCGACCGTGGTCAGGGGGCGGCGCAGATGCTTTCGACGAAATGGCCGACCTGTTCTTCCGTCAGGTGTCGGGCCAGGTCGGCTTCGCTGATCATGCCGACCAGCCGGTGATCTTCGATGACGGGCAGCCTCCGAACGCGATGTTCCTGCATGATCTGCAGGACCTGTCCGGTGTCCGCATTCGCCGCCACCGTGTACGGCTTTCCCTGGGCGAGCAAGCCTGCCGTCATGTGATGGGGATCCTTGCCCTTCGCCAGGCACTTCACCACGATGTCGCGGTCGGTGATGATCCCGTGCAACCGGTCATCCGGTCCGCAGATCGGGAGTGACCCCACTCCCAGTTCGCTCATGCGGCGCGCCGCGTCCATGAGCGTCTCGTCTTCCCGCACGCAGGTCGCACCCTTGTGCATGATGTCTCGCGCGGTCGCCATGGCTTCCTCCTCGCACATGAGGACGCCGGCTGAGCCTCCTCGGGAGCCGGAGGTGCGCTGCGCACCGTTCCCGGCCTTTGCGATCAGCTTCGATCACCGTGGCGTCCCACTCCGGCCGACACCTCAATTCTCCGTCCCGGTGCCCGGCGGCGCGAGCGCGATCAGGTCGATCATGCGATGTCATCGGGCTCCGCCAGCGCGTACGGCCACTCAGAGGACGTTAAGTCCGTTTCTGGTAGCAGCCTCGTCCGGGCTGGGTGAGGAAGCCTTGGCGGGTGAGACGTCCGAGGCGGCTGCGGGTGATGTTGACGGATGCCTCGTCGGGGGGCATGTCGAGGAGTTCGTGCAGCTCACGGGCTCGGAAGACCTGGTCGGGGTGCTGGTTGAAGGCGTTCACGATGGCCTGGTAGGCGGTGTTCGTCCCGGGCGGATCGAGGCGGCCGACGGGTGGTAGGGCCACCGAGGCGATCGGACACACCCGGCGCCGCATCTCCGGGTGCCCTGGCGATCGAGCGGATGCCACCGGCACGGTGGGTTTCCCGCGTGTGTAGGTGCCATGGCTATGATCATGAGAGGTCGATGGGGAGGGCATGGCATGGGGGATTTCGACGAGGAGTGGCGCCAGTCGCTCTCTGGTGCGGGCGATGTGCAGGCGCGTCTGCGGTTGAACGGCACAGGAGGTCCGGCGGGGCCGCTTGCCCCTGGGGGGTCGGGGACGTTCGGGTCCACGCCGGCGGAGAAGAAGGCGGCTGCGGACACGATCGAGAACGAGCTCGAGGGCAAGACGCAGACGTCCACGGAGCACGCGGACGAGGCGACGAACACCGCCGTCAAGGGCTTCGACGGGTGGGACACCGCAACGGGCCTGAAGAAGGTCGGGGAGACCTGGGACAAGCAGGTCGCGGTTCTGATGGGCCGGCTTGGTGCCGAGAAGATCGCGCTGATGGGTGCAACGGGTGCGTTCACGCGCAACGACATCGGGCTGGGCGACCAGTTCCGGCTGATCGGCCAGTCGGGGCTCAACCGGGTGTAGGGGTTACAGGTGCTGACGTACAACGAAGTGATGACCACGGACCTGGGGCTGCTGACGACGGCGGCCGACAAGTGAGAGTCCATGGCCGGTGAGATCAAGAAGGTCGAGGAGCGGTACAGGGACACCGTCCAGAAGATCACGATGGGTCAGGACTGGACGGGCATCAGCGCCGGCGTGGCCCACACGAACTTCGCCGGTACGCGCTACGAGTACGCCGCCGCCCAGATCCAGGCGAAAGCCGTCGCCTCTCTCCTGCGCGACGCCCACGGCCAGTTCACCGACCTCAGGAAGAGGCTCGACTCCGTCCGTGCGGATGCCGTCAAGGAGGGGCTGGTCGTCGATTCGCAGGGGGGCGTGCGGCAGGACGAGAGCAAGCTCACGGGTCAGGACCGCATGTACCTGCGGGATCACCCGGAGGCCGTGGCCGCCCTGAACAAGACAATCGAGGCATGGGCCCGACGGATCAGGGACCTCGTCCAGGCCTTCGCCGACGCCGATCAGGGCGTCAAGGTGGCCCTCGAAGCCGTCGGTGTCGACAGCAACAAGGACGCTTTCGGCAAGGGCAATGACGACCAGCTCAACGGATTCAACGCCGGGGCCCAAGGCGACATCGAGGTCTACGAGGCCCGCAACGCCGAGGACATCGCCACCCGCATCAACAACGACGGAAACGTCTCAGCCTCCGACTACGCGGAACTCGACCGTTCCTTCCGCGACAACGCCGGGAACAAGGCGTTCAGCCAGACCTTCCTCTCGGGCGTCGGACCCGGCGGCACCATCACGCTGTCGGACAAGCTGAACGACCGGGCCCTTCACTCGGACAAGAAGAACAGCGACCGTTACCAGAGCATCCAGAAGGGCCTCGCCAATACGGTGGCGGGTGCCACCGAGGTCCCGGGGAAGGTCTCCGATGCCCCGCCCGGGTCCAAGAAGTTCAAGGAGTGGCTGGCAGGCCCGGACGGCAAGTTCTATCGGGAGTTCACCGACGGCCTGGACAAGGCCGGCGTCAAGGCAACCGGGGACAAGGTCAACCCGCTGTACGGCTACCAGTCGTTCGTCACGCTGATGCAGCATGCCGACACCCAGTACGACGACCAGTTCCTGTACGACCTCGGCGACGACCTCATATCGGCCGAGAAGAAGCACCCCGGCATATTCACCCAGTGGGGAGCCGGGCACGAGGGGATCGAAACGGACGCCGTCGACGGTCTGCTCGGCGTCATGAGCAAGAACCCCGACGCAGCGACCGCGTTCTTCGATCCCAAGGGCAACGGGCCGAACGGTGACAAGGTCACCAACGACCACCTGCACTACCTCGCGGGCAAGGGTGACGGAACCCGTGACTGGCCCGTCGTCACCGTCCTCGGTTACCACGCCACGAACCTGGACGACCCCACCAGCCGCGCCGGTCTCGGTGCCGCCTACCACGTCATAGGTGGCGCGGTCACACCGCTCTACTTCACGACAGCCGGAGGCGTGTCCATAGCCTTCGGTGACGCGCTCCAGCGCGGTGTGGACACCTGGGCTTGGAACATGGGTAACAACCTGAAGGCGGAGGCGGACGCCACGGCGAACGCGGGCATCGCCGACCACTACCTCACCGCCACCAACCAGATGGGTCTCATGGTCGACTCCTGGGCGGACGGCCGCCCGGACATCGACAAGGACGCCAGGGCAGGCCTCAAGGACGAGATCCTCGACGGTCACGACCGAGGGAGCAACGCTACTCAGAAATACCTGACCGACACCACCAACTGACGCGCCCCCACAGGAAAGGCAGCCATGCCGCAGGAGCCCCCCCACCGCACGACACCAGCCAGGGCACTCATCGTGCTCGGGCTATGTCTGGCCCTGCTGGGAGGTGTCGGAACCTGGCTGCTACTCGGCAGGGAATCCGCTGAACCGTGTAATGGCCTGGCCGGGAACGAGCGCGTGCAGAAGTCGGTGGGTGCGGCCGTTCACCCGGGCATGAGCTGCGCGGCTCTGGCCGAGGCCATCGTGAAGGCGTCGTCGGGGGACGAGGCCGGCCGTCACACTCAGCTTCAGGCCCAGGCGTTGAAGGACGTACTCGTCGTCCTCGGATCCGGAGATCCGACGGAACTCACTCTGGATCCCGCGCTGCGCGTCCCCCTCGCCACAGCCCTGTCCGACTACGCACCCGATCTGCACGAGATGCTCGGCGGTATCGGTATCACCGACTTCCTGGCCAAGGCCGCACCTCAGGCCCCGCCGTGGCAGTCCGACGGCACCTACCACCTCACCGTCTTCGCCGATACGCTCAGGGGCGTCATCCGCGCTGTGGCGCAGGATCCCGAGGCCTACGCATTGCTGCGCATGACGGAGACCCGGACCACGGCGCAGCGGCTCGCGGCGGTCCCCGCCGATGCCGCGGACTACAGCCTCAGCGTTCCCCCGACGGAGGGCGCACGAGCGTTGGGCATCCTCGACGGAATCGCCGACGCGGTCACCCGAGGCAAGGACGAGGGGCAGGCGCGGGCGTGGCGCATGACTGTCCTGGACAACCTCTTGGGCAGCGAGGCCTCCCCGCAGAGCGCTCAGGATCCCCTGGCCGCCCAACTCACGGCGGCATGGCTCCAGAACCTGAAGAAGGTCTCCGAGGAGGAACGCGTCGGCCGACTGCGTACACAGGGGGTAGACATGGTTCGTGAGTGGGCCCGGCAACGGAAGATGGATGAACAGACCCAGCAGGGCCTGCTCGCCAAAGTCGAACGCAGCGCACTGAGCGCCTATCACGAGATCAAGTGACCGGTCCCTGTCATCCCTGACCCCGGCTGACGAGACGGTGGGCCTGGACCGCGTACCCGGGCAGCATGCGTGCCCGGCGCAGAGGTGACCTCGCCGATCGGCGCCCCCGCCGTGGTGCTGTGCGCGTGTGGCCGACTCCGCAGGCGTATCGGGCCCGGAATGTCCAGACGGAAGCCAGAAGACAGCGTCAGCGCACACAGGAACCCTGTCCGGTTTGCATTCTGCGTGCCGCGGACCTGCGGTCCACTTCCACATGTTTTCGCTGGATCCTATTCCGATGACGAAACACGTGGACGCACGACTCATCGCGGCGTGAGTCAAATGTGCTCTGATCTGCGGTCTTTCGCGCGATCGCGGTGGAAGTGGCGTGGGGGAGTTCCTACGGCGCTCATCCCGCTCGCGCTTGTCCGGGACGAGCCGCCGTGTCCGGCATCCGAGCGGGCCACACGGTGGGTTTTGACGGATCCACCAACGCGTTCTGCCTGGCGTGACGCTCGCGTCCCGTCCCATGGGCCGATCGGACCTCGGCCATGACCCCACAGGCCCTGGGACGGAGCAGGCGGGAGTGCTCGAATGGAAGGGTTCGACCGGACCGCAAGGTCAGGCAGCAGGAGCACGTCTTCCCGGACAACGTCGAAGGAGTCGGTCATGCCCGCCTCGCGCTACACCGTCAGTGACGTCATGACGCACACGGCCATCGCAATAGGCCGCGAGGCGTCATACAAGGAAATAGTCGAACTGATGCACGAATGGAAGGTGAGTGCCGTCCCCGTGCTGGAAGGCGAGGGCCGCGTCGTCGGAGTCGTCTCGGAGGCCGATCTCCTGCCGAAGGAGGAGTTCCGCCGCGAGCAGCCCCTCCTGCCGGACAACATCGAGGAAGCCTCCAAGGCCGGCGGTGTACTGGCCGAGGAGCTGATGACGAGCCCGGCGGTCACGGTCCATCCGGACGCGACGATCGCCGAAGCGGCGCGCATCATGGCCCACAAGCACGTCAAGCGGCTGCCGGTGGTCAACGGGGTCGGCATGCTGGAGGGTGTCGTGAGCCGCAGCGACCTGCTCAAGGTCTTCCTGCGCCCCGACGAGGAACTGGAGGAGGAGATCCGCCAGGCCGTACTGGGCGAGCTCGCGCCGGGCGCCACCCTGGAATTCTCTGTGCAGGACGGTGTCGTCACCCTCCGAGGGCCACTGCGTGACCGTGCCCTGGTACCGCTGCTCGCGCGCGCCATCAGCGCCGTCGAAGGGGTCGTGGACGTTCGGATGGAGCTCGACGGCTCGGTCTCAGCCGCCGCGTAGGCATGCTCGACCGCCTCCGTCGTGGACAACCGCGACCTCGACGGCGTTCGGTCGGGTGTGCGTCCGGCCCCCCGACTGAGACAATTCGGATGGAAGCATGCCGAGCGTGATCCGGATCAGGCGGCGAACATGTCCGACGTACCAGGCGGCCCCTCCGAGGTGCCGATCAAGGTCTTCCTCCTCGACGATCACGAGGTGGTCCGGCGGGGACTGCGGGACCTCCTCGAAGCAGAGGCGGACATCACCGTCGTCGGCGAGGCGGGCACCGCCGAGCAGGCACTTGCACGCGGGCCCGCGCTCCGCCCGGATGTCGCGGTCCTCGACGTACGTCTGCCTGACAGCGACGGCATCACCGTGTGCCGGGAGCTGCGGTCCCGAATGCCGGACCTGGCGTGCCTGATGTTGACGTCGTTCGACGATGAGGACGCCCTGCTGGACGCGATCATGGCGGGAGCGGCCGGGTACGTACTCAAACAGATCAAGGGCTCCGACCTGGTGTCCGCGGTGCGCACCGTCGCCACCGGCCAGTCCATGCTCGACCCGGCCACCACCGCCCGCCTGATGCACTCCCTGCGCGACCCGGAGCCCGCCCGGGAAGCCGAGGACACCCGGCTGGCCATGCTCTCCGAACGGGAGCGGGCAGTCCTGGCACTCATCGGGGACGGCCTCACCAACCGCCAGATCGCCAAGCGGCTCTACCTCTCCGAGAAGACCGTCAAGAACCACATCTCCCGGCTCCTGGGAAAGCTGGGAGTCGAACGCCGCGTGCAAGCAGCGGTGATCGCCGCACAGGTCCACGAGCAGGGGCACGACGGCGAGACCGCATCGCCCAAGCACTGACCGGCCGCGCGGTGCCGCACCGCTCGGGCACGAGCCGGCGCCCAGGTGGCCCGAGCGGTCCCCGCCCGGGCCCGTTCGGCCCTCCCCCTGCACTTCGCATCCGGCGGATGGTGGTTTGGCACCACCAGCAGTCCTCGCGGTGGACGAGGAGCCGTCATGACCTACCCCGTCATCACCAAAGAGCACCACCCGCACGACACCTGGAGGCTCTCGGACTACGAGCGGACCCGCGCGACGTTCACCTGGGGCGAAGCCCGGTCATGGCTGAGCGGCCTGCCGGACGGCAGCGGCCTGAACATGGGCTTCGAGGCGGTCGACCGGCACGTCGAGGCGGGACACGGCGGCTGGGAGGCCCTGCGGTGCGTGGCCGCCGACGATTCCGTGACCAGCGTGAGCTACGCGAAGCTCGCCGCAGACTCCTCCCGGTTCGCGAACGTCCTCGACGGCTTGGGATCGGCGCCGCAGGACCGGGTCTTCACGCTGCTGGGCCGGCGCCGCGAGCTGTACACGGCGGTGCTCGGCACGCTGCGTTCACGACGGGTCCTGTGCCCGCTGTTCTCGGCGTTCGGCCCTGAGCCGGTACGACAGCGGCTCACCCTGGGCGACGCCCGGATCCTGGTCACCACCGAGGCCCTCTACCGGCGCAAGGTCGCCGGAATCCGCCACCAGCTGCCGGGGTTGGCTCACGTGCTGCTGGTCGGCCCCGTCGCCGACCCGCCACCGGGTACTGCCGTGCTCGACCACCTCATGGCGCAGGCCTCGCCGGTGTTCGCCGTACCGCCGACCGACCCCGAGGACATGGCCCTCCTCCACTTCACCAGCGGCACGACCGGCACCCCCAAGGGCGCGGTCCACGTGCACGAGGCGGTGGTGGCGCACCACGCCACAGCGGCCTTCGCGCTGGATCTGGGCCCTCAGGACGTGTACTGGTGCACGGCCGATCCCGGGTGGGTGACGGGCACCTCCTACGGGATCATCGCCCCCCTCACCCACGGTGCCACCCTGGTGGTCGACGAGGGCGACTTCGACGTGCACCGCTGGTACCGGATCCTCGACTCCCAGAACGTCGCGATCTGGTACACGGCGCCCACGGCGATCCGCATGCTGATGCGGGCCACGCCCCGGGGCGGCCACGGCCTTCCGGGACCGTACGACCTGTCCTCGCTCCGCTTCGTCGCCAGTGTCGGCGAGCCGCTGAATCCCGAAGCAGTGGTGTGGGGACAGGAGGTGCTGGGTCTTCCCGTGCACGACAACTGGTGGCAGACGGAAACCGGCGCCATCATGATCGCGAACTACGCCTCCGGCGACATCCGTCCCGGGTCCATGGGACGCCCGCTGCCCGGCGTGGAGGCAGCGATCCTGGAACGGGGGCCGGACGGACGGGCCGCTGTGACCGACGGGCACGTACGGCAGGTCACCCGTCCCGGCGTGGAGGGTGAGCTGGCGCTCCGGCCGGGCTGGCCCTCGATGTTCCGCGGCTACCTCAACGAACAGGCGCGGTACGACGCCTGCTTCGCCGACGGCTGGTACCTCACCGGTGATCTGGCGAAACGCGACGCGGGCGGATGGTTCTGGTTCGTCGGCCGGGCCGATGACGTGATCAAGTCCGCCGGGCACCTCATCGGGCCGTTCGAGGTCGAAAGCGCACTGATGGAGCATCCGGCCGTGGCGGAGGCGGGCGTGATCGGCCGCCCGGACCCGGTCGTGGGGGCCGTGGTGAAGGCCTTCGTCTCGCTGCGCCCCGGATTCCGGCCGCAGGACGCGCTGAAGCGCGAACTGCTGGCGTTCGCCCGGCAGCGGCTCGGTCCGGCCGTGGCACCGCGTGAGATCGAGTTCGACCAGAACCTCCCGAGAACCCGAAGCGGCAAAGTCATGCGCCGGCTCCTGCGAGCCCGTGAGCTCGGCTTGCCCGAGGGCGATCTGTCAACCCTGGAAGGCCCTGCCTGAAGGCACGTGAGGAGAGGCGCGACCATGAGCACGACCAAGCGGGCCCCCGGCCCCAAGCGGGCGGGCGGGCGTCGCCGACCGCCGGAACCACAGGCCGGCGAGCCCCGGCCCGGCCATGACCATCGGCTGGAGACGCTGCGGCAGATGCTGCTGATCCGCCGGTTCGAGGAACGCTGCGTCGAGCTCTACAGCGCGGCGAAGATCCGCGGCTTCGTCCACCTGTACATCGGGGAGGAAGCGGTCGCCGTGGGCGTCGGCCAGGCTCTGCGCGACGAGGACGCCGTCGTCTCCACGTACCGCGAGCACGGCCACGCGCTCGCCCGAGGCGTGCCGGCCGATGCCGTGATGGCCGAGATGTTCGGCAAGGCCACCGGATGCAGCCGCGGCCGCGGCGGGTCCATGCACCTGTTCGACGCGGGACGGCGGTTCTACGGAGGGAACGCCATCGTGGCCGGCGGGCTGCCGCTGGCCGCCGGGCTGGCCCTGGCCGACCGCATGCGCGGCACCGAACGGGTGACGTGCTGCTTCTTCGGGGACGGGGCCTACGCGGAGGGCGAGTTCCACGAGACGGCCAACCTCGCCGCACTGTGGCAGCTGCCCCTGCTGCTGGTCTGCGAGAACAACCTGTACGCCATGGGGACCAGTCTGGCGCGGGAACACGCGCAGACGAACCTCGCGATGCGGGCCGCGTCGTACGGTATGCCTGCCTGGACGGTCGACGGCATGGACGTGACGGCCGTCGAGGCGGCGGCACGACGGGCGGCCGATTCCGTGCGTTCGGGTGGCGGACCGCATTTCCTGGAGGCGCGGACGTACCGCTTCCGGGCGCACTCCATGTACGACCCGGACCGCTACCGGAGCAAGGACGAAATCTCGCGATGGAAGGAACGCGACCCACTGGCGGACCTGGAGCAGCGGATGCGTGCCGACGGCGGCCTGGACGACCTGGTGAGGAAGCAGCTGGAGGAGGACGTGACGGCCGAGATCGATGAGTCCGTGCGCACGGCCGAGGCCGCGCCGTACGAACCGGTCGCGGACCTGCTGCGGTTCGTGACGAGCACGCCCAGGAGCACGAGATGAACGCCCGTCCGTCGGCCGGGAAGGCCGAAGCCGCTCGCACCACCTATCGGGAGGCCTTGCGGGAGGGGTTGCGCGAGGCGCTTCGCGAGGACGACCGGGTCTTCCTCATGGGTGAGGACGTGGGCCGTTACGGTGGCTGCTTCGGGGTGAGTCTCGGCCTGCTGGAGGAGTTCGGGCCCGACCGGGTCCGTGACACGCCGCTGTCGGAGTCCGCCTTCGTCGGGGCCGGCATCGGCGCCGCGCTGGGCGGTATGCGTCCGATCGTTGAGATCATGACCGTCAACTTCAGCCTGCTGGCCCTCGACCAGATCATGAACAACGCGGCCACTTTGCTGCACATGTCCGGCGGGCAGCTGAACGTGCCGATCGTGATCCGGATGACGACCGGGGCGGGGCGCCAGCTCGCCGCCCAGCACTCGCACAGCCTGGAGGGCTGGTACGCGCACATCCCGGGCATCCGGGTGCTCGCCCCCGCGACCGTGGACGACGCACGGCACATGCTGGCAGCGGCCCTCGACGACCCCGATCCCGTCGTGCTCTTCGAACACGGGAGCCTCTACAACGCGGAGGGTGTGCCGGACGGCACGATCGATTCCGTCGGACTGGACTCCGCGTCGGTGCGCCGCCCCGGCACGGACGTCTCCGTGATCACCTACGGCGGGTCGCTGCCCAAGGCCCTGGACGCCGCCGGAACACTGGCGGAGGAGGGTATCAGCGCCGAGGTGGTGGACCTGCGGTCCCTGCGCCCCCTGGACGACGCGACGGTCCTGGAGTCGGTCGGCCGCACCCACCGGGCCGTGATCGTGGACGAGGGATGGCGCAGCGGCAGCATCTCCGCGGAGATCATGGCCCGCATCACGGAGCAGTCGTTCTACGAGCTCGACGCCCCGGTCCTGCGCGTGTGCAGTCAGGAGGTGCCGATGCCCTACGCGCGGCAGCTCGAGGAAGCCGCTCTGCCGCAGCCCGCCTCCGTCGTGGCGGCGGCCCGGAAGGCGGTGGCCTGACGTGGGCGAGTTCACCATGCCGTCCCTCGGGGCCGACATGGACGAGGGCACCCTCGTCGAGTGGCTGGTCACTCAGGGGGCCGAGGTGGCGCGGGGCGACGTCGTCGCCGTGGTGGAGACGTCCAAGTCGACGATCGAGGTGGAATGCTTCGAGTCCGGAACGGTCACCGAGTTCCTGGTGGAGCCCGGTACGACCGTCGCGGTCGGCACACCCCTGGCCGTCATCACCCCCGCGGCTCCGGGGCCGCCTTCCGTCCCGCCCGTCCCGGTCCCCGTCGAAACCACGTCGGCCACTCCCCTCGTCCGACACCAGGCTGCCGAGGAGGGCGTGGACCTCGATGCCGTCCACGGTACCGGCGCGGGCGGCCGGATCAGGCGTGCGGACGTGGCCCGGGCCGCCCGTCCTGCGTCGGCGCGCATCGCCGCGTCGCCTCTCGCGCGACGCCTCGCCGATTCCCTGGGCGTCGATCTCGCCACCGTCAAGGGCACCGGCAGCCGAGGCGCGATCAAAGCCGACGACGTCCGCGCCGCGACCGGAGCCGAAGCCGGCAGCAAGGAGCGCACCCACACCGCCGTTGGCCGGCGAGCCGCACCGGCCGAACCGCCTCCCGCAAACACCGCGACCGCGACCGCGGCTGCGCCCTCTGCCGGTGATCGGCTTGCCATTGCCCGGCTCATGTCCCGCGCGAAGCGGGAGATCCCGCACTACTACCTCGCGACGACCATCGACCTCGCCGCGGCCGTGGAATGGATGCACCGGCAGAACAGCACGCTCCCCGTCGCGGAACGCCTCGTGCCGGCCGCACTTCTGCTGAAGGCGGTCGCGCTGGCCGCACGGGAGGTGCCCGAGCTGAACGGCCACTGGAAGGAGGACCACTTCGTGCCCGCGACCGGAGTCCGCCTCGGTACGGCCGTCGCGCTGCGCGGAGGCGGGCTGGTCGCACCCGCCCTCGCCGACGCGGACCGCATGCCGCTGGGCGACGTCATGGCGACCATGAAAGACCTCGTCCTCCGGGCCAGGCACGGCAGACTCCGCGCCTCGGAGACGGCAGACCCGACCGTCACGGTGACCAACCTCGGCGATCAGGGAGTCGAGTCGGTCCTCGGCGTGATCTATCCGCCCCAGGTGGCGATGATCGGCCTCGGAAGGGTGACCGACCGGCCTGTGGCGGTGGACGGCATGCTCGCCGTCCACCCGGCCGTCACCGCCACCCTGTCCGCCGACCACCGGGCCACCGACGGCGCGACCGGCGCCCGCTTCCTCACCGCGCTCGACCGCCTGCTCCAGCATCCGGAGGACCTGTGACCCACGACGAAGCCCTCGCGACGGTCAAGGCCGCGATCGAGGAGGCCGTCCCCGGCGCCGACCTCACGGCCGTGTCGCCCGACGAGCCCTTCCGGGAGCGTCTGGAGATGGACTCTCTGGACTTCCTCAGCTTCATCGAGCTGCTCAGCGGCCGGACCGGGCTCGACCTGCCGGAACAGGACTACGCCTCGTTCACCACCCTCAACGGCTGCGCCGGCTACGTGACGGCCCGCACCGGCGGCACGCAGGGGGCTTCTTCATAAGGGGCTGGTCCGGTCAGCCCCGCCCGTGGCCCAGTCGGCCCTACCCACCGTTCACCTGTGAAGTCAGGCTGATAGGGGCCCCGAATCCAGCGGCTGGAGGAACCATGAAGCACTTGCGCACCGTGAACGACGTCATGACCCACGCCGTCATCTCGGTCGACAGCGGAGCACCGGTCCACGACATCGTCGAGACCATGCGGCGATGGGGCTTCAGCTCCCTGCCCGTGCTGTCGGCCGAGGGCCGGGTCGTCGGCGTGGTCTCCGAAGCCGACCTGCTGATCAAGGTGGAGGGGACCGACACGTCCCACACCGTGACCGCCGGGCAGATGATGACCGTTCCACCGGTGACCGTACCCAAGGACGCCACGATCGCCGGCGCCGCCCGCCTGATGGCGAAGGGCCATTTCAAGCGGCTGCCGGTGGTTGACCGCGAAGGCAGGCTCGTCGGCGTCGTCAGCCGCGGCGACCTGCTGAAGATCTACCTCCGGCCCGACGCCGACATCGCGGAGGAACTGCGGGACATGCTCACGGCACGACTGATTCCCTCCGGTACCGCGATCGTGCACGTCCACGTCGACCACGGGGTCGTACGGCTGGAGGGCGAGGTGGCCGATGCGGCTCTGGCGGACGTACTGGTGCGCGTCGCCCGTTCGGTGCCCGGGGTCGTGGACGTCACGTCCCTGCTCCACTCCCGCGTGGCGGCCTGACGCCAACGCACTGATGCGACAACGACGGAAGGAGATCGCGGTGAGGCACAGAGAAGTGGGTGAGTTGATGACGCGCGACGTCGTCACGGTCCCCGGACACGCCACGTTCAAGGACATCATCCGTACCCTCGAAGAGCACGACGTGTCCGCGGTGGCGGTCACCGATGCCACCGGCCGCCCGCTCGGGGTGATCTCCGAGGGGGATCTGCTGCCGAAGCCCGCAGACCAGGGGGACTGGTTCCGCTCACTGCCGCGTCCCGAATCCTGGGAGAGGGAGAAAGCGGCCGGTATGAAGGCGGAGGAGCTGATGTCGGCCCCGGCGGTGTGCGCCCGCCCGGACTGGACGGTGGCGGAGGCGGCGCGGCTCATGGAGAGCCAGCGGGTCAAACGGCTGCTGGTCGTCGACGATGCCGATGTCCTCGTGGGTATCGTCACCCGCGGCGACCTGCTGCGGATCTTCCTGCGCGACGACGACGCCATCCGCCACGAGATCACCGGTGACGTACTGGACCGGACCTTGCACCTGGATCCGGCCGCCGTCGACGTCGAGGTGGTCGACGGCAAGGTGACGCTGCACGGCAGGGTGCGTTTCCGGAGCATCGTCCCCGCCGTCGAGCGGCTGTGCCGGACCGTCGACGGGGTGGTCGGCGTCACGGAGCGGCTCGCGTGGGAGACGGACGACACCGGCGCACGTCCCTGAGCCGCACGGGCCTACGGTCAACCCAGTGGATCCCGTGGGAAGGAGTCGGGTAATGAACGTGTCCGCATCCATGTCCGCGCCCGCCGTGTCCGTCGACGCCACGACGACGATCGGGGAGGCGGCCCGCCGCATGGATCTCCACGGCGTCGGTTGCCTGGTCGTGACGGAGGGCGGAGCCCTTCGCGGCATCGTCACCGACCGTGACGTCACGGTGCGGGCCGTGGCCGGCGGGCTCGACCGTGATGATCCGGTGGGCCAGGTCATGACCAGTCCGGCTGTGACCGTCGATGCCGCCGAGGACATCCACGCGGCGTACCGGAAGTTCCGCAACAGCGGCGTCCGACGCCTGCCCGTTGTGGACGGGCAGCGAGTCGTGGGCATGCTGACCGTGGACGACCTGCTGATGGACGTCTTCCGCAGGGTGGCGGACCTGCTGGGGCCGGTCGCGTGGAGCGTCCTGGAGGAGCCCCCGGGCCCTCCGGACGAAATGGGCCCGCACGCACGAACGGACGGAAGGAGCCCGCCCGCTTCTCGCGGATCCTGATCGTGCGGTGCACGGCCGTCAGCCGCTTCTCCGCATCCTCACAGGACTCCTTCCGTCACCTTCAGCACACCACGGCCCGGCGCTGCCCGCCAGGGCCGAACGGTCCCCTCCCGGCCCCGGACAGCCCTCGCGTTCCTCGGACGTGTCGGTCACGGTGGACCCGCCGCCGCCCCTCCCGCCGCCGCCCCCTTGGGTCCGGCGGCCTTCTACGCCGACCCGGCAACTCCGACGAGCCGGCCCGCCTCTCGGCGGGCCGGCTCGTCATGGTGGCCGTTCAGGCGGCCGCGGCGAGTTCGCTGCTGATGTGGTGGGCCCAGGTCTGGATCCTCTCCGGGTTCCGGAAGTCGCCACCCTTGCCGTGGTGGACGACCGCCTTGGCGATGAGTCCCGGTGTGCTCGTGGTGATACTGCCTCCGAAGGTGATGTGCTCGCGGGCACCCAGCCGTTCCATCTGACGTGCCACGGCAGGTACCGGTGGGATCTCGTGCTGCTCGGCGGAGCTGTCGACCGGGCCGCTGCTGAACAGCCAGACCGGACGGTGCCTGAGGTAGTGCTCGTTGCGTTCCGCGCAGTGCATGGCCTTGCCGCTCCAGCGGCCGGCGTACAGGGAACCGCCGAGGACGACGGCGTCGAAGCCGCGCACGTCATCGACGTCGTCGGCGGGCAGGACGACGGCGTCCAGGCCGTCCTCTCGGAGGGTCCGGCCGATCTCCGCGGCGATCCCGGCGGTCGCGCCGTGCTTGCTCCCGTAGGCGACCAGCACCCGTTTGGCAGTCATGACCGCTCGCTCGTCTCCGGGGCGGCCTGGGAGCGCTTCACGGGGATGCTGCGGCGCCCGGCCGGCGGCTCGGTCTGCATCGGTACACGTACGGTGAGGATGCCGTCCTCGTACCCGGCTTCGACCCCTTCGGCGGGGATCGTGCCGGGCAGGCGGACGCTGCGGCTGAAGGAGCCGTAGCGGAATTCGGAGTGGTCCTTGTCCTCCTTGCTCTCGGAGTGCTCGGCGCTCACGGTGAGCGTGTCACCGTCGACGGTGATCTCGATGTCCTGCTCGGGGTCCACTCCGGGCATCTCGGCGCGGAGCGTGAAGACTCCGTCTCTGCTGGTCACTTCGATCGGGATGGGGTGCACGTCGAGGGCCGGCCGCCACGTCGGGAATCGCGGGAAGTCGGCTCCGAACCAGTCCGTGAGGTCGGGGAAGAGGCTGCGCCTCCGCTCCATCTGTGTGCCTGACATGGGGTGCTCCTGGATCTCCGGCGCCGTGTCACCCGGCGCCCTTCGTGCGGGTTCTGTCTCCACTTTGGTTCTGCCGCCGGCCGATCCGCTTGGGCCTGTCGGGGCAGCGCCAGGGCCGTTCGGCCCCCGACGGGGCCTGCGCGAGCGAGAACACCCTGCGAGTGATCGCCATTGACTGCTGCGGGACCCCGTCGGCCGGTCGGCTCGTTCATGGCTACGGCTTCGGGCCCGCTCAGCGGGCCGCCACCCGGCGCCCGGTGATCCTGACAGGGGTGATCTTCATCCAGTGCGTGCGGTCCCCGCCTGCCCACGGTGCGAAGTGCGCTGCCGCGGCGCGACGTTCGAGCGCGCCCGCATCGGACACCGCGTCGAGTCGGCCGACGGCCAGGACGCTCCATCCCGTCGCCGCCACATCGTCGATCCTCTCGGTCTCGAAGGCGGCCTCGGTTCCCACAGCGCGTGCCAGCACCGTGTCGGCTGCCGTGCTGAATGCGATGCCCGTGTCGACGACGAGGTAGTTGACGGGGTGGACGGCCGGGCCGTCGGGGGTGAAGACGGCAACTCGTCCGATGCCCCTGATACCGAGCAGTCTTCGGCACTCGCCTTCGTCGAGAATGACGAGCTGGGCGTCCGGCCTTTCGGCTGACGGCTGGGAACTGCTCCCGCTGCCCTGGCCGACCAGGTCTTCGACGGTGGTTCCGAGCTCATCGGCCAGGCGGACGAGGGTACCGATCGCCGGGAGGGCGGCCTGCTCCTCCAAGGAGGCGATGTAGTGCGCGTCGGCGCCGCAGCGCCCACCCAGTTCCGCGCGACTCAGTCCGGCCGCCGCACGGCGGGCCGCGAGCCGACGGCCCAGGTCGGTCCTGCGGCCCCCGCTCCGGTCGCCGGACTCGTGGGGCGAACGGGCTGCCCCCTCTCCACCCATGGTGCTCATGACGTCATCGCTCCTCAGGCTCCCGGCCTCTGCAGCGTCCTGTGTCCCGGGCACCGGCTCGGGCTCGGGCTCGCCGGTACTCCTTGCCAGACTGCCCCAGCGGCAGGCCGTCCCGCTTGGGCCGGTCGGTCCCAACCCTCGACCCGAACGGATCCGACACACGTGTGCACCGCGTGAGCCTGGGCCGCACGGGCCGCCTGAGTGGCCCACCCTGCCCTCCCCGGGCCGATGGCTTCTCGCTGACCCTGATCGCATGGGAGAACGACCCTGGACCTGCCGGAAGGCAGCACGCCGATGAAACGGGAACCGGCAGCTCCTCCCCCATCCCGGCCGGCGCTCAAGACCCGGGAAGCCGGACCGGGCGCTCGACTCCCCCACAGCGGCCGTCGTCGGCGGCGCACGGCACAGGACACTCCTCCACAACCCCGAACACGGCGGATCCGGACCCTACGCGTGCGCGATCTCTTCGGCTGACCCGGAACGCCGGTACCGTCATCGCCCGGGATCATGTCCCGAGGCGTGTTGCCAGGCGCGATAGGCGGTGACGGCTGTGGGGAGGGTGGGATAGATCCTCTCCCGACCAACCGAAGCCGTCAGCCCGTAGGCGTCGAGGGGGACACGCAGATCCTGCTTGACGCGGGCCAGGGCGAACACGATGCCCCGTTGGACGAGCTCCGCGCGCAGGGCTTCGACGGCATCCAGGGCGGTGATGTCGACCTCGACGTTGGCCTCGGTGTTCAGGACGAACCAGTGGACCGGCTCGTCCTGGCTTTCGACCGCGGCCAGTGCCCGACGGCGGAAGTCCTCCGCGTTGGCGAAGAAGAGGGGTGAGTCGTAGCGGTAGACGAGGAGACCGGGGATGGTTCGCGCCTCCGGGTAGTCGTCGACATCGTGCATACCGGCCAGGCCTGCCACCGTGCCGAGGACCGCGTCGTGCGGGCGGGCGACCCTGGCGAGCAGTTCGATGACGGAGAGCGCCACCGCGACGACGACGCCGTACAGGATGCCGAGGGTCAGCACGCCGAGCGTGCAGCCCAGGGCGAGGAGGAGCTCACGCCGGCGGAAGGCCGCGAGTCGGCGGAACTCGCCCAGCTCCACCAGGCGCACGGCGGCGTAGACGACGATCGAGCCGAGGACCGCGGCCGGAGTATCGGCGAGCAGCGGGCCGAGAAACAGCAGGACGGCGACCACGCAGCCAGCCGCGACCAGGGAGTACCCCTGGGTACGGCCACCCGCCGAATCGGCGAGCGCCGTACGGCTGGCACTGCTGCTCACGGGGAAACCCTGCAGGAGACCGGCGCCCAGGTTGGCCGTACCGAGGCCCAGCAGTTCGCGGTTGGCGTCCAGCGGCCGGGGGTCGTCCCGGCGGGCGAAGGCCCGTGCGGTCAGGATGACGTCGGAGTATCCGACGAGCAGCACGCCCACCGCAGGGAGGACCAAGTGGGCGAAGTCCGACGGTGCGGGCAGCGCGAACCCGGGCAGCCCGGTGGGAACGGCACCGATGACCTCGATCCCATAGCGGCTGTCGAGGTCGAACACGGCCACCGCTGCCGTGGCCAGCACGAGGACGATCAGGGGGGTGGGCAGCGGCCGCCACAGGAGGGGCAGGGTGAACAACAGGGCGAGGCAGCCGGCGGCCAGAAACGCCGTGGGCAGCTGAGTCTCCGGCAGTTGACCCAGAAACACGAGTAGCTGGGGGAAGAAGCCCTCACCGCCACCGGTGGTTCCGACGAGCCGCGGCAGCTGATCCACGATCATGATGAAGGCGACTCCGCCCAGGTACCCGACGAGCACGGGTCTGGACAGAAGGTCGGCGAGGAAACCGAGCCGGACGGCCCACGCGACCAGACAGAGCAGACCCACGGTCAGGGCCAGGGCGGCTGCGAGTGCCGCGTACCGCGAGGGGTCACCAGCGGCCAGGGGGCCGACGGCAACTGCGGTCATCAGTGCGGTGGTCGACTCCGGTCCGACGGACAGCAGCCGGGAGGAACCGATGACTGCGTAGAGGACCAGGCCGGGCAGGGCGGCCCACAGGCCCGCGACCGGGGGAAGGCCGGCGACACCTGCGTAGGCCATGACCTGGGGCACGAGGTAGGCGGCGACGGTGGCACCGGCAAGCACGTCGCGGTTGAGCCAGGCCTTCCGGTACCCACGGAAGGCCGACGGCACCAAGGTGATGCGGCTGCGGCTCGACACAACACCTCCGGAGTCACTGGTGACATCTGCCGCACCATCGTGCCGTGTGGAGTTCCGCTCGGACGGCGAGCACGCGAGGGACACACTATGGATCACCGGCCCGAAGCCTGAAGCCGGTGATCACGCCCGGTCTGATCCGAACGGCACCCGATGACGGCGCGTCGGCCCAGGGCTTCAGGAGCTGTGCGTAGCGGTTCAGCTCGGTCGGATCGGTGACGGCGCTGGCGTAGCCGGTGGCCACCACGCTCCAGCCCAGACACGTGTCGGGGTCGATGGCGTCGGCCTCGTAGGCGACGACGACATCCGGGCTGTCCGGCGATGCGAGCAGGGCCGCCAGTGTCGAGCCGTCCTGGACGCGGACGATGACGTCCCCACGATCGAGGAGGTGGTTGACGGGGCGCACGGCGGGCAGGGCATCGCGGGTGAAGACGATGCGGCCCAGGCCGACGCTCGCGAGCAGTCGAAGCGCCTCCTGGGTGCCGAGTTCTTCCGCTCGCCTCCACGGCGCAGGGCGGGCAGGAGCGAGCGGGGCGGTGCGGACCGGCCGGTCCTCCATCGTCGGACCTCCTGCGTTCAGCGAGCGAGCCGCGGGCGCGGTCCCGCGGCGGACATCTCACCGCCCCTTTGGGCCTCGGGCGTTGCTGCGCAGCGCCGCGAGCCGGCGCTGGTACTCCTCGTCGTCGATCTCCCCCATGGCGAATCGTTCCGCCAACAGGCTCTCGGCCCTCTCGGACAGTGCGGCCCCACGGTCCGGAGCCACCCTGCTGTCCGTTTCGTGTCTGAAGGTTCGGATCATCAGGACGGCTGCCGCAAGGATCAGGGCCCAGATGATCAGCTGGGTGAAGGACATGGCGAACCATCCCCAGGCGCCCATGCCGTGGCCGTTCCAGTACATCTCACACCTGCCGGGTTCAGCGGGAACGGCGGCCGTGCTCAGGCCGTCTGCTGTCGAGGATCCCCGTTCCCGGCGCTCGCGGCATGGGCCGTTCGGCCCCTGCGGTGGCCCATAGGACCCCTGCCCCGGGCAGACCCGCTCCCCAAGACTGGAGGCGGAACCAAGCCAGGAGGCCGTTCATGAGTACGCCTTCTCCCATCCGCATCAATGCCGCGCTGTCGGCCGACTGCCGTTCTCGCTTGATGGAGCATGCCCACGAGGTCAACTTCGACGAGGGGACCCGCCTCTTCCGCGAGGGGGGCCGGGCGGACCGGTTCTGGATCGTCCGCTCGGGAACCGTCACCCTGGACGTCCACGTCCCTGGCCGGCGGGCCGCCGTCATCGAGACCCTCGGGGCCGGCGAGCTGGTCGGCTGCTCGTGGCTGTTCAAGCCCTACACGTGGCGCCTGGGCGCCGAGGCGATGACACCGGTCCGCGCCTACGAGTTCGACGCGCAGGGGGTCCGCGCCCTGATGGACGCCGATACGGCGTTCGGCTCGGCGCTCGGCCACTGGGTGGGGCAGGTCCTCGCCCATCGGCTGCAGGCTGCTCGGATCCGCCTGCTCGACCTGTACGCCCCCCATGGCAGTGGCAGTTTCCTCTGACACACGGGCCCGCGGGGCGGGCCTCTCAGCCGCCCGTGGCGGTCAAGCCGCTCGGCGAGGTCAGCGGCACCCACCACTCAAGACGGGTTCCCGCTCCACCGGGCGCCGCCGGGCTGACCTTCATGCCGCCGCCGAGCCTCTCGGCGCGCTCGGCGAGGTTCCGCAGCCCACTGCGTCGGCCGCCTTCGGGAAGGCCGACGCCGTTGTCGGTCACGGTGACGGTGAGTACACCGTCGGCTGCGGCGATCGAAGCCTCGGCGCGGGTGGCCCGGGCATGACGGGCGACATTCGTCAGAGCCTCTCCGACCACGGCCAGGACCGCGTCCGCCGCCTCGGGAGGTACGTCGGTGTCGATGAGTCCCTCCATGCGCAGTGCCGGGGCGAAACCAAGGGCCGTTGAGGCCGCCTCCACGGCCTGGACGGTGCGGGACCGGAGTTTGGGTGATCTGCCGAAGGCGTCGTGGTCACGGAGTCCGAAGATGGTCGAGCGGATGATCTTGATGGTGGCGTCGAGGTCGTCGACCGCTCGGGCGAGGCGTTCGGAGGCCTCGGGGTGGTCGACGAACCGCTGCGCGCTCTGCAGGGTCATGCCGGTGGCGAAGAGCCGCTGGATGGCGAGGTCGTGCAGGTCACGGGCGATGCGGTCATGGTCTTCGAGCATGCTCATCTGTTCGGCGTCACGGCGTCGCTCGGCCAGTTCGAGGGCCAGGGCGGCCTGGCCGGCGAAGCCGGGGAGGGCCGCGACCTCTGCGGTGGCGAAGGCGGGACGGCCACGGCGACGCGCCAGGATGAGGACCCCGCTGAGTTTCTCCTTGGTGCCGACGGTGACGGCGACGGCCGGGCCGAAGCCCGTCCACCTCTCCGGCTGGACAGTGACGCGCCGGTCGCTCTCGACATCCGCGACCGTGATCAGCCCGTCCCGCACCAGTGCGGCCTCGGCCAGGGTTCCGGCCGGACTGGGCAGGACGATTCCCCGGTGCGCTTCCGCCCCGTCTCCCGAGGCCATGGAACCGCGCAGCTCTCCCGATGGTCCGATCAGATAGAAGACGCCCACGTCGGCGCCGGTGATGTCCTGGGCGCGCTCCAGCATGCCCTCCAGGACCTCGTCCTGCGGGGTGCCGGAGAGCAGGGCGCTGGTGATGTCCGAGCCGGCGGCCAGCCAGCGCTCGCGTACGCGGACCTCCTCGAAGAGGCGGGCGTTCTCGATGGCGATGCCGGCGGCGACGGCGAGCGAGGACAGGACCGCCTCGTCCTCCTCGTCGAAGTCGAGGCCGCCGCGCTTCTCGGTGAGGTAGAGATTGCCGAAGACGTCCTCGCGCACGCGAATGGGGACCCCGAGGAAGGAGTGCATCGGGGGGTGGTGGGCCGGGAAGCCGTAGGAGGCCGGGTGCTCGGACAGCTCGGACAGTCGCAGCGGCTCCGGGTGCCTGATCAGCTCGCCGAGGATGCCGTGGCCGGAGGGCAGGTCGCCGATCCGGGCACGGAGGTCGTCCTCGATGCCGACAGGCAGGAACTCGGCCAGCTTCCGGTCGTCGCCGATGACGCCCAGTGCCCCGTACTCGGCGTCGACCAGGACGACGGCGGCCTCGACGATGCCGTGGAGGACCTGCGGCAGGTCCAGCTCGCGTCCCACCGACATGACGGCCTCCAGCAGGCCGTTCAGCCGGTCCCGAGTGCCCCGGACCTCGTCGATGCGCACCTGGAGCTCTTCGAGGAGCTCGTCCAGCCGCAGCCGGGGCACACCGCCCTGAGCAGGCCGGGCGTCCGCGCTCATGTCCACCTCCGGCCGACGGATTCGTTGGAGGGCCGTCACCTCCACGCTAATCCCGGAGGGCGCGGTTTTCCCTTCCGGCCGGGCCGCTATTGCTCCGAGGGGCGGGGCCTGCCCGACTCCTCGTGCAGATGCCGGACGTGCGCGTCCGGACCCGGGAAGAACACAGTGGTGCGGCCGGTGTCGGACCAGCGCACGTCGTAGGGCGGAGTGCCGTCCTCGTGGTGGAGGGCGATCACTTCACCGTCGCGGCCCGGTGTGCCGACGGCGGGGCCGCCTACGACGATCTGGTCGCCCACCTCGGCGTGCACGCCGGTTCCCGGTACGTACGTCTTCATGATCATGCCTTTCTGTGGAACGCGCCCCGGAGGATCCGGGCTGCGATGAACGCCCCGAGGCCGGCCGCGATGGCGAGCCCGGTACCGGACCAGCCCACGGGCTCGGTGTCCAGCAGGGACCGGAGCGCGGGCACGTACAGGGCGGCCACGGCCAGGAGCGCCGAGACCGCCACGGAGACCGGGAGGAAGAGGTTCTCCCGGGTGACCAGGCGGGCCCGCAGGCCCAGGGCCACGCCGAGCTGGGCCGTGAGCAGGGCCAGGAAGAGCACGCTCTGCCACGGCAGGTCCGTGCTGCGCGCTGCGACGCCGGCGGCGAGGCTCAACGTCGTCACGACCGCGGCGAGCACCAGGAGGCGTTGCCAGACGCCCGCGGCCAGGATGTGCTGCCCGGGCGGACGGGGCGGATGTCGCATGGCCTGCGGAGTGACGGGTTCGGCTCCCATGGCCACGCCTGTCAGCCCGTGGGTGAGGAGGTTGATCCACAGGATCTGCCCTGCCCGCAGCGGCAGGGCCAGGCCGAGCATCGGGCCCGCCAGCATCACCAGGATCTCGGCGGCTCCGCCCGCCATGGCGTAGACGAGGAAGCGCCGGATGTTGTCGTAGACGCGTCGCCCTTCCTCGACGGCCTTGACCACGGTGGACAACTCGTCGTCGGTGAGCACCAGGTCCGCCGCCTGCCGGGCCACCTCGGTTCCGCGGGCGCCCATGGCCACACCGATGTCCGCCTGATGGAGGGCAGGGCCGTCGTTGACCCCGTCCCCGGTCATGGCCGTCACGGCACCCCGGGCGCGCCACGCGCGGACGATGTCCAGCTTCTGCTGCGGATCGGTCCGCGCGAAGACCCGGACCGCCGTCAGGTCGCTGTCCGAGGCGGCGGCGAGTTCGGGCCCGGTGAGGACCTCACCGGCGGCTCCGTCCTCGACGAGACCGGTACGCAGGGCGATGGCGTGGGCCGTCGCCGGATGGTCGCCGGTGATCAGGACAGGGGTGATGCCCGCCGCGCGGCATGCCGCCAGGGTCGTGGCGGCCGACGCCTTGGGAGGGTCGCTGATCGCGACGAGCCCCAGGAGGCCCAGGCCGTGCTCGGCCTCGTGAGCCGGACGGTCCCACACGAGCCGCTCGGCGCCGGCCACGGCCAGCACCCGGAAACCCCGCGCGGCCAGGAGAGCGGCCTGGCGGCGCGCCTCTTCCAGGAGTTCCTGCGGCGCGTCGAGCACCGTGGCGCTCAGCACCGCCTCCGGCGCGCCTTTGAGGCAGATGAGGACGTTGCCGTCGGGCAGGTGGTGCAGTGTGGTCATCCGCTTGCGGAGACTGTCGAAGGGAGCCTCCGCGAACCGCGGACAGGCACGGTGCAGCGCGTCCTGGTCCGGGCAGCCCGCTCTGGCGGCCGCCGCCAGCAGGGCGGCCTCCATCGGATCACCCACGGCCGTCCACGTGTCCGAGCCGCCTCCCGGTGGTCGTAGGCCGGCGTCATTGCACAGGGCAGCCGTCGTCAGCAGTTCCTGGGACGGGCGGAGCCGGTCTGCCGCCAGGGGCTGACCCTCTCGGGTGAGGGTTCCCTGCGGTTCGTAGCCGCTGCCGGCCACGTCCACGGTGCCTGAGGGGGTCCACAGGTGCTGGACGACCATGCGGCCTTCGGTGAGGGTGCCCGTCTTGTCGGTGGCCAGGACGCTCACGGAGCCAAGGGTTTCCACGGCCGGCAGGCGGCGGACCAGAGCGTTGCGGGCCGCCATCCGGCGCGCTCCGAGCGCGAGGGCGAGGGTGACCACCGCGGGGAGCGACTCCGGCACCGCGGCGACGGCCAGGCTGATGGCGGTCACTGCCATCGTGCTCAACGGGAGGCCGCGTACCAGGCCCAGAGCGAAGAACAGCACGCACAGGGCGATGGTGACGACCGCCAGGATCCGGCCCAGTGAGGCGAGGCGGCGCTGGAGCGGGGTCAGGTCCCGGCCCGTGTCGAGGAGGGCCGCGATCCGCCCGAGGGCACTTGCCGACCCGGTGGCCGTCGCGGTGGCCGCCCCGCGGCCACGCACGACGACGGTGCCGGCACTGACCGTGCCGTCGGCGGTCTTCTCCACGGGCTCGGATTCGCCCGTGAGCATGGATTCGTCCACCAGGAGCGCGGACGCCTCGGTGAGGTCGGCGTCCGCGGCGACGATGTCCCCCTCCCCCAGCAGCAGGGTGTCGCCCGGCACCACCAGTCTGGCCGACAGCTCGTGCGGGGTGCCGTCACGCAGCACCCTCGCGTGCGGGGCGGAGAGGGCGGAGAGCGCGGCGACCGCGCGGTCGGCCCGGACCTCCTGTGCCACTCCGACGGTCGTGTTGAAGAGGACCACCAGGCCGATGACGATGGCGTCCGGGTGGTCGCCGATCGCGACGGTCAGCAGCATGGCCCCGAGGAGCACCATGATCAGCGGGTCGCGCAGTTGGGCCAGGACCCGTCGGTACAACGGCGTGGGCCGTGGAGGTGCCACTTCGTTGGTGCCGTACCGGGACAGGCGGAGTTCCGCTTCGGCCTGGCTGAGCCCCTGTCCCACCGGGGAACCGGCGGGACGCGCGGCGGTCGTCCGGATGGTCATGGCAGCTTCATTCGGTCGGTACGGTGATCACCGGGCAGTGCGCGCGATGCAGAAGACCGTGGACGACGGACCCGAGGCGCATACCGGTGTACCCGCCGCGGCCCCGGCGGCCCACCACCACGGCCAGGGCGTGCTCGGCCGCCCTCGCCAGTTCCTCGACCGGGTGGCCCGTCATGATCTCGTGGGTGACGTGTACGTCCGGGTACTTGTCCGACAGGCCTGCGGTGGCCTCGGACAGCAGGGCACGCTGAGCCTGCAGGGCCACTTCTTCGTCGTTCAGCATGAAGAGCGGCGGTTGCCACACACAGACGACTCGGAGTGCCGCTCCGCGCAGGTCGGCCTCGTCGAAGGCGAACGCCAGCGCGGCCGTGGCCGATGCGCTGCCGTCGAGGCCGACGACCAGGTACGGCGGCTGGTGGCTGATGTGTTCCGCGTCGCCCACGACGACGACCGGGCACCGGGCCTGGGCGCTGACGGGGACCACGGTGGAGCCCGCGCTGAAGAACTCCGCGGTGCGGCTCAGGCGCCGGGAGCCCAGCACGATCAGGCGGGCGCCTTCGGCCGCCGCGCCCAGGGCGGGGGCCGGGAACCCGTGCAGCAGGCTGCCCGTGACGTCGGCCTCGGGATGCCGGTCGCGTACCCAGTTGCACGCCTGCTCGAGTCGGTCGGCTCCCGCCTGTCGCAGGGCGAGGTGGCCGGGAGTGTCGTCGACGTGGTGTGTGTCGTGGTGGGGCGGTACCGCGAGTACCAGGCGCAGCGGGAGCCGTCGGCGGTGTCCCTCGTCGGCGGCCCAGGCGAGGGGCAGGTGCCAGTCCCTGTCCGGGTCGATCCCGACGACGATGTCGTGGCCGCGGTGGCCGGTCACGACCGGCTCCCGAAGTCGGTGCCCGTCCGGGGGATGAGCAGTACGGGGCAGTGCGCGTGGTGCAGGACGCTGTGCGTGGCCCGGCCCAGGCTGCGGGTCATCCCGAGGGCTCCGGGGGCCCGCCGGCCGCCCATGACGAGCAGGTCGGCGTGGCGGGACGCCTCGACCAGAACACCGGCCACGGAGACGCTCTTCTCGGCATCGGCCCGCACCTCCAGGTCGGGGAACTCCTCACGAACCGCGTCCGTGACGGCGCTCAGGGTCTCCGCGTGCGCCCCGGCGATCTCGTCGACACCGTCGAGCATGCTGACCACCAGGCCCACGGACTGAAGGATGTTCCAGACGTGCAGGAGCCGGAGTGATCCCTTGCGCAGTTGCGCCTCGCACGCGGCGTACCGGGCGTACAGGAGGTCGTGCTCGTCGCGGACGGCGGCGAGGACGGTACCGGTCTCCTCCGCGCCTTCGGTGCCGCGGACGACGATGACCGGGGTCATGGCGGCGGCGGCGACGTCGAGGCCGACCGAGCCGAGCATCAGCGAGTCGAATCCCCCGAGGCCGCGGTTGCCCACCACGACGGTGCCGTGCAGGGCACCGGCCCGGTGCAGGCTGCTGACGGCGTCGGACCGGCCGAGCTCCGTACTCACACGCAGACCGGGGTACTCGTCGGTGACGGCCTTCGCCGTTTCGTCGAGGAGTTCGCGGCCGTTGGCACGCACCCTTTCGAGGGTTTCCGCCGCGACGTACAGGGCTCGGCCGTCCGTGTCGGCCCCGTAGACGATGTGCAGGGGACGGTCGCGGCGTTGGGCCTCCGCCGCCGCCCACAGGGCGGCGGTGCGTGCCGAGTTCGATCCGTCGACGCCAACTACCACTGAGCTGGTGTCCGGGGTACGGAAGGCGCTTTCCACGATTCCTCCCAACCGAGAAGCCGATGAGGGACACATCTCACGCTGGCATCCCCGACAGGCCCGGGAGAGGGCCGCCCGGGACCGGGATCGGGGCCAAAGGTCCCCATCGTTTCCGCAGGCCGCCGCTCTGCCCGGTGGCCATGGACCGCCCGGCCCCGGGACGGGGCCCGTTCGGCCCTCGCTCGCGCACGGGCATCGGCGAAAGGGTGGGACGACAACCGACACCGGCACGGGCCCGAGCGGCACGGCGGAGATGGAGGGCCTGATGAAACACATCACGGTGGGTGAGCTGATGACCGGCAACGCCGTCTCCGTCACTGCGGACACGGCCTTCAAGGACGTCGCGAAGCTCCTGACGCGGTACGACATCTCCGGACTCCCCGTGCTGGACGACGAGGACCGCGTCGTGGGCGTTGTCTCGCAGACGGATCTCCTGGCCCGCACGGCCCGGGCCCCCGATCCGTCGGGGCAGGCCGGCACTGCGGCCGACCCGCTCACAGCGGGAAGCGTCATGTCCGATCCGGCGATCACCATCCGCGCCGAGGACACGGCCGCCGATGCCGCGCGGCTGATGACCCGTCGGGGCATCGAGCGGCTGCCCGTCGTGGACGAGGAGGACCGGCTGGTCGGCATCGTCACCCGCAGGGACCTGCTGCGCCTGTTCGTCCGCCCCGACTCCGAGATACGCGGACGGGTCGACGACGAGGTCCTCACCGGTGTGCTGGGCGTGCCCACCGGTGGGGTCGAAGTCCACGTGGTGGACGGCATCGTCACCCTGGAAGGCCGCGTCGAGCTCCGGAGCCAGCTCTCGGCACTCGTCAGCCTCGTCGAAAAGCTCGACGGGGTCGTCGCCGTGGCATCCCGTGTCACCGCGCGGACGGACGACTCACCGACCGCCCGGGCCGACCGACCACGCCAGGCCGCGCAGTGGTGAAGCGATCCTCCCTCAACAGGAAGTACACACCATGAACGATCACATCACCGTCGGCGTCGACGGCTCTCCCGAGAGCCGGGCAGCCGCGCGTTGGGCCGCACGGGAGGCCGTCCTGCGGCAGGTGCCGCTACGCCTCGTGCACGCCGTCGACTGGCCGCTGGACCCGGTGTTCCCGGGCGTGGGACGCCAGGACATGGACCGCTGGGCCGACCAGGCCCTTACGGACGCGACACGGGAACTGCACCGGCGCCATCCCCTGCTGGAGATCACCACCCGATGCCTGGCGGCGCGTCCGGCAGCGGCCCTTGCGGCCGAGGCCTCCGATGCCGCACTGCTGGTCCTGGGATCGCGGGGCCTGGGCGGGCTGGTCGGGTTCGTCGTCGGCTCGGTGGCGATGTCCACCCTGGTCGCCACGGACACGCCGGTCGTGCTGGTCCGGGTCGGCGACGACCCCGACGGACCGGGCACCGCAACCGGCTCCGAGGTGGTCGTGGGGGTCGACATCCACGCATCGTGCGACCGCGTGCTCACGTTCGCCTTCGAGGAGGCCGCCCGGCGCCGCTGCGCTCTGCGGGCCGTACACGGCTGGAAGATGCCGCCCGCCTACGCGTACGTCCCCTTCTTCGACCCGGACAACGAGCGGGACGTCGGCAGGAGCGTCACGCACATGCTCCAGGACATGTTGCTGCCCTGGCGCCACAAGTTCCCCGACGTGGATGTCAGCCACAGCGTGTCGATGGGCTCGGCAGGAGACCACCTCGTCCGCGCTTCGCAGGGCGCCGGGCTCGTCGTCGTGGGCCGCCACCTGCGCCGGTCCCCCCTCGGCGCACACCTGGGACCGGTCACCCACGCGGTCCTGCACCACGCGGCGGCCCCGGTGGCCGTCGTGGCCCATGAGTGAGGGGAGCGGGCGATGCAGCTCCGTGTGCGCACCGCTGACGACGTCATGACCGGCGGGTGACCATCGCCGTGGACGTACAGGCGGACTTCGGCCCTCCCGGGCTCCAGGGGCGGCCCATGAGACACCGCAGCGTCGGGGAGCTGATGACCCCCACCGCCGTCACGGTGCGGCCCACCACGGCTGTCAAGGAGATCGCCCGGCTCCTGAAGGAGTTCGACATCACCGCCGTTCCCGTCGTCGACGCATGGCGTCATCCGGTCGGTGTCGTATCGGAAGCCGACCTGCTCGACCGGCGGCCCGCCGGCGGGGCGGCAACGGCCGCCACGCTGATGACGAGCCCGGCGATTACCGCCCGCCCCGAGTGGAGTGTGGTGCGCGCAGCCCGCGTCATGCGGCGGCACCGGGTCAAACGGCTGCCCGTCACAGACGCCGAGGACCGTGTGATCGGAGTACTCAGCCGTAGCGATCTCATCCGGCTGTTCCTTCGCAGTGACCACGCCATCCAGGAGGAGATCATCGAGGACGTCCTCACCCGGACGCTCCGCATCGCACCCTCGACGATCACTGTCGCGGTCGAGGACGGTGTGGTGACGCTCAGCGGCGTACGGCCACGAGCCGAGCTGGTGCCGGTCGTCATCCGGCTCTGTCAGAGCGTCGACGGGGTCGTCGACGTGGACGACCGGCTGACCTGCGCCGAAGCGGCACACGACTGACTTCCCGAGCGGGGCCTCTCGGTCCCCGACGGGACCGCTCGGCCCTCCCCCCTCCCCCCCGACGGCGTCCGGCGGCAGAAGCCGGAACTACCCGGCCCGCCGCACAGGAGGTACGCCATGTGGAACCGGATCACGGTTTCACGGTGCGAGGTCGCGGTGTCGGAGCAGCAGATGGGCCGCGAGAAGGCCGATCGCGCCCGCCCCGACCAGAATGCCCAGCTGGGCCCAGAGCACGCCGCCTTGAGCGAGGGCGTCGCCCGGTGCGTAGTAGTGGAACGGGCTCACGAAGCGCAGGGGTGCGGCGGGCGACCAGGCCAGAGCGATGAAGTTGACGGCGAACCCGACCGCTCCGATCGCGATGGTCGCCCCGACCACCTGGGCCCGTCGTCGTCCCGCCGCCGACACGGCCATCGCCGGCCCGATCAGGCACAGAGCGAACCCCAGGCCCATGACCCCGGCGGCGAACACGCCGCCGATCGGCACGTCCCGGTGGATGCCCGGTGACAGGGCCACCCCCACCGCGACCGTGAGTGTGGCCGCCGCGTTGAGGGCGAGGGCCGCGAGCACCAGTGCGGCCGTCCGTTCCGCCAACAGCCGGTTGCGGCTGACCGGACGCACCATCACCAGCTCCACCGTTCCCGACTCCACGTCCGCCGCCACCGCGGCCGCCGCGAGCGAGCCGATCGCGGTGAGCTGCATGGCGATCCAGAACGGGTGGGTGAGGCCGGCGCCCAGCAGTCCCGGGTGGCTGGCGATGGAGACGTCGCCGCTGGACCCGCTGAACGCGCGGTACGCCGAGGGCGGCCCCTTGCCGCCGGACGAGAAGAGCTGCCCGGCAGGGATCGTGTTGGTGACGACCACGATCAGGGCCTCGAAGACGACCATCCCGACGATCAGGGCGAACAGCATCCTGCGCCGCCGGTACAAGGCGAGCCACAGCAACGGCCATCGTCGTCTCACGGCTGCTCCCCCGGCTCGTTGTCGCGGTAGAGGTCCAGGAACGCCTCGTCCAGTCCTGCCTCCTCCACCGTCACGTCGGCCACCGGCAGACCGAGCAGCCCCCGCAACGCGCCCACCACCTCGCTCGGCGGTACGAGAAGTTCCACGCGATCCTGCTCCCAGTGCGGGTTCCATCGCTCGGCATCACCCAGGGGCCGCGGTCCCAGGCCGTCCGCGAAGGCCAGCCGGATCCGCCGGGCTCGCGCTTCACGCAGGCCGGCCACGCTCTCGACCGTCACCAGCCGTCCGTCCCGTACGATCGCGACCCGCCCGCAGGTCCGCTGCACCTCCGGCAGGATGTGGCTCGACAGCAGAACGGTCCGGCCTGCTGTCGCGGCTTCCCTCAGCAAGGCGAAGAACGTCTCCTGGACCAGCGGGTCGAGCCCCTCGGTCGGCTCGTCGAGGACCACCAGCCGGGGGTCGTGCTGCAGCGCCTGCACCAGGCCGAGCTTCTGCTTCATGCCTCGCGAGTATCCGCCGACGGGGCGGGCGAGGACTTCGGGGGTCAGCCCCAGGCGTTCGCACAGCTCGCCGCGGCGCGGCACGGGCGCGCCCTGCAGGGCCGACAGCAGGTCGAGTGTCTCCGCGCCGGAGAGTTCGGGGTAGAGGCGCAGCTCGCCCGGCAGATAGCCGAGAAGGGGTGCGACTCGCAGGTGATCGGCCACCGGATCGAGGCCGAGCACCCGGACGCGCCCCCGGGTCGGCCGGAGAAGACCGATGAGGCACCGGAGCGTGGTGGTCTTCCCGGCGCCGTTCGGCCCGAGGAAGCCGAACACCTCGCCGGAGCGGACGCTGAGAGTCAGCCCGTCGACACCCACCACAGGCCCGTACCTCTTGGTCAGGCCGGTCAGCTCGATCGCAGGCCGGTCACCCATGCGTCCAGTCTGGGCCTGCCCGGCGGAACTCGCCTGATCGCCCGTGGACGTCACGGACGCCGCCCGGGGACTCGCCCGCTCCGGCCGCCGTCACCCGGCGCCTTCACCGTCCGTCCAGCCGCCGTAGGGCTTCAGGGAGTCGCGCTCGGAAGCGGTTCCGGCCCCGACCATGTCCCGGTGGGCCAGGCGCTTGAGCTGTCCTGCCAGGTTCTCCAGTGCACGTGCTGCGGCGAGTTCGTCGCCGATCTCGGGGATGTCCTTGTCGGTCGGGTTGCAGCGGGCGGTGCCGTGTCCCGTGAGGCGGCTGGTGCCGGTGTCGAGTTCGACGCGGACCTTGGTGGTGTGGTCCTCCTCGAAGAGGTAGACGTGGGTCTTCCATTCGGTCGTGTGCGGCATGGTGTTCCTCCATGGGTTCAGGAGCGGCGGCGCAGGGCCCAGCGGCGGATCTCGTCCGTTCCCCAGACCAGCGGCGGGAAGGCGGCGATGAGCAGGACGACGTCCAGCGGGAGGGCTGCGGTGCCGAAGAGGTCCTGGAGCGGCGGGACGTACACGAGCGCCGCGGTGAAGGCGAGTTCGAAGGCGATGCCGGCGAGCAGGAGCGGGTTGCTGAAGAAGCCGATGTCGCGCAGGGCCGCGTGGTCGGTCCGGGCGGCGATGGCCGTGCCGACCTGGCAGGTGACGATGCCCGCGAACGTGGCGGTGGTCGCGGTCAGGTAGGCGTGGTGCAGCGGAGCTCCGGGTCCGGTGGGGTCGCCGGGCTGCCAGCCCGCCCGCCACAGGACGTAGAAGAAGCCGCTCATGACCAGGACGGCGGAGACGCAGCCGAGCCAGCCCCAGCTGCGGACGAGCATGTCCTTGTTGATCACGCTCTGGGAACTGGGCCGGGGCGGTCTGGACATGACCCCCGGCTCGGCCCGCTCGCGGCCCAGGGCGAGCGCGGGCAGCGTCTCGGTCCCCAGGTCGATGGCGAGGATCTGCAGGACGGTCAGCGGGAGGGGGACGGCCCCGGCGGAGAGGGCGAAGACGACGAAGGGGACGACCTCGGGGGTGAGGTGGGCGAAGATGTAGACGATGAACTTGCGGACGTTGTCGTAGACCCGGCGACCGGATTCGATCGCCGTGACGATGGTGGCGAAGTTGTCGTCGGTCAGGACCATGGTCGACGCCTCGCGGGCCACATCGGTGCCGGAGCGGCCCATGGCGACGCCGATGTGGGCGCGGTGCAGGGCCGGTGCGTCGTTGACGCCGTCGCCGGTCATGGCGACGATCTGCCCGTGCGCACGCAGGGCGTCGGCCACCTTCAGCTTGGTCTCGGGCGAGGAGCGGGCGAAGACGATCTCCGTGCCTTCTTGTCGCAGGAGTCGGTCCAGCTGGTGGTCGTCGATCCCCTCGGACTGCGCGACCACGTGCAGGTGCCGCGTTCCGATGCCGACAGAACGGGCCACGGCGGCAGCGGTGGACCCGTTGTCGCCGGTGACGATGTGGACGGTGAGGCCTGCCTGATGGCAGCGCTTGACCGCAGCGGCGACTTCCGGGCGCGGAGGGTCGTACAGACCCACCAGGCCGAGCAGGTGAAGGTTCTGCTCGGCCGACCGGCGCAGCGCGGGCGGTTCGGCGCCGGGTGGCCGTGCACGGACCGCGACGGCCAGTACGCGCATCCCGTCCTTCGCCAGGTCGTCCGCGGCGTCCTGGGCTTCCTGGGCCGGCTCTCCGGTGCCGAGGAGGGGCAGAACGGCTTCCGGGGCCCCCTTGACGATGACGCAGGGGTGGCCGGTCCCCGTGTTCTGGACCACGGACATGCGGCGCAGCCGCGGGTCGAAACGGAAACAGGCGCTGCGGCCGGCGTCCCGGTCGGCCAGGTCGATCGGTGCCGCGTGTTCTTCAGCTCCCTCCACCAGGGCGATCTCGGTCGGATCGCCGAGCAGCGTGCCATCGCCCTCTCGCGCAACGGTGGTGCACAGGGCGGCGGCTCGGACGAGGTCCGCGGTCCCCGGTCCGGGTCGGGTGGCGTGCTGCGGTGTCCACAGGGAGTGGAGGTGCATCCGGTTGCGGGTGAGGGTGCCGGTCTTGTCGGTGCAGATGACGTTGGTGCAGCCGAGGGTCTCCACGGCGCTCAGCCGCTTGATCACCGCTCCTTGCCGGGCGAGGACGCGCACGCCGACCGCGAGGGCGAGGGTGATGGTGGGCAGCAGCCCTTCGGGCACGTTGGCCACGAGCAGGCCGATGGCGAACATCAGGGAGTCGGTGAGTGGCAGCCCCACGGCGACGCCCGCCACCAGGAACACGGTCCCCAGGGCGACGGCGACGGCGGCGATCAGCCAGGCGACCTTCTTGACCTGCGTCTCCAGCGGGCTGGGCTCGCGGCGGGTGCGCTGGCTGAGGGCGGCGATGCGGCCGAGTTCGGTGTGGTCGCCGGTGGCGTAGACGATCGCCCGGGCCTGACCCTCGGTGGCGGTGGTACCGCTGAAGACGAGGTTGGGTTCCTGCAGGAGCGACACTCCTTGAAGACCTGGGCCGGCGAGACGCTCCACGGGAGTGGACTCTCCCGTCAGCATGGACAGGTCGGCTTCGATGCCGCCCTCGGTCAGCCGGGCGTCGGCCGGTACCCGGTCTCCTTCGTCGAGGACCAGGAGGTCACCGGGTACGAGGTCACGCGCTGGAACCTGCTGAGGGCGTCCGTCGCGGATCACGTGGGCCTGCGCGGGAAGGTAGCGGGCCAGGGTCTCGACGGCCTTCTCCGCCTGCTGTTCCTGGACGAGGGCGAACGCGGCGTTGACGAGGACGACGGCGACGACGGCCCACCCGAGTACGTCGATGTCGGCGACGAAGGCGAGCACGGCCGCAGCCCAGAGCAACAGCGCCAGGGGGTGGACCAGCTGTCTCAGGAGCTCGCGCAGGATGCTCGTGCGGGTGGTGCGGCGGACCTCGTTCGCTCCGTGGACGGCCAGCCTGCGTTCGGCCTCTCGGCTCGACAGGCCCAGAGGGCCGGTGTGCAGTTCGCGGCGGAGCAGGGGAAGGGGCTCCAGCGGGTCCGGCGCCTCATCCGGTGCGAGGTCCTGGCCGTCGGTGGTCTCAGTCATCGCCGGCTCCGTGCCCGGGGCGCAGGCGGCCGGACCATCGGGGCTCGACGCTCTCCCACTCGCGTTCCCACGCTTGCGCGCTGCGTGCGTCGACGATCCGCCGGCGTGCGGAGAGGGCCAAGCCCGCTGCGAGTACGACGGCACCGGCGACGCCGGTACCGAGACCGATGGCATCCAGAGCGATGTCGGGCGTGCCGGGCGGGGCGGTCGCCGCATTGCCGAGGTCGTCGACCCAGAGGCGTACGGTGTCTCCGCTCCGGGTCACCGCAGGGACGGGAACGGTTTCCGTGTGAACGCGGAGTTCACGATCCCGCCAAGTGGCACGAGCCACGGTGACGGGGCGCGCGCTCGGCCCGTCACCCGCCCGGTGCGTGGTTTCACCGACCGTTACGGCCGCGACGGGGTGCCGGTGGCGTGCGATCTCCGCCGCGTCGCGTCCGGCGTCCGTCCAAGCGGTTCGGCCGACCGCGACGCCGCAGATCACGGCCAGCACACAGGCCAGCACGAAGGCGGCTCGCAGACGGGTGCGGGTGCGGTCGGCGTCACGGCGGAGCGGGTTTCCTCCTCTTGCTGCCGGCGAGCGATGGTGCATGGCAGCCTCCGAGACGCGAGTACCGGCCGGCCCGCTCAGGCGGCGAGTTCGGCGCTGATGTGGTGGGCCCACTTCTGGATCCGCTCGGGGTTGCGGAAGTCCCCTCCCTTGCCCTGGCGGGTCAGGCTGATGCCACTGTCACGCGGCCGGGGGCCGGTCCGCTTGGGCCGGACGGACCCCGGTGGGGGCCGTTCGGTCCTCCCCGTAGCGGCTCTCCTCGGCGGCGGCGATGTGCTGCTTGACCGCGGCGAAGCTGTCGGGGGCGACGGAGATCGAGTCGATGCCGGCACGGACGAGGAAGGCGGCGTAGGCCGGGTCGTCGCTGGGACGCTGCCCGCACAGACCCACCGGGCGTCCCAGGGCCTGGACCCGTGGGAGAAGGATCCGGATCAGAGTGGTCACGGCAGGATCATTCTCATCGAACACATGGGCGAGGGCTTCGGAGTCGCGGTCGACGCCAAGGGTCAGCTGGGTGAGGTCGTTGCTGCCTATGGAGAACCCGTCGAAGCGCTCGGCGAAGTCCTGGGCGAGGAGGATGTTGGCGGGGATCTCGGCCATCACGTAGACCCTGAGGCCGTTCTCACCGCGGCGCAGGCCTTCGTCCGCCATCACCTCAAGGACTTTGTCGGCCTCTTCGAGCGTGCGACAGAACGGGATCATGACGATGACGTTGGTGAGGCCCATCTCGTCGCGCACCCGGCGCAAGGCCTGGCATTCGAGGGCGAAGCCTTCCCGGTAGCCGTCGCTGTAGTAGCGACTGGCCCCCCGCCATCCGATCATCGGATTGGCCTCCACCGGCTCGAAGGGGCGGCCGCCGAGGAGCTTGGCGTACTCGTTGGTCTTGAAGTCGCTGGTGCGGACGACGACGGGGTCCGGCCAGCGGGAGGCGGCGATCCGGGCGATGCCGTACGCGAGGCGGTCGGTGAAGTACCGGCCGCGGTCGAGGTAGCCCTCGGTGAGCTGGTCGACGGCGCAGCGGTCGGACGCGTCCAGGCGCTCGGGGTGCAGGAGGGCCATGGGATGGACCTTGACCTGGTGGGCGACGATGAACTCCAGGCGGGCCAGACCCACCCCGTCCGCGGGCAGCCGCCACCAGCGGAAGGCGGCGGACGGGTCGGCGAGGTTCAGCATCACCCGGGTACGGGTGGCGGGCAGGGCGGACAGGTCCGTCTCCTTCTCCTCGTACGGGAGCCGCCCCGCGTACACCTTCCCCCGGCTGCCTTCGGTGCACGAGATGGTGACGTCCGCGCCCTGGTGCAGCAGCTCGGTGGCGTTCCCGGTGCCCACGACCGCCGGCACCCCGAGTTCCCGGCTGACGATCGCGGCGTGGGAGGTGCGACCGCCGTGGTCGGTGACGATGGCCGCGGCGCGCTTCATGACCGGTTCCCAGTCCGGGTCGGTGATCGAGGTGACGAGCACGGCTCCGGCCGGGAAGCGGTCCAGGTCCACAGGCGTGTCCATCCGGCACACAGCGCCGGATCCGATGGCTTCGCCCACCGCGATCCCCTCGACCAGGGCATCGCCCGGAGCGGCGGTCAGGCGACAGCGCCGCAGGGTCGTGCTGCGTCGTCGGGACTGCACGGTCTCCGGCCGGGCCTGCACGATCGCCAGGTCACCGGTGATGCCATCCTTCGCCCACTCCAGGTCCATGGGGCAGCCGTAGTGGTCCTCGACGGCAACGGCCCACTCGGCGAGCCGACGTACCTCGCCGTCGGACAGGACACGTCGGGCCTGCTCTTCAGGAATGGTGTCGACGGTGTCGGTCAGCCCGCGTTCCGCGTAGACGGCCTTGCGGCGCTTGGCACCGATCCGCACGTCGATGACGGGGTTCAGGGACGGGTCCTGAAGGCCGTGCCTGAACACCGTGTACTCGTCGGGGTCCGTCTGCCCGCTGACCACGGTCTCGCCCAGCCCCCAGGCCGCACTGACCACGACGACGTCCGGGAATCCGCTCTCGGGGTCGAGGGTGAAGATCACCCCTGCCCCGGCGAGATCGGAGCGGACCATCACCTGGACACCGACGGACAGCGAGACCTGGAGATGGTCGAACCCCATCCGCTCGCGGTAGTCGATCGCACGGTCCGTGTAGAGCGAGGCGAAGCACCGGTGCACGGCAGTCAGCAGTTGTTCGGTGCCGCGTACGTTCAGGTACGTCTCCTGCTGACCGGCGAAACTGGCTTCCGGCAGGTCCTCGGCCGTGGCGCTGCTGCGCACCGCGACCTCCGGGTCGGTACGGCCGAGCTCCCGGCCGAGAGCCGCGTACGACTCGGTGACCTCGGCGCACAGCGAGTCGGGCAACGGCTCGCCCATGATCATGGATCGGATGCCGGCGCCCACGTCCTCAAGCGCGGTTCCTTCGCGGAGGAGGTCGAGCCGGTCCTGGATCCGGATGCGCAGCGCGTGTGCGTCGAGCAGTTCCCCGTAGGCTTCGGCGGTCGTGGCGAAACCGGGCGGCACTCGGACACCGGCTGCGGCGAGCCGTACGGTCAGCTCACCCAGTGAGGCGTTCTTCCCGCCGACTCGGCCCACGTCCGCGCGGCCGAGTTCGGTGAACGGTATGACGCGTCGTGTGTGTCCCATGACGTCCTCCGGGGCTGCATGCGGATGGGGCTCAGTACGGCAGCGGGCGGCCGGAGGGTGTGCGCAGATCCAGCGGAGCGGGCTTGCGGGGATCCTTGGGGCGGGACTGCATCCGTATGCGCTGCATCGTGGTCACCCTCTTCGGGGGAACGGCCTCTTCGGGGAAACGGCGTCGGGGCGGCGTCCGGCTTCCACGATCAGGCCACCAGGCCGCTGTGCCGCAGTGCCGACGGGGCCACTCGCAAGGGGCCGACCAGGCCGCTTTCCCGATGGGCCGATCGGCCCCCGTGCGGCAACCGAGCAGCAGTCCGAAAGGATCAAGATCGCCTGGCGGGGAGTGCCTGGACGCGGACCACCCGCGGAGGGGACGAACCGTCACGCAGCGGTCCGCACGCGTCAGCCCGCTACGCGTCTCCGGTCGGGTTCAGGGTTCACCACACGTGCGGCTACTTGCGGCTACCCGGCGGGAGCGTCCGGTCGGACAATGGTGACCGGGCAGGGGGCGTGAAGTGCCACCTGCTGGCTCACCGATCCGAGCAGGGCCCGCCGGAACCCGCCACGGCCGCGGCTGCCGACGACCAGCAAGTCGGCCCCCTCTGCCTGGTCCACCAGGACCTCGGCGGGGTTGCCGCGTACCAGACGCTCGTGCACCTGGGAGGCGCCGTCCTCGCCGAGGACCGTCCGTACCTCCTCGACCAGACGCCGTTCGGCATCCTCCTCGTCGAAGTCGGTGTCCACCGCGGGGGCCGACCACGATCCGGCGCCGGGCAGGTCCCAGGCGGTGACCGCGTCCACCTTCCCGCCCACCAGGCCTGCGTACTGGACCGCCCAGCGCAGCGCGGCCTGGGACGAAGGCGATCCGTCGACACCCACTACGACGCGCGGAGTCTCAAGCTGCCTGTCCATCCCGACTCACCCTTTCGATGGCTGTATCTCCACAGTGTGCGAGAGGGGTGCGCCCCGCCACGCGAAGCGGCCATGGTCGCCGCCACCTGTCACCGGTTCGGGCCGGCGGGAGCGGCCGAATCCTCTGTTTCAGTCTCTTCGGTTCGAAGAGACTGGCAGAAGGTCTCGGGGTCCAAGGTCTCCTCTTTGCGGGCCGCGACGGCATGGACGGTTGCGCATCCGGGTGCGTCCTGCGACGCCCCCGGAGGCAGCCCGGTCCGACGGGAGGCGAGGAAGGCGCGCACCCCGTCGGTGTCCGGTGTCGAAGACGACCGCGCCCAGGCCGTTCATGACTCGTGCATGACGCGACGGCCGGTGAGCCGGACGGGCGTGAGCTTCATCCAGTGGGTGCGCGGGCCACCGGCCCAGGGCTGGGACCGGGCCGTGGCCGTCAGGTGCTGGATCTCCCGGGCGTCGGTGACTGCTTCCAGTTCACCCACGGCCAAGACGCTCCACCCTCCGGCGGTGATGTCGTCGATGTTGTCGATCTCGAAGGCGACCTCCGTGCCCGCCGCTCGGGCCGCGAGCGCTTCCACGGCGGTACGGAACGCGATGTCGGCCCCGGCGACGAGGTAGTTGACCGGGAGGACGGCCGGGCCTTCGGGGGTGAAGACGGCAATGCGTCCCACTCCGTGCGTGCCCAGCAGCGTTCGGCACTCCTCCTCGGCCAGCGGCACCAGCGCTGCGTCGAGGCGGGCGGTGGAGCGGCCCTGGGTACGGCCCGCGTTCGCTCCGGTCAGGTCGTCGACCGAGACGCCGAGGGCGTGGGCGACGCGTACGAGGGTGCCGATGGCCGGGGACGCGGCATGCTCCTCCAGGTACGCCACGTAGTTGCCGTCTGCTTTGCACATCCGGCCCAGTTCCTCACGGCTCAGGCCGAGGGCGATACGGCGGGCCGCGATACGGCGGCCGAGGTCGGTACGACCGACCGCCTCGCCGGACTGCTGAGGGCGCATACTCGGTGTGCTCGTCATGGAACTCACTGCTCCTGAGGTGGTACGGCGACCGTGTCGTGCTGCGGTCCGCCGAGGACGACCCTGAGGGCGCCGGTGTCGCCAGCGCGGGAGAAGACGTCGTACGCCTCCTGCATCCGGTCCAGCTCGAACCGGTGGGTGACCATCGCGGCCCCGGTGACGAGTGCCTTCATGGCGCGGCCTCTCTGTGCTGCGAGGGTGGACTCACAGCCAGGCTGCGCCTGCGAGCCTCCGCAGCGCTTGGGCCGGTCGGCCCCTACCGCTGGGACCGGTCGGGTCTCGCCCTTCCAGCGCAGCGATGCGACGGTGGAACAAGGCACCCGTCCCCGGAAGGAGGGTCGCCGCCATGTCCCGGTCGGCCCCGTCCCTCGCTGCCCGTCCCGCCCTGCTGAGGTTCCTCGGTGGTGTCCGGACGGTGACCGGCAGCAAGTTCCTGGTCGAGAGCGACCACGCCCGGATCCTCGTCGACTGCGGACTCTTCCAGGGCCTGGCGGACCTGCGCCGCCGCAACTGGGACAAGCTGCCCTGCGACGCCCGCGACATCCACGCGGTCGTCGTGACGCACGCCCACCTGGACCACTGCGGGTACCTGCCGCGCCTGGTCCGGCACGGCTTCCGCGGGCCTGTCCTGGCCACCGCCGCCACCGCCCGGCTCGCCGAGATCGTGCTCCGTGACAGCGCCCGCCTGCAGATGGAGGCCGCCGAGCACGCCAACCGGCACGGCTGGTCCAAGCACCGCCCCGCCAGGCCGCTCTACGACGATGACGACGTCGACCACACGGTGAAGTTCTTCGACCCCGTGCCTGTGGGCAGCGAGGTCGAGATCATGGCAGGCACGAAGCTGACGTTGCACCACGGCGGCCACATCCTCGGCTCCGCCTGGGCCCACCTGACCCTGGAGGACGGGCACACCCTCGCCGTCAGCGGCGACCTCGGCCGCCCGGGGCACCCGATTCTGCTGCCACCTGAGCCGTTCGGCGGGGCGGACGTGCTGCTGATGGAGTCAACCTACGGCAACCGGCGGCACGACCACGAGAGCGCCCGTCGGGAATTCGCCTCGGTGATCACCCGCGCGCTGTCGCGGGGCGGGACCGTTGTCATTCCCTCCTTCGCGATCGACCGGACCGAGGTCGTCCTCCACGAGCTCGCCGCGCTCCGCGCCGACGGCACACTGCCCGCCCACGTCCCCGTGTACGTCGACAGCCCCATGGCCCTGGCCGCCCTCGACGTGTACCGCGACGCCCTGCGCGCCCGCTCACCCGAGATACGCCCCGGCATCCTCGCCCAGGGCGAGGCGGCGATCAGCCCGGAACCCTTCCTGGCCGCCCGGACCGTCCAGGAGTCGATCGACATCAACAACACCACCGGACCGGCGATCATCGTCTCCTCCGCCGGCATGGCCACCGGCGGCCGCGTCCTGCACCACCTCCACCGCACCCTTCCCGACCCCCGCAACGCCGTCGTCATCGTCGGCTTCGCCGCCGCCGGCACCCGCGCCCGCGACCTGGTGGACGGCGCCCGCGCGCTCAAGATGTTCGGCGAATACGTCCCCGTACGCGCCGAGGTCGCCGACGTTCCGCACTTCTCCGCCCACGCCGACGCCGGACAGATCGTCGACTGGCTGCGCGCCGCCCCTCCCCCGCACACCACCTACCTCGTCCACGGCGAAGAGAGCGCCGCCGAGACCCTGCGGGACCGGATCGACCACGAACTGGGCTGGACGGCCGTCGTACCCAAATCCGGAGAGGCCGTCCTGGTCCGTTGACCGGGGCCGTACGGACCCCGCGGTGTGCACCGCACGGCCCTGACGGGCACGGTGGCCACCGAGCACGGTGGAGGCGAAGGGTTGGAGGGACACCATGAGCACCCTGCACAGCGTCCTCGAACAGATGACTGCGGAAGCGCGCGAGGCCCTGCTCGCCCACAGCCGTACGGGAGTTCTGCAAGGAGGACTCGGCTGTCGGCCGCTCCGTCGCCGTCGCCGTGTCAGCGGTCATCGCCGACCGGCTCGACTCCGCCCGTACCCGGCTCCTCGACCTGTTCGCCCCTCAAGGCGGCGGAATCCCGCTCGCCTACGCACGCTGAGGATCCCGCCATGACCTCCACCACCCCCTACACCGTCGCCGACGTCATGACCACCAAGGTCATCGCCGTCACCCCCACAACCGGCTTCAAGGACATCGCCGCCGCGATGAAACGGTGGAAGGTCACCGCCCTCCCCGTCGTCGAGGGCGAGGGCCACGTCGTCGGCGTGGTCTCCGAGGCCGACCTGCTGCCCAAGGAGGAGTTCCACGAGCACGGCCCCGGCATGATCGAGCAGATGCGCCGCCTCGGCGACACGGCCAAGGCCGGCTCCACCCGCGCCGAGAACCTCATGACCACCCCCGCGGTCACGATCCGCCCCGACGCCACCCTCCCCCAAGCCGCCCACCTGATGGCCAACCGGCACATCAAACGGCTCCCGGTCGTCGACGCCGACGGCACCCTCAAGGGCATCGTCAGCCGCGCGGACCTCCTCAAGGTCTTCCTCCGCACCGACGAAGACCTCGCCCTCGAGATCCAGCGGAGTGTCGTCGAACGCCTCTTCCCGATCTCCCACGACGGGATCACCGTCACCGTCACACAAGGGACAGCCACCCTGACCGGCAGCGTCCGGGACGACCACCTGATCCCCATGGCCGAACGCCTCGCCCGGTCGGTCGAAGGCGTCGTAGACGTCCGATGCCGGCTGCGAGCTCACACCGGATCATGAGTTCCGGTGGACCTCCTGAGCCGGTACGCAGGTGATGCCGAGCTGTCCGGGATCCGTCCAGACCTGCGGTGACCTGAACCTTCATGAGGGCCTCCGCACGCCGGCGCGGCATGGCTCGGTGCGTCCTGCGCCCTCGCGCGCCGGCCGCAGCAGCGCGAGGGGCCGACCGGGCCGGACACCTGCCCGAAGGGCTCATGCCCAGGGCCTACGGATCCCCCACGATGGCAGCGACCGACAGGAATCGGAGGTCCGTCATGACGGACACGACACCGGAGCGGACCGGTACGCGGCCCCCAGGGGACGTCCACCGGCTCGACGTCACTCACCTCGAAGGCGATGTCTACGTGGTCGAGGTGCGCGGGCATCGCCTCCGCGTCGACCAGCCCACCGGCGCGGGCGGGACGGACACCGCGCCCACGCCGACCGAGCTGTTCGCCGCGTCCCTGGCCACGTGCGTCGCCTTCTACGCGGGGCGCTACCTGCTCCGCCACGACCTGCCCTGCGAGGGTCTGGGTGTGCGGGCGGAATTCGCCATGGCCACCGACCGCCCCGCCCGGGTGACCGCGGTACGCCTCGTGATCGTGCCGCCCCCACAGCTGCCCGAGGAGCGGCGCCCGGGCCTTCTCGCCGTCGCCTCGCACTGCACCGTCCACAACACGCTCCAGCGGGCGCCGCAGGTCGACATCGAGCTGGACCACGATCGTGAGGCCGTGACTTCGCCCCGGACGACATAGCCCGGACGACACAGGCGGACGCCGTTGTGGTCGGTCAGGTGTGCAGGAGGCCGTTGGAGCCGTCGAGCGCATCGGCGCTTTCGTCGTTGAACCAGTAGTCGCCTGCGGCCAGGTAGCGGAAGGCGTGTGTGCTTTCACGGGGCAGGGCGACGGTGACAGCTCGCGTGCCGTCGTTGCGCGGCCGCAATTCGTGCCTGCCTGGCTGCCAACCGTTGAAGTCACCGACGACGCTGACCGGCCCGGGCGGGGTATCGGCGGGCAGGACGAAGGTGATCTGAGTCTGGTTGTGACCCTTGCCGTTCTTGCGCTCGAGCACGGGAAGCCTCCTACCGAGTCGGGAAACGTTGACCGCATCCTGGTACCCAGAGCGGTCAGCCACCGGACACCACGACGGCCGGGCACCCGAGCGGCAGATCGCAGACGGGGGGCGCGGTACTCCGGACGGCGGATCGTCAGCCGAACGGGGACCCGCAGGAGCTTCGGCCGACGCCCGGAGCACGCCGCCCACCGCCCACCGGCCGGAGCAGGTGCCGCATGGCGCCCTGTGCGTCGGCTGACGCGCATGACCGGCTGCCTTCCCATGCTCCGACGACATTCGGTAACGGTTCGGTAACGGGGTGGGAGGGAGCGGAGCTGAACACATCGGTTCTTGTGAACACCCACACAAGAAGAAGGACGGGTAAGTCCATGAACGATCCGGGACTCCGAGTGTCCCTGCGCCTGCCCGCCTCCGGGACCGCCGCACTCGCCCTGCGGGCCGGCTTCTCCGGCGCGGCCCGGGCCGATGGCACTCCGCCGGGCCGGGGCTGGGAGACCGGAGACGCGGCGGGTTACGAGCCGGGGGACGGCGCGGGCGTGGTGTCTCCCGCCGGTGCCTGTGAGTTCTCCGTGGACGGCGTGGCCTGGCGGGGGCGGGTGAAGTTGGGGCCTGACCGCCTGAAGCCCGGCCGGGACGGCACCGTCCGGATCCGGGTCCGTGCGGCCGGGCGTGAGAGCTGCGTCGCTTCGCTGGCCTCGTACCGGACCCACGGCGCGACCTGGAAGTCCTCCGGCCTGCAGGCCTTCCACGACTGGAACACGGTCACCGTCGCGGGCGGAGCCGAGGGAGTGCTCAGGATCTCCGTGCCGGACGCGGGGTGCTTCGGGCAGGTGGACCTGTACCGGGACGACGTCGTGTGCGACGGACGGCTGGACGCCCGGGACGGGCAACGGCACGGCCCGCTGCCCGAGGGACCGGACCGGCCCGTGATCAAGGACCGGCTGATCGCGGCGTGGAACGGGGGCACGCGGGACTGCGTCCCTGAGCGGACGCCGGAGCCTGTCCCGTCGAAGCCCGCTGCGACAGAACCGGGCGAACCCACGGGTCCGCAGCCGAGCGGGCCGGCCGCCCCGTCGCCGCCGACGGCTCCGTCCCCGTCCGGTCCCGGCGTGGCGGTGCCCCCGCCGGGCACGAGCACCGTTCCGCCGACCCCCACCACCTCAAGCCCCACGACCCCGGGGACGGACACCGGCGGGACGGGGCGCGGACCCGACGGTCCGGACGGTGAACTCGCGTGGACCGGCGCGGGCGGCGCGGGCGGCGCGGGCGTGTACGCCCTGGCGGGGCTGCTCATGCTCGGAGCGGGCGGCGGCGCGCTCGCCCTCAAGCGCCGCCTCGCGGGCCCCGGGTCGTCCCGGTGAGACCCCGGTGGCCCGCCCGGCGCGCCACCGGGCCGGCCCGACATGTCCCGGAGGGTCGGACGCGGGCGTCCTGGGACGGTCGGGGCTTATCCGGCCGCCCGGCCGCCCGGCCGATTCCGGCCGGACCCGGCGGCGGGTGCCCCGCCGCCGTGTGCCTGTCTGCACCCGCGTGACCGCGGGTGCCCCATCTGTCGAACGTATGTCTATTCTCGTCGGACGACGCCTGCCGGACTCATGGATTCCGGTAGGGCGTACCGGGAGCGACCGGCTGCCGAGCCCCTCGACGGGGCCGTCGGCCGACGCTTCCGGTTCACGCGATCCCGCGTCGTCCGGCCGAACTTCAGGAGCACCATGACTGAGTACGCGGGACCCTCCGTCGCCGAACTTTCCGACGAGGCACTGGCGCAGGCGATACGCGACGGTTCGGAGCAGGGCGCGATGGCCGAGCTCTACGCGCGCCACCGGTCCGCCGTGCTGGCCTACGCGCGTTCGTGCTGCCGGGACGCGCACACCGCCGAGGACCTGGCTGCCGAGGCGTTCGCCAGGACGCTGGAGGCGGTGCGGTCGGGCGGGGGCCCGACGGGGCCGTGGCGGCCGTACCTGCTGACCGTGGTGCGGCGGACGGCGGTGGCATGGACGGCCACGGCGCGACGGTCCGAGCTCACGGAGGACGTCGAGCGCTGGGAGGAGGCCGCTCCCCACGCCCGGGACGGGGAGGAGTTCGCGCTCCGCGACGAGGAGGACGACCTGGTCCTGCGCGGGTTCCGTACGCTGCCCGAGCGCTGGCAGGCCGTGCTGTGGCACACCGTCGTCGAGCAGGAGAGCGCCCAGCAGGTGGGGACCATGCTGGGACTCAGCGCCAGCGGAGTGTGGTCGCTCGCGGAACGGGCCAGGGAAGGGCTGCGCGAGGCCTATCTGTCGGAGCACGCGCACGGCCCGCGGGCGTCGGTCGAATGCCGCCGCTTCAGCCCCCTCATGGCCGCGGCGGTGCGCCGCGGCCGCCGGCCCACCGGCCGACGACTCGACCGCCACCTCGGCGACTGCCCGAACTGCCGCGATGCGTTCCGCGATCTGACAGAGATCAACTCCCGGCTGCGGCTGGTGCTGCCCGGCGCCGTGCTGCTGTGGGGGGCCGAGAAGTACCTCTCCTCCTACGTCGCAACGGCCGCCACGGCCGCTGCCGCGGGGAGCGGGGGTGCGGCGGCCGGCAATGCTGCCGCAGCCGGCGGCTCGGGGCTGGCGGGCGCCCAGCTCGCCGGGGTGTCGCTGGCGGCCGTGACGGCGATCGGCGCCCTGGTCTACGTCACCGTCCCCCAGGCGGACGGTCCCGGCAGGGCCGCCCCGCCCGTCGTCCGGGAGGCTCCCAGGCTTCCCGGAGCCGCCGCGTCCGGGGCCGCTGAGCCGACTCCCACGGCCGCCCCGGGCGCCACCCCCTCCGGCTCCGCCTCCTCGTTGCCGCCCGTCGCCCTGGCGGACGCGGCCACCACCTCGGCGACGGCAGCCTTGGCACGCTCGGGTGACCGCACCCGGCTGCGGATCGACTCCACCGGGCTGTGCATGGAGATCCCCGGCGGCAGCACGGCAGTCGGTGCGCAGCCGAGGGAGGCGGCGTGCACCGGCGCGGCCCACCAGGAGTGGGACGTCACCCCGCAGGAAAAGCGCCGCCGGGTGATGCTCCGGAACGCGGGCACCGGGATGTGCCTCGCCCACACCGGCACCACCGTCGACGGCGCCCCCGTGCGGCAGGCGGTCTGCGACCCCGCCGACCCTCTCCAGGTGTGGAGCATCAACCGGCACGACGACAAGGGCACCGCGGGGATCTTCACCAGCGACGGCATGTACCTCGGCCTCGACGACTGGGCCCCCGCAGCCCGGGGCGAGGCACACGGCTCACTCATCGTCACCTCCCCCCACTACTACGCCTCCCCGTCCCTGCACTTCCGCACCGACTGGTGACCGGGCAGGCCGTGCCCCGGCGGTGGCGCGAAGTCCCGTGCGCGCCACGGATGTGCTGGGGCACGGCTGCCGGGGCGCGGTCAGGCGGAGGCGTGCCGAGCGTGTTCCGGGGATCCGAGAGTGCGCGGGACGGGTACCCGGCCGGCGGCCTCTGCGTGGGCAGGCGCGTCAACGGAAGCCTGCGGGGTGGCCTTCTGGCCCGCCTCGTTCGCCTGGCCCGCCGTCGACAGGCCGCCCAGGGCCACGCTCTGTGCCAGGGGGCCGGTGCGGGACGATCCTTCGGTGACCGCCGGCACGCCGAAGCTGGTGGCGCGCAGGCGGTGGCTCACCGCCTCGTCGAGCGTGACGTGCCGCTGCAGCCGGGCCGCCAGCCGGCCGGCGTCCCGGCCCAGTGTGGCCACGTCGTCCCACTGGAGCCGTAGCACCACGTGGACTTCGGCCTCGCCGTCCGGCAAGGCGTGGACGGGGTTGATGCGGGGATCGTTCATCGGAAGGTTCCTCCAGTCGTCGAGTGCCGTCGGCCGTCCGTCCCGGGAGGTCGTGGTCGTCCGCCGGTGGCCACAGGGCACATGACTACAGAGGTCGCCGGGCCGCCACACATCCCATCCCTTTGCCCACCCTTTACTTACCGGTCGTGGTCGATTCCGCTCAGAGGCCGAGCTGCCCGCCGAAAGTAAAGGAAGAGTAATGCGCCGGGAGGCTCCGGATGCCTCGTCGCTCTCTTCTGCTGAAGGAACGAGGCAACGGAGGACGGAGCGACATGGGATTCGGCCTGAAGCGAGTGGCCGGGGCGGTGGCGGCGTCGGCGGCGCTGTGCGCGGGTTCGGCGGCGGCGTCGTCCGCCCCCGCAGACGGAGCGGGGCCGGACCGTGTGCTGGTCGTGATGCCGGACTTGCAGCACCGGGCGGACACCGGACCGGCAGCGGCCAAGGAGGACTTCGCCGCCCGCCACTTCGGCACCGAGGGCTCGCTGACGCCCTACGACGAGCGGGTCTCCTCGCGCGGGCGGATCGGCTGCGTACCCGCCGTTCCGGAAGAGGTGATCGGCCCCTTCGAGGCGCCCGGCCTGGCCAGGGTCCTGCCCACCATCGGCTGTTCCTGGGCCGGACCGGGCACCACCGGCGGCCCCATCACCTGGATCCAGACGTCGAAGGGCATCGCCGACCCACCCGTCGCCGTCCACGGGTTCGGCCACCACCTCGGCCACCTCCACCAGCCCGGCATCCTGTGCCGGGAGGGCGACCTCACCGACTGCACGGACGGCCCCGGGCGCAAGTCCCCGATGAGCTGCTTCAGCGCAGAGATCAACCTCAGTACCACACCGCTTGTCGACAGCGGCTACCTCACCGCGTCCGAACACTGGCGTGTCACCGTATCCGGCACGTTCACCCCCCGGCCGCTGTACGGCGAGCAGGACGGCCTGCGGACCCCGGAAGCCCCTCTGGACCAGGACCGGCCGGTGCTGGAGTACCCGCGTCCCGAAGGCAGCCTGGACAGGTGCTTCGACGGCGTCCACGCCTACCGCGTGACCGGCGACTCCTACCGCGCCGCCGACCCGATCCGCTGGAGCACCGCCGACGACCGGAACAGCGCGGTCGCCCGCTTCACCGGCAGCGCCCGCAAGCTGACGGTCTCCGTCACCTCGAAGCACGCAGCCGGCGCCACCGTCGCCATCAGCCTGAACGGCGTGCCCGCACCGGCCGCCGCAGTGCCCCCCGGCACGGGCGTCGAAACCGGGGACAGCATCCACCTGGCCGCCGCCGGCAACGACACGGGCACGGGCACGGGCACCACCGTACTGGCCACCATCGGTGCTTCCCTGCTGCTGCTCGGCGGCGTCTTCCTTCTGGGGATCGCCAGACGCGGGCGCGACAGCCGCTGACACCTGTCCCGCGCCGGGCGGCCTCGCCCGGGCGAGGCCGAAACCGGCCCGGGGACCGCATCATCCCCGGCCGGTCCCGTACCAGGTACTCGAGGGAACGACACCTCGGGGCACGACGCCTGTCAGAACACCGGCGCGGAACGCCCGCACCGAGCACCTGCGAGAAGAGGACGCACAAGAGTGCCCCGACCGCACAGCCCCCACTGCGATGCCGCCTCACCACGGTGCGGTGACGACTGCCCCTGCGTCGCGGCCGGTGCGTACGCACATACCGACCGCGAAGCCCACGCGCACGACGAGGCCGAGCCGTTCGCATGGACCCGGGTGCGCCCCTACATGGAGCCGCCGCATGACGTGGAGCCCCCCGACACGGTCACCGGCCCCGGCCCGGTGTGGGGCATCATGCAGGGCTACCTGTCCGAGCAGCCCGCTACCCGGGAAACAGGCTGGAACCTCCCGGAAACCGAGCCGCCTGTGACGCCGCGCGAGGCCTCGGCTGCGCGGCGACCCCACCCCATGGACGTGCCGACGCGCCCCGAGGACGCCTCCGCCGCCGCACACCCGTCCAACCCGTCCGAGGACGACACCCTCACCCTGCACCCGATCCGCCACAGCCTGGCAGTCACCCATCCCCGCGACGCGACGCCCGGTACGCGCCGCGCCGTCAACCGGCACCGGACGGCCGCGGTCGCGGGAGCGATGACCGTGCTGGCGGCGGTGGCCGGCGCGACCGCGCTCACCGGAGGCCCGGCCGGTCCGGGCGGCACCGCGCAGCGAGCCGTGCCGGTGGTGACGTCCGCCTCGCCCCCGGACGCCGGGCCGGCCATGACGCCTGCGGCACCACCGGCCGGGAGACAGCCGAGTCCGGTCGACGGGGACAGGCCCGACCCCCGCACCACCACCCCGACGGTCGCGCCCCCGTCCTCTCCACGCCTCGCTGCGCCCGCCCCCTCCGACGGGAGTGCCAGCCGGTGCACCGTCCCTCATCTCCCCGGATCACCGTGCCCGTCCAGCAGCGGGCCGGGGACCGCATCACCCTCACGGGGACCCGTCAGCCTGTGCTGCGGCGCCGACGGCCCCGAAGTGACCGCCCTGCAGTACCGGCTGCAATTCCTCGGCCTCTACAAGGCGGAGGCCGACGGCGTCTACAGTCGGCGCGTGGCCAATGCGGTCGCCGCCTACCAGAAACTCCGCCGGATCACGGCCGACCCCTCCGGCCAGTACGGACCGGCCACCCGAACCGCCCTCCAGCGCGAGGTCCCCGATCTCGTCTACTACTGACGCGCCGAAGGCCCGGCGCCGGGGAACTCCGGACATCAGGGCTTTGTGCAGCAGATACATCAGGGTGGTCTCGTACGAGCCCGGGATCCCCGGCAGCCCCCACCCTGCACCGGGACCGGGACCGGGACCGGGCAGCATCCGCAGCGGACCGACCGGCCATGTCTCTGAGGTGCGCCTTCTCTTCGTCCATCATCATGCGCTCGGACAACCCGGCAGGAGAGTCGGCGGACGGTCGTGCGGGTGCAGAGGAGTACCGCGACGGTCCGAGCCGTGACCGGGGCCGCCCTTCCCCGTGGCCTCTCGGATGGGCCCCGGAACGGCGAAGGAGCCGACCTGACCACGAGGTGCACCCGCAGCCGCCCGGTCCGCCCCGTCCTCGCCGACCCACGGAGACGGCTTTGTCGAGCAGTAGTGACGTCGCTTGTCGACGTGCACCGACCCCCGGCTCTGCGCGGCGATCGTCGACCGGCTCACGTTCAACGGCACCATCATCGAGACCGGCACCGGCTCCTACCGCCTCACCGGCACCCGAGCCCGAGCCGAGGAACCCGCCAAGGCCGGCTGACCGCCCCGACAGCCGGCCGAAAGATCCCGGCTACGTGTCCGCGCGGGTCCAGAACTGACGCGGCGCGAACCCCTCGCGCCGCAGCCAGTGCTCGGTATAGACGATCCGCTCGGCCTCGATCACGACGAGCGGCCCCGACGGCGGTTCGTCGAGAGAACGCGACCGCTCGACATGGTCGGACTGCCAGCGGAAAGCCGGCCAATAGTGCTCGAAGTCCGGGTCGTCTTCGGACAGTACGCGAGCCTTGCCGAAGAGCTGGGCACCTCGGCTGCTGGCCTGCCCGACCAGCGGAGCGAAGATCCCCACCGACACTCTGGGATCCGCGGCGAGATTCCTCATCTTCGGCGAACCAGCGGCTGTCGAGAACATCACCGCGAAGTCGAGGTGGAAGTACCGCACCGGCGTCGCGAGTGGCCCCTCCGGTCCCGCCGTCGCAATCACGCACATGTTCTGCGATGACAGCAGATTGAGTATTCGCTCTTCCAGCCGCTCGCGATCGAGCCGCTGCTTCGGTGACGGGCCGGCCAGCCACGGATTGGTCACAGGCATGATCAAGTATCCCACGCTGCGTCCCGGGGCTCTCCAGCCGGGACGGCCACGACCGTGCACGGGACCTGTACGGGACCTGCACGGCAAGGGCAGCAAGGAGTACCGGACCGTGGAACAGGCCTGGGGCGCCGTCAACGTCGGCTGAAACGGACACTCGGGGCGCGGCGCGCCGACGCCCCCGCCACGCCCGGGGCGGTCCGGGGCGGTCCGGGGCAGAAGTCGACGTCGTTTAACACCGGCCCGCCCGGGCGTTCAGACCTGGGCTCTGGGCTGTTCCTCGACGAGCTTCCCGAAGACGATCAGGCGCCCCCGGGTGCTGAACTCGGGCGTGCACGTCGTCAGGGTGATGTAGCGGCCGGACACGGTGAAGGGCGACCCGCCGGGGACGGGCCGGAGCACACTCACGTCGGTCGGAGGCGTCTCCGGGATACGGCCGGACACCTCGTAGGTGTACGAGGCGCTCGAGGTCTCCACCACGATCCGGTCCCCCGGCACCAGCCGGCCGATCTCCCGGAACGGCTCCCCGTGGGTGTTCCGGTGCGCGGCCAGCACGAAGTTCCCGGTGGCGTCCGCGGGCATTCCCGTGCCCGGGTAGTGGCCCACCAGCCCCTTGTCGAGGACCTGCTGCGTCCCGATGCCCTCGGCGATCGGGAACTCCAGGTCCAGCTTCGGGATACGGATGATCGCGAAGCCCTCACCCGGCGCGAACCCGGCGTCCTCACCACCGGCGCGGGACTCCGCGGCCCCCTGGCTCCACGCTCGTTCCAGTCTCGCCCGGGCCTCGTCGGCCTCCGTACGGGCCTGCACGTTGCTCCACAACACCTGGTTGACGACGAAGAGGACCATGGCCAGTCCGGACGTGACCATCACGGTGCTCGCCGCCCGGGCGGCGACTGTGGAGGGCGGCTGCCTGCGGCGGCGTCCTGAACCTGCCCGACCGCGTGCGGTCCGCCGTCGCCCCGAAGCGGCACGGGAGGCCGCTGCCCGCCGGGCTCCGGCCCTTCGCGAGGCGGGCGCCTGCTCCGCCTCCGGCGGCATCGCCTCCGGCTCCTGGGCCGACACCGACGGGAGCGGCGGCCCGAGGCCGTCGTTCTCCCCGGAGCCGGCCGGCCACTCGCCGAGGTGTGGAGCGGAGGCGTACGCCTGTTCCTGGCCGACCTCCCAGGTGTCCGGGTACGGGTACGGGAGCGGGAGCGGTTCATGGCCGTACCAGGTGCCGTCCGACTGGAGCGGCACGGCGGTGTACCAGGCGCCGGGCGAGTGCGGCGGGTGCTCGGTGTACCAGGTGCCGTCCGGCTGGAGCGGCAGGTGTGCCGCAGGGGCATAAGGGTGCGGTGGGTCGGGCCACTCGTAGAAGTGCGGGGGCGGCGCGTACGCCTGAGGCGAGTAGGTGTACCAGGTGTCCGGTGAGGGTTGCGGTTCCTGGGGGTACCAGCTGTCGGGCGACGGGAGCGCCTCGTGGCCGTACCGGGTACCGGGCGGCTGGGGCGGAACCCCCGTGTACCAGACGTCCGATGACAGGTCGTGGGGATACTGCTGCCGGTCAGCCGGTGGGCCGGCCCAGTGCGCGGCGCCCTCCGAATGCGTCATGGTCATGGGCGGGATGCCTCCGGCGACTCGGCCGGGGCGGTCCCGGCGGGATGGAGCGGACGCCCCGGTCGGGGCCGGCCCGGGCCTCCGTGATGCCCGGGAGGGGGGCAAGCCACGGGGCCAGGGCGGACGGAGGCGGCGTCCGGCCGGGCCGGACGCCGCCTGGAGAAGGGTCAGTTGGCCGGGGTGGCTCCGCGCCGGGAGCGGGCGCGGCGGGTCGCGACGAACGCGCCGCCGATCAGGAGCGCACCGCCGCCGAGGGCGGTCAGCGTGAGCGTGGTGCCGTCGCTGCCGGTCGCGGCGAGGTTCTGGCCCGCGAGGCCGGGAGCCTTGCCGACCTTCCCGGACGCGGCGGCCTCCGAGGACCCCTTGACGTCCGGGGTGTTGCCGCCCTGCTCGTGGTTCTCGTGCGAGCCGTCGGTGCCGCTCTCGTCGACGTCGGCGGGACCGGTGGGCACGGTCGGGTCGGTCACCTCCATGGGGGCGGTCTTGTCGGCCGCGTCCTCCGGCGCGACGGCGGTGCTCGGCGCGGCGCCGGCGGCCGGGGCCTTGCCGTCGAGGCCGACCGCGACGGTGGCCGCGTCCGCGGTCTTGCCGGTGATCTTCACCGTCACCTTGGAGGCGTCGTCACGGAGTTCGGTGACGCCGGCGTTGCGTTCGGTCGCGGCCAGGCCGATCGGGACAGCAGTGTGGTACTGGCCTTCGGTGACGCGGTAGGCGTAAACGCCGTCGAGGTTCTTGTCGAGGTGGCCGGACGGGCGGCGGTACTCCAGCAGCAGGCTCTGCTTGTCCCCCATCGGGATCTCCAGCGCCCGGGTGCCCTTCTGCGAGCCGTAGAGAGCCTTGAGGCTGAAGGTGCCGGAGCCGGTAGCCCGCTGGTGCTCGGCGGTCTCCAGCCAGCCCATCCGGATCAGCTGGTTGGCGGACAGCCCGGCCGCCCCGTTGCCTCCCATCGGCGAACGGCCCTCCACGGCGGCACGGTCGTTGCAGGCGACGAGGTTGCCGTCCTTGCACTGGTAACGGACCTGGTGGCCGAAGCCGATGTTGTGGCCGAACTCGTGACGGATCGTCGTCTCGGAGACACTGTTGTTGCCGGTGTTCAGCCAGGTGTAGCGGCCACCGACGGATCCCATGCCGGACCAGTAGCAACTGATGTGGGGCAGGACGATGGACAGGTAGTCCCAGTCCTTCCCCCGCACCAGGCCCTTCGCCGCGACCTGCGCCTCGACGTCCTCACGGACCATCCGCAGCTGGCCGTTACCGCCGCAGCCGGCCTTCTCCTTCAGGGTCAGCGGACCGAGGACCTTCTCCTTGGCCGCGGGCCCGAAGGTGAACCGGCCACGCGACGTCTCACTGAAGTAGGTGGACAGCGACTCGCCCGGACCGAAGTACTTGTCCAGGGCGTCCGCCCGCATCGCGGCCGCGTCCGGGTGCGCGCGGTCGGCGAAGTTCGCCACGACGACCAGGACGCGCCCGGTCTTGGCGTCGTCAGCCGCGGCCGGGGAGGCCGAGGTCCCGACCGCCACCGTGGTGAGGGACGCCGCGGCGGCCAGGACCCTGCCGATTCTCGTGTTCATGCGCTCTGTGCTCCCGTGTCTCGAAGGCTGATTCACTGGAAAAGAGCGAACGCCCGCCGCACCCTGGTGCGGCGTTACCTACTCGTTACCTTCGGCTGGGGCGGCCGCTGCGAAAGTCGCCTCGGGCGGTCGGTGACCTGCGGCCGCTGGTCGTCCGCGTCAACACGCGCAGCCATGCGTGCGCCAGGCCTTCTTCAGCATGGGCGGGACCTGCATCCGCTCGGCGATCTCCTGGCCGGTCAGGCCGGGGTTGAGCATTCGCAGCGTCTGGTCGCGCAGGGCGCGCTGCTCCGGTGGGAGGGAGATCACCCGCTTGCGGCCCCACTCCGGTCAGTGGTGCGAGGCGAACGCGACCTCCGCGTCCGCGCCGTACGGATTGATCGCCCCGGTCAGGTGGCACGACGACACGTGAGGGTCGCGTACCTGGGCGCCGCGCGGGGTCGGCAGGTTGTTGGCGGCGTCTCGGCCATGCAGAGCGCCTTGCGGGCGGGGAAGAAGATGTTCAGCTCCGCGGGGGGGGCCTCGGTGCCCGGGGGCAGCCGGAACACCATCCGATTGCCGTCGACCGCCGCCTCCTCCTGTCCGATGCGGGTGTTGTCCCTCCTGGGCGGATCAGCGTCACCTCACCTGTCGACAAGGTCTGCCCCTGGCCCGCACCCAACTGTCCGTGCGGGCCCTTCTCCGCGGCACTGCGGGGTCGTCGATCGCGGCAACCGGGGAGCGGGGTGACGGAGCCCCGAGTCACGGGTGGGGGCGGATGAGCAGGAGGGCGATGTCGTCGTGGTGCCCCGCAGAGTGTTCGGCGTGGCGGAGGAGGCTCTGGGCGAGGTCGTCGAGGCTGTGGGTTTCTGCTTGTGCAAGGTGTCGGGCGACGACATCGGTGGCGTGGTCGATGTCGGTGCCGGGGACTTCCACGAGCCCGTCGGTGTACAGGACGAGTACGGCGCCGGGTGGAAGCGGGATCTCGGTGGTGGGGTACTCGGCGTCGGGGTCGATGCCCAGCAGCAGCCCGGGGGGCACGCTGAGGACTTCGGTGCGGCCGTCGGGGTGGCGGAGCAGGGGTGGGGGGTGGCCTGCGGTGGCGAGGCTGGCGCGGTGACGGGCGAAGTCGAGGCGGGCGATCAGGCAGCTGGTGAACAGCCCGGCGTCGAGGTCGACCAAGAGGCGGTTGGTGCGGGCCAGGAGTTCGCCCGGGAAGGTGCCGGCGCTGGCGTGGGCGTGGACAGCGGTGCGGACCTGTCCCATCAGGGCGGCGGCGGCGGTGTTGTGGCCCTGGACGTCGCCGATCACGGCTGTGGTCGCGGCGGGCCCGTGGATGAGGTCGTAGAAATCGCCGCCGATGTCCGTGCCGTGGCCGACGGACTGGTATCGGGCGGCGACGTCCAGGCCGGGGACGTGCGGCAGGGCCGGAGGGAGCAGGCCGGTCTGGAGGGTGTGGGCGAGGGAGTGCTGCGCGTCGTAGAGGCGGGCGCGGTCCATGGCTTGCGCGATCAGTCCGGCCATGGAGGCGAGGAGAGCCCGTTCGGCCGGGGGGAAGGGGCGGTGCTGGTCGTAGGAGAGGACGAGGGAGCCGGTGCTGCGGCCGGAGACGGTCAGTGGCAGGAACGCCCAGGCTTTCCTGGCGTCGTAGCGGGGTGCGTCGGGATAGGCGCGCCGGAAGTCGGCGAAGCTGGGGAAGAAGACAGCATCGCCCGTTGCCTGTACGTGCGTGGTCACGGTACGGGAGGTCAGGGGTGTGCCGTCGAAGCGGTTGATGAACTCGGTGCTGTAGCCGCGGTGGCTGACGATGTGCAGGCGCCCTTCGTCGGCGAGCATGAGGACGAGACCCTGGGGCCCGAAGGCGGGCACGATCTGGTCGGCGACGACGCCGGCCACGTCCTGGACGGTGGCTGCCTCGGTGAGGGCGGCCGCCAGGTATGTGAGGTGGTACAGGCCCAGGGCGCCGACTGATTCACCGGACGGCGTGGCCTGCATGGTGGCCGCCCGTCGCGGGGCAGGGGTGATGTGGACGCTGATCCCGCTGTCGTCGGGGTAGAGCTGGAAGAGCAACGGCGCGTTCGGGGGCCGCGTAGCGGTGAACGAGGTGGGCAGGCGGGTGATCACAGCCGCGCGGTAGCTTTCCTCGCTCACCGGTGCGTGCAGCCACGGCAGTGCTTCCCAGGGTCGGCGGCCCGCGAGGAAGGCGGCATCGGCGCCGACGAGATCGGCCCCCGCGGAGTTGATGAAGGTGAGCCGGCCCTCCAGGTCCAGTGCGCAGCAGCCCACGGGAAGGCGTTCGGTGAAGCCGAGCGCGGCCGCGGCCCGGGCGGGGTCCGCGTCCTCGGGGGGAGCAGGAAGGTAGCGGGGTTCCTCGGGTGGCAGCAGCGGGTAGCCCTGATCGGCGGCCTGCTGCAGAAGAAGCGCCGTCTGCCGGCAGCGTGCGGTGACGGCCGCACGCTGCTGAGCGCTCAGGTGGGAAGGGTGCCCGACCGGCCACAGCAGCGCCAGGCCGCCCCATGCCCGGGTGTCGCTGGTGAAGGGAGCCGCGGCAAGTGTGAAGTCGTAGGGCAGGACGAGGCCCAGCTGCGGGTAGCGACGAGCCACCTCTTCCTGGCTCTCCAGCCAGACCGGGCCCCGTTGCCTGATGGCGTCCGTGACCGGGGTCGAAGCGTCCAGCGAGGCGCGGGACCACGGCGCGGCGATCTGCCGGGGCACACCGGACAGCAGAGCCAGCCACAGCAGCCGGTCCCCGGGCGGCAGCAGGTAGAGCAAGCCGGCCGACGCACCGGTCTCCCGCATCACCTCGGCCATGAGAGCTTCCACGTGTTCCATACCGGGGCCGGCCCCGGGGCTGGGCGGAGATGGTTCCATGGCCCCTACCTGGTCATAGCGGCATCCCTATTGCGCCATTTTCCATTCAAACACGAAGAATGGGGCCTCGTGTCGGGTACATGAGTGAGGACGGAAGGCTTGCGCCGCCGGGCGAGATGGGCAGCCTCCGGGAATTCTCCCGTTGCCGTCGACGACGGCGGTACGGAAAGGGCATCCGCGGATCAGCGGCGGCGGATCCGAGATCCGGTCGGCCGGCGAGAAGGCCACGGGCCGGATGTTCACGCGGGAGCAACTGGGCGTGCGCACCGCGTGGCGGACGCACCGGGCGCAGTACGACGCGGTCACCGCCTGCGGCAGCCCCGACACCTCGCTCCTGGAACGGGTTACCACGACATAGGCGCCGGTGTACGTCGTGAACAGCGACGGCGACGGCGACGGCGACGGCAACGGCAACGGCAACGGCAACGGCAACGGCAACCCGATGATCTTCCCCGCTACTCCCGCCTGCTCGCCGGTCTCATCCCGCGGGCACAGCTGAAGATCTACTCCGACTCGGCCCGGATTCCTGTTCCGGCACCACGCCCGCCTCGCCCCCGACGTCGCTCTGCTGCCTGCCCAGGGCTGATTCAAAGTCGTAGTGATCTTGTGGGGTGCCTGGCCGCAGGGATGTGACGATCGGTTCGGGGGCCACGACGGATGCATCGAAGCTCCGGTTGAAGACGGATGACCTTGCCAGGTCGCCGTTCTCAGCCGGAGCTTCGATGTGCCGCCAGTCTGCCACCCTCTGCTTGATCAAGTCGCCGTCGCGTCAGATCGTGTGCTGCCGTCGCTCGTGGACCGGCTGGCGGTGCTGCCCGATCCGCGCCGGCGGCGTGGAGTGCGTCACCCGTTCGTGGCGGTGTTGCTGGTCGCGGCGTGCGCGGTGACAGCCGGTGCCCGCACATGGGCGGCGATCGGTCAGTGGTCCAAGGCGGCGCCGCAGAACACCCAAGCTCCTGGGCATCAGCTGACCAGCACCACAACAAGATCACCGCGACTTTGAATCAGCCCTGCCCGCGAGTCTGCTGAACTCCAACCAGCGAAGTGGTTACAAGACCGCGTGATCGAGGGTGGCCGCAGCGCAGACATGCGCCTCGGGAGGGTCCCCAGGGCAGCCCTGGGCGGAGGACGCTGCCCGCGGACTGGAGAAGAGTCTTTCCGTGACAGAAAGTTTCAACTTGCCGTGACGGAAACACATCACTAGTCTTTCCGTCATGGAAACTAACGAGGACGCCATTCGCCCGACCGCACAACAGGCACGCGCCGCGCTGGCCGACACTGAGCAGGTCCGGGCATCCGTCGCCGCCTTGTCCGCCACCCCCTGGCCGCGCTGGTTCGCCATTACTCTCACGCTGTACATCGCTGCCATACCGCCGGTCTATGGGGGCACGCTGGCGAGTCCCCGGTGGCTGCTTCCCAACCTCGCCTGGGGCGTCATCATGCTGGTGATGACCGCGGCGTACATGGTGCTGTTCAGTGTCGCGGGCGTGAACTGGCGCAAGAAGACCGGCGTGGCGCTGCGCTTCGATGTGCTGCCCAAGCGCGCCACCGTACCGCTCGGGATCGGGCTGCCTGCGCTGCTGGTGGGCTCGGCTTTCGCCTTCCGCGCCAGCCGGGAGCCTCTTTGGCTGTTCGCCGCCTCCGCCATCGGCGCCGCGGTGTCGATCGCCTTCCACCTCGCCTTCGTACGCGTGCACCGGAAAGCCTCGTGAACAGCGGCGCCACCAACCCCATGGACGGCTTCGACGCCACCATCCACGCGCCCAACCGGCTTCGTATCTGCGCGTTGCTCGACACGGCCGGCGAGGCCGAGTTCGCAGTGGTCCAGCGGCAGCTCGACGTCTCTGCCTCCGTGCTGAGCAAGCACGTCACCGTGCTGATGGAGTCCGGCTACGTCGAGCAGCGCAAGGCCGTGCGCAACACCCGCCAACGCGTCTGGCTACGCCTGACCCGGCACGGGCGCGAGGCGTATCAGGCGCACCTCGCCGCCCTGCGCGCCATCGTCGGGCCATAGCGTGCCAACTGCGTGGGGGCGAATGTCCACCCCAGGGCGTCTTGGCGGCGCGCCTGCCTGGGCGAGGGCCGGGAGGTTCCAGTCGGGGCGGGGTTCCATGGCGACCACGACGCGTAGAACGTCGCCCACCGTCGCCGTTGCGGTCGTTGCCGTGTTCGGCACTCTCACCTTGTGTTCCTCGGAGTATTCGGACGGGTCCCGCGCCGAGGGTCAGCCCAGCGGGTCCGGCCCCGCGGGCAGGACGTCCCTCCGGGGTCCACTCCACGGTCGTCACCCGGACCGGACCGAGGCCGACCGGGCGGCAGGCCGCCGGGCTTGCCCACAAGGTCCAGCACATGCCCACGCGTCCACTCCGGCGACAGATCGAACGGCCTGGCCGGCTCCGCCGACAAGGCCGTCGGAGCCGACGAGGCAAGGGACATATCTGCCCTCCCTTGCGGGCAAGGCAATCCAGCGCAAACCTAGGACCGATCTGACCACTCGTCAGTAAAGTCAGCGCAAGGTCAGCATTCGTCCAACCAGGGTTGATTACAGCCGACAACACCTGAGACTCGATCGCGCACCCCGAAGGCCGTCGGACCATGTCCGACGACCCCCGTTCGGCAACAAGAAGCGGAAAGGGCGCCGCGCGCGCTGCGCCCAGTCTGGGGCGGCATGAAATGGCAGGTCAACGCAGTCTTCCCCTGGGTTTCAGGTGAGTTGGCGGCAGTTCGGGGGACGGAATCGGAGGGCCGTCGTAGCCCTTCACCTCGCCGAATCTCGACCCACTCATCCAGTCCTCGCGGGCCTGGGCGATCTCCTCGTGGGAGCGGCCGATCCAGTTCCAGAACATCACGATCTCCTCCTCGAACGGTTCGCCGCCCAGGAGCATCAGGCCCGCGTCCGTGGCCGCGCGCAACGGGAGTTCCGTGCGGCCGCAGCCCAGGTAGAGCATCGAGCCCGGGAGGACCGGGACGCCGTCGACGTGGGCCTCGCCGGACATGGACAGGACGGCGTACTCGAAGTCCGGGTCGAGCGGGAGCCGGGTCCCGGTGCCCGCGGCCAGGGCCACGTCCGCGCCCACGATCGGGGTGTACGCCGTGCCGGGCGAGGTCGCCGTGTCCAGGGTGCCCAGGATGACCGTGGCCGTCAGACCCGGGGCCGTCACCGTCGGCAGGTCGGCGTGGTGCTGGAAGTGCGGTTCCACGTTCCGGTGTGCGTCCGGCAGGGCCACCCACAGCTGGGCGCCGTGCAGGAAACGCGCGTGCGGGCGCGGGCTCTCCTCGGAGTGGCTGATGCCCCGGCCGGAGGTCATCAGGCCCAGCTCGCGCGGCCGGATCGTCTCCAGGCTGCCGACGCTGTCGCGGTGCAGCACCTCGCCCTCGTGGAGCCAGCTCACCGTCTGGAGTCCGGCGTGGGGATGCGGTGCGACCTGCATGCCGGGCTCGTCGGCGATGTCGTCCGGTCCGTAGTGGTCCACGAAGCACCAGGCGCCCACCATGCGGCGGCCCAGGTTCGGCAGGAGTCGGCGTACCTCGGTGGACTCCCCCAGCTTGACCGTGCGCGGGCTGAGGAGCTCGCGCACCGGTTCGGCCACGACGAATCCGCGGCCTCCGCAGGCGGAGAGAGCGGGCTGGCGATCGAGATTGCTCATGCGCACAACCTAGCCCCGCAGGGGCGGCCGTGTTGAGTGGAATGTTCCACTCGCCGAGCGTGTTGGAGCCGGCGGAGGAACCACCTGAACGGCGGAAGGGGCACGATGAACGCGCCGACGGAGTACTACGAGCACGGGACGGCGGCCGAGCGCTGGGCGCGCGCCCAGCTCTTCTTCGAGGCGCGGGAGTACACGACGGCTGCCCGGATCCTGGAGCCGCTGGCCGGCGAGGTCCCCGAGCAGCTGGCTCCGCGGCTGCTGCTGGCCCGTGCCTACTACCACTCCGCGCAGCTCTCCCGCGCCGAGCGCGAACTGCGCGCCGTCCTGGAGCGCTGGCCGGTGGAGGACTACGCCCGGCTGATGCTCGGCCGCACCCTGGAGCGCCTGGGGCGGTCCGACGAGGCCCGTCCCCATCTGCGGATGGCCGCCGCGATGGCGGGCGACTTCCCCGAGTAGCCGCGCGGGTGCGGGGCAGGGCGGCCGCCTCGGTTAGCCTGGGAGCACGATGAACCGTCTGACCACGCCTTTCGGCTCCTACGAGCTCACCCGCTTCCCCGAGGACCCGCGCGACCGGCTCCGCGCCTGGGACGCCGCCGACGAGTACCTGCTGCGCCACCTCGACTCCGGTACGGGGGAACGCGGTCCGGTGGACCTGGCCGGCGCCGGGCAGATCACCATCCTCGGTGACCGCTGGGGTGCGCTGACGACGGCACTGGCCGCCTACCACCCGACGCAGATCACCGATTCCTACCTCTCCCGGGCCGGTACCGCGGCCAATCTGGACCGGGCCGGGATCGGTACGGCCAAGTCGACGGTGCGGCTGCTGACCACGCAGGACCCGCCGCCCGAGCGGATCGACGTACTCCTCGTACGGGTGCCCAAGAGCCTGGCGCTGCTGGAGGACCAGCTGTACCGGCTGGCCCCGCACGTGCACGCGGGCACCGTCATCGTCGGCACGGGCATGGTCAAGGAGATCCACACCTCCACGCTGAACCTCTTCGAGCGGATCCTCGGCCCGACCAGGACCTCCCTCGCCGAGCGGAAGGCCCGGCTGATCTTCTGCACGCCCGGAGCCACCGCGGCGCGGAGCGAGGGCGAGGACCCGTGGCCGGTGACGTACAAGCTGGACCAGGAGGCGGGCTCCGGCGCCGGGCTGACGGCCGTCAACCACGCGGGGATCTTCTGCGCGGACCGGCTCGACGTCGGCACGCGCTTCTTCCTGCAGAGCATCCCGACCAACACGAACGGCGCCCGGGTCGTGGACCTGGGGTGCGGCAACGGCATCGTCGGCACCGCCGTGGCCGTCGCGGACCCGCGCGCGGAGATCGTGTTCACCGACGAGTCGTACCAGGCGGTCGCCTCGGCGAAGGCCACCTTCCGCGCCAACGTGCACCGTGAGCGCGAGCGGGCCGACTTCCTCGTGGGCGACGGCGTGGCCATGCTGGACCCGGGCTCGGTCGACCTGATCCTGTGCAACCCGCCCTTCCACTCCCACCAGGCCACGACGGACGCGACGGCGCTGCGCATGTTCGCCCAGTCCCGCAAGGTGCTGCGGCCCCACGGCGAGCTGTGGGTGGTCGCCAACCGGCACATGGGCTACCACACCCACCTGCGCCGGCTCTTCGGCAACAGCGAAGTCGTCGCGAGCGAGCCGAAGTTCGTGGTCCTGCGGGCGGTCAAGCAGGACCGTCCGCGCGGCACGCGCCCCATGTGACCTGCCGGTACGTCCTACACTCTGGCGCGTGAGCAGCCAGGTGGGGGACGGAAGCGGTCAGGTGGGGGACGCGAGCGGTGGCGGGCGCTACCGCCGGGAGGACGTGGCCCGGGCGGCCGGCGTCAAGGTGCGCAACCTGCGCTACTACCAGGAGCGGGGGCTGCTCCCGCCGCCGCGCCGGGAGGGACGGATCGCCTGGTACTCCGACGACCACCTGACCCGGCTGCGGCTGATCAGCGACCTGTTGGGCCGCGGCTACACGGTCAACGGCATCGCGGAGCTGCTGAACGCGTGGGAGGAGGGCGGCGGCCTGTCACAACTTCTGGGCCTGGAACGGGAGATGACCCGGGACTGGGTGCAGGAGGAGCCGGTGACGCTGACCCGGGCCGAGTTGCGCGAGCTGTTCGGCCCGACGGCCACCGCGGCGGACACGCGGCGGGCCGCGGAACTCGGCTACGTCACGGTCGACGGGGAGCTGGTCACCTACCCGAGCCGGCGGCTGCTGGAGGCGACGCTGGCGCTGGTGCGGCAGGGGGTGCCGCTGACGGAGATCCTGGACGCCGGGGAGTTCGTACAGGCGCAGGCGGCCGCCCTCGCCGACCGGTTCGTCGGACTGTTCCGGCGGCATGTGATCGGCGCGGAGGGGCTGGAGCTGCTTTCGGCCACCCGGATCCAGCACGTCACGGCGGCGGTGACGGCCCTGCGGCCGGTGGCGGGTGAGGTCGTGGCCACGGAGTTCGCCCGGGCGATGGCCCGGCGGGTCGATGCGGAGGTCGCCGAACTGCTGCGTACGGAGCAGTAGGAGACGGCTCAAAGGGTGCACTCGCACAACCTTGCCAACCGCCATTGGCACTCTTACATTCAACTCGTCGGTAACAACGGTGCACAGCCGATATAAGGGACGATTCCATGACCGGTTCCCCCCATTTATCCGACGAGCACAGTGACTCCGGCCGCGTCCGCTGGCGCCGGTTCGCCGTCCTGACCGTCCCCGCCGTCGCGGTGACCGCCGGCCTCGGCATCGCCCTCGCCCAGGGCGCACTGGCCGCCTCGTTCGCCGTGTCGGGACAGCAGTTCAAGGTGTCGGCGAGCAGCCTGGAGGGCGAGGGCTTCGCCCAGTACGGCAGCGTCGACGTCAACGCCCGTGGCGAGCTCATCCCGGTGGCCGTCACCGCCATCCGGGAAGCGAAGCTCAACAACCTCTGCCAGTCCGTGGTCACCACGCTCCCGGTGATCGGGGACATCTCGCTCAACCTCACCGCGGGCAAGAAGACCCCGGTGGAGGCCGGCAACCTCTTCGTCGACGCGACCCAGCTCGCCGGCGACGCCGTGTTCAGCAACATCGAGATCGGGCGCGACGCCTCCACCCTCGACAAGGGGCCGGCCGACGCGCAGGGGATGCAGGACCTCTTCGCCCAACAGGCCGACACGGTCCGCATCACCGGTCTCCAGCAGACGGCGTGGGCGACGAACGCCGGCACCTTCAAGCTCTCCGGCCTCAGCATGAACGTCAGCAAGGGCAAGAAGGAATGCTTCTGAGCCGCCGCCGGCGGTTGCGCCGGTGGCGGCGCAGCAGGCCCTTCTGGGGCGGGCTGTTCGCGATCCTGGCCGGGGCGTGGATCTGCGTCCTCCCGCTGGCACCGTTGAAGGTCATGCTCCAGCAGGGGGTGGCGGGGATCCCGTCCGTCCTGATGGGCATCGTGATGGTCGTCCTCGGTCTCACCGCCTGGTTCTCGCCGCCCCAGCGCGGTCTCGCGGGTGTCCTCACCACCGTGATCGCCACGGCCGCGCTGGTCCTGTCGAACCTCGGCGGGTTCCTGATCGGCACCCTCCTCGGCATCCTCGGCGGCGGCCTGATGTTCGCCTGGCAGCCGTACGCCGCCGGGCGAGGCGCCGGGCGAGGCGCCGGGGGCGCGGACGCAGCCGGCGCCTCGGGCGGCGCCGGAGAGCGGACGCAACCCGGCCCCTCTCCCGCCCTCACCCCGGTCCCCGCCACGTCCCCACCGCGGACCCCGGTATCCGCTCCGGCCCCGCCCCGGAGCGCGACCGCTCCCCCCACCCCGCACTCCGATCCCCAAGGAGCACAGCCATGAGCCGCACGCGCACCGCGCTCGCCCTCGGGACGGCCGCCGCCGGAGCCATAGCGCTCGCCTCGATCACCGCCTCCGCCGCTCCCGCGCCCCTGGCCGGGTCGACCACGGTCACCCCGGCCGGCCACGACTTCAAGGCCGTCCTCAGCGGTAAGGCCACCCTCAAGGCCGGTTCGGTCACGGTGACCTGCACGGTCTCCGTCTCCACCGGAACGGTGCCGGCCGCCCCCGGCAACAGCAACCCGGCCGGGCCGGTGTCCTCTCCGATCTCGCCGCCGACGTACAGCTCCTGCACCTCCAGCATGCCGGGGGTGACCCCCACGGTCACCACCAGCGGTGCGTGGGCGGTGTCCATGCAGGACGGTTCGCCGATCACGGCCACCATGACCGTGCCGACCGGCGGGCTGGTGCTCAAGACGACCGGACTCGCCTCCTGTACGGTCACGGCGGCGCCCACGGCCCCGGCGAGCGTCGCCGGCGCCTGGGCGAACGGCAGTCCGTCGAGCCTGACCTTCACCAACGCCTCCGTACCGGTCAAGGTCACCGGCGGGTTCGGCTGCCCGACGAGCGCGACCGCGTCCGTCTTCAACGCCGTCTACAAGGTCTCCGACGTCACCGACCCGGCGCAGGACATCACCGTCGGCCCCTGACCGCGCCCCGCCCGTACGACAGCAGACCCGTCCGGCCCCGGAGCGCTCCGGGGCCGGACGGGAAATTGCGTTGCCCGACCGTACCGGCCGCGAGAGGGTCGACGGCATGTCACAGAGCACCGGAAACCCGAAGCAGTTCGACCGGCAGCAGTCCGGCCGGCAGCAGTCCGACCCGCAGCAGTCCGGCCCGCGCCCGGTCCGCCGGGATGTCTGCGACCTCTTCTCCGGCGGCCGTCTCGTCACGATCCCGCGCAAGGCCGCCCGGCGGGAGCAGTTGCTCGTCCACCTGGCGCAGACCCTCTTCCCGGCCGGCCGCACCTACACGGAGCCCGAGGTGAACGAGGCCCTGCGCACGGTGCACGAGGACTGCTCGGCGCTGCGGCGCTACCTGATCACCTCGGGCCTGCTCACGCGGACCCGTGACGGCCGCAGCTACCGGCGGTCGACGACCACCGTGTAAGGGGTGGTCGGCCGGCCGCCGTCACCGAGCACGTGGAAGTTGAAGTTGAAGTGGAAGGCTACGGACGGCGGTTCGTCGAGGTGCACGTGCTCGGAGGCCCCGGTGCGTCCCTCCCACGGCAGCCGGAGGGTGGACACGGCACCGGGCGCCACCAGGAGCGGCCGGCCCGCGAAGGAGGCGGCGGCCTCGGTGTGGGCGTGGCCGCACGGGGACGCGTCAACGAGACCTGAACGCCCGGTCGTTCCCGTCGCCGGAGTTCAGCCTGCCCGGTTCGGGCGGTGCGGCGTACCAGTACCCATCCCGCCGCCGTGAGCCCGAATGCGGCGCCCGCGAGGGAGGCCACGGCCGTTCCGGTGGAGGCGAGCGCGCCGCCGGCGGGGGTGGTGCCCGTACCGCCGACCGTGGTGCCGGATGCCCCACCGGCCGGCCCCCCGGCCGATCCGCCTGCCTGACCCCCGGCCGGTCCGGCTGCCGCACCGGCCCCGCCGCCGGTGGCCGCGGAGCCGTCGGTGGCGTCGGAGCCGTCAGAGCTGTCGGCGCCGTCGGAGGTGCCCGCCGTGCCACCGCCGCGTGTCGCGCTGTCCGCGGCGGTGACGGTGAGCACGGCCTGTTCGGTGCGGCCGACACCGGCGTCGTTGGTGAACTCCGCCCGGTAGCGGCGGCCGTTGTCGGTGGCCGCGGCCTTGAAGGAGTACGTGGCGGAGGTCGCGCCCGGCACGGCCCGCCAGGTCCGGCCCGCGTCCGTGCTGACCTGCCAGACGACGGTGGGAGCCGGGGTCCCTTCGGCCCCCGCGGTCAGGGAGACCTCCGCTCCCGCGGTGACGGTCCGGTCCTCGGGGCTCCGGGTGATCCGGGGTGACGTGGAGCGCTCCAGCCGGGTGATCCGGCCGGCGGCCGGGTCCGACACGAAAACGGTGGCGCCGCCGGGCTGGACGGCGACGGCGGCACTGCCCGACTGGGCGTGGTTGCCCGGGAGTACGACGGGCTTCGCGGCTTCCTGGAGGTCGCGCGTGCGGTGGACGGTGAGCGCGCCGTTGTCGTCGCTGCCCGGCTGGGAGGTGTCCCCAGGGTCCTGCCACACCACGAAGGCCTCGTGCGTGGCGGCGTCGAAACCGGCCGCGCGGGGCATGTCCGCCCCGCCACCGCCCCGGATGGCACCGATCCGTCGGCCGGCCGCGTCGTGGACGACGACGGAGGTGTCCAGTCCGACCCACACGGCACCGGTCTCGGGATCGACCTCGGTGAAGCCCCCGAAGCCGTCGCCCGCCGGGAGTTCGACGGTCGCCGCGACCTGGAAGGCGGCGAGGTCCACGCGGTGCATCCGGCGCTGTGCGAAGTCGGTGAACCACACCGTGCCGCGCGCCCGGTCGTACGCGAACCGGTCGCCGCCCTCAAGGGTGAGGGAGCGCCTGACGGCCGCGGTGGCGAGGTCGACCTCCGACAGGACGGAGCCCTGCGCCACCAGCACCGTCGAGGGGCCGGGGCCCGGAGCCGCGTCGGTGACGGGCCCGCCCGGCACCCAGGCCCCGGCCGCCGCGGCGTCCCCGTCCTGGGCGGTACCGATACCGCGCAGCGGATAGACGAAGACGGCCCCGTCCCCGGGCAGGGGCGCCACGAGCTGCCGCACGGCCCGGTGGCCGAGCGTGCCCGTGGGGCCCGGGGCCTGGCTGACGGTGCTGCGGAGCGTGCCGTCGGCGGGTTCGAGGACGTGCAGGCCGCTCTCGTTGGAGCCGGTGGTCTCGGGCAGGTCGTCCGAACCGACGTACAGCTTCTTCGAGTCGGGGTGCAGGAGGAGGTCGCGGGCCCGGCCGGCCGTCGTGAACTGCGCGCTCGCCCGGTACACGACGGTGCCCTGCGGCATGTCGCCCCCCTCACCCCCGGCGGCCCGGACGGGGCTGCCGGCGGCGGCCGAGGTCAGCACGAGCGCGAGCGCCGCGGAGACGGCTCCGGCGCGGCCGGGGGTGAGGGGGTGTCGGGGTGTCATGGCTTCCTCGTCGACGGGCGGACCGGCTGCGGTACGGACAGGGCTCGCGGGAGCGTCAGTTGAAGGTCACCGGCACGTGGACGTCGTACGTGCGCTTCGAGGAGTTGAAGTGGTCGGCGCGGGTGACGACGGCGCACTCGACCGTCTCGCCGCAGATCTGGCCGCCGCCCAGGTCGGCCTTCACGTGGATGGTGACGCTGAAGGTGCCACCGGGGCCGTACGTGGAGGTGTTGGCGAGGGTGCCGCCGAAGATGTTGTTGATCCAGTGCGAGGCGCCGGTGGTCCCGGACTGGTCCGAACCGCCGAGGCAGGGGGTGGGCTTGCTCGCGCCCTGCGGGCCGTTCACCGCGCAGAGTCCTACGTATATGCCCCTGCCCGTGTTGAAACCGCTGCCGCTGACGGTGATGTTCTGTCCGGCCGCGGCGGCCGAGGAGGGCGCCGTGACGCTGAGGTTGTAGGTGGTCGAGCCGTCGGTGACCGTACGCGTCGAAGTGGCGGCCGAGGCGGAACCGGCCGCTCCGACGGCCAGCGCGACGGTGGCGGAGGCGGCGACGGCCGCGCGGGCGGCGGTTCGGGGCAGGGAGGCGGCACGCATCACGGGAACACCTTTCGGGTGCGGGAATCAGCGGAACTGAGGTAAGGCTAACCTAATCTCGATCAAGCGTGTACGGCTGATTCACGCCACGTGACCACCTGTCGGAACGGGCCACGAGCCCCCGCGGACGGCTCTCCTGATGCGGGCGGGCGCGCTGATGGGAACACTGGTGGCATGGCGAACAAGGCAGCCCTGGAGGGCGGCCCGGACGATCTGCAGGAACGGATCGTCGAGGCTCCCCCTCCCGGCGAGGACCTCAAGATTGCGCACCGCGGCGGATACGAGCACTTCCGCAGCACGTCGCGGACCCGGGAGGGCCCCGAAGGACGGCTCCCGGTCTACGAGTGGTGGGAACGCACCGAGATCGCCGAATGAGCCCGGACGCCGCCGGCCGGGACGGCCCCCGGGCTATCCCTGGTCGCGGTGGGCCTCCAGCAGGCGCAGCCAGATCTCGCTGACGGTCGGGAAGGCCGGTACGGCGTGCCACAGGCGCGCGACCGGGACCTCCCCGGCCACGGCGATGGTGGCCGCGTGCACCAGCTCGGCGGCGCCGGGGCCGACGAAGGTGGCTCCCAGCAGGACCTCCCGGTCGAGGTCGACGATCATCCGGGCCCGGCCGCGGTAGCCGTCGGCGTACAGCCCGGCACCGGAGACCCGGCCCAGGTCGTAGTCGACGGCGCGCACCCTGTGGCCCGCCTGTTCGGCCTCGGCCAGGGTCAGGCCGACCGCGGCAGCCTCCGGGTCGGTGAAGACGGCCTGCGGCAGGGCGTGGGTGTCGGCGGTGGCCGTGTGGGCGCCCCAGGGCGCGGTGTCCAGCGGGGTGCCCGCCGCACGGGCGGCGATGGCGGCGCCCGCGATGCGGGCCTGGTACTTCCCCTGGTGGGTGAGAAGAGCCCGGTGGTTGACGTCCCCGACGGCGTACAGCCAGTCGAAACCGGGCACCTGGCAGGTCTCGTCGACCCCGATCCAGCCGCCGGGGGTCAGTCCGACGCTCTCCAGCCCGATGTCCTCGGTCTGCGGCGCGCGACCCGTCGCCATCAGCAGTTCGTCGCCCTCCACGACCTCCCCGCCCGCCAGCACCACGCCGACCGGGCCCGTGGGGTCGTCCCGTACGACCGATTCGACGGCCACACCCGTACGGACGACTGCCCCGGCCTCGCGCAGGGCGTCGGCGACGAGCTCCCCCGCGAAGGGCTCCATCCGCGGCAGCAGCCGGGAGCCTCGCGCCAGGACGGTCACCTGCGAGCCGAGCCCCTGCCAGGCCGTTGCCATCTCGGACGCGACCACGGAGCCGCCCACGATGACCAGCCGGCCGGGGGCCTGCCGCGCGGAGGTCGCCTCCCGGCTCGTCCACGGGCGGGCTCCCGCGATCCCCGGGAGGTCGGGGACCACGGCCCGGGTCCCGGTCGCGACGACCACCGCGTGCCGGGCCGACAGCGTGCGCCGCTCGCCCTCGGGGCCGGTGACCGCCACCGTGCGGACCCCGACGAGACGGCCGTGGCCGCGGTGGACGTCGGCACCGATGGAGTCGAGCCAGTCGATCTGGCCCTGGTCCTTCCAGTCGCCCGTCCAGTAGTCGCGGTGGGCGTACACCGCCGCCGTGTCCAGGGGGCCCGCGACGGCGCCCGCCAGACCCGGCACCCGGCGGGCGTCGGCCCGCGCCAGCACCGGGCGCAGCAGCGCCTTGCTGGGTACGCAGGCCCAGTACGAGCACTCCCCGCCGACCAGTTCGTTCTCCACGAGGGCCGTGCTCAGCCCGGCGGCGCGGGTCCGGTCGACGATGTTCTCGCCGGCCGGTCCCCCGCCGAGCACCACGACGTCGTACTCCAGGGCTTCAGTCATGCGGCCCAGTCTCACCGCTGATCGGCGGCCGCGTCACGCAATCAGGCCTCCGGCGTGCCGGTGCCCTGCGCGCCGGGATCCCGCACGCCCTGCTGCGAGGCGGCGATCTTGGCGCGCACCTCGTCCATGTCGAGGGCACGCGCCTGCCCGATGAGGTCGGTCAGGGCCGCCTCGGGCAGGGCGCCGGGCTGGGCGAAGATGGCCACCTGGTCCCGGACGATCATCAGCGTCGGGATCGAGGTGATCTGGAAGGCACCGGCCAGCTCCTGCTGGGCCTCGGTGTCCACCTTGGCGAAGACCAGGTCGGGGTGGGCCTCCGAGGCGCGCTCGTAGACCGGCGCGAACTGCAGGCACGGCCGACACCAGCCCGCCCAGAAGTCGATCAGCACGAACGGGTTCTCACTGACCGTCCGGTCGAAGTTTTCCTTGGTGAGCTCGACTGTAGCCACGGTGTCCGGACCTCCTGATGTCTGGCGTCTGCTGGTGGAACGAACGGCCCGCCCCCGGCATTCCGCGATTCCGTCCGGCGCGTGCGGCGGGCGCCGGACGGAGCGGCGGGACACTCCTCAGAACGGGTGGCCCGCCGGGGTGCTGCGGGCCGTGGTCCAGCGCAGTTCCGTGAAGGCGTCCAGATTGGCCTCCCCGCCGAAACGGGCGCCGGTGCCGGAGGCGCCGACACCGCCGAACGGGGCGACCGCCTCGTCACCCACCGTCTGGTCGTTGACGTGCGCGATCCCGGTCGGGATCCGCTCTGCCAGGTCGAGTCCGCGCCCCATGTCCCGGGTCACGATCCCGAGGGACAGGCCGTACGGTCCCGCCGAGGCCAGTTCCACCGCCTCGTCCTCCGTCGCGAAGGACCGTACCGGCGCGACCGGGCCGAAGACCTCCTCGGTGTAGGCGGGGGTGTCGTCGGCGACGCCCGCCAGCACGGTGGGCCGGTAGAAGAGGTCCCGGTGCGTGCCGCCCGCGACGAGCTTGGCGCCCATCGCGGTGCTGGCCTGCAGCAGGCCGTGTACGCGGTCCACCTGGGCACGGTCGATCAGCGGGCCCAGGTGGACCTGCTCGCGGTACGGATCCCCCACGGCCAGTTCCTCGGCGCGGGCGGCGAGCCGCTCGACGTACTCGTCGAAGAGCGAGGCGTGCACCAGGTGGCGGCCGGCCGTCATGCAGATCTGGCCCTGATGGAAGAAAGAGCCCCAGGAGGCCTGGGCGACAGCGGCCCCGACGTCGGCGTCGCGGAGTACGACGAGAGCCGAGTTCCCGCCCAACTCCAGGTGTGCGCGCTTGAGATGGCGGCCGGCCAGTTCGCCGACGGTACGGCCGGCCGCGGTGGATCCGGTGAAGGACACCACCCGCACCAGCGGGTCGGCGACGACCGCGGCGCCCGTCGCGGCGCCGCCGGGCAGGACGTGCAGCAGCCCGTCGGGCAGTCCGGCGCCGGCGAGGACGGCGGCGAGCGCGAGTCCGCCGCAGACCGCGGTGCGCCGGTCCGGCTTGAGCAGCACCGCGTTGCCCAGCGCCAGGGCCGGCGCGACCGAACGGATCGCCAGGATGAGCGGGGCGTTGAAGGGAGCCACGACACCGACGACACCGGCCGGGACCCGGCGGGCGAAGGACAGCCGCGGGGCCTCGCTGGGCAGCACCTGACCGGTCGGGCGCGAGGCCAGCGCGGCGGCCTCGTAGCACTCCTGCGCGGCGACGTGCAGCTCGAAGTCGGCCTTGCCGGGTATCGACCCGGACTCGCGCACCAGCCACTGCCGCAACTCGTCGGCGTGGGCGGTGAAGAGGTCCCCGGCGCGGCGCAGCACGGCCGCCCGCTCCGGGTGGGTGGTGCGCGCCCAGTCGCGCTGCGCCGCCCGGGCGCGCAGGGCGGCCTCCGCCACGTCGGCGGGCGCGGCCAGGTCGAGGGTGGCGAGGGTGCGGCCGGTCGCGGGTTCGACGACCGGGGCCGCGCCGCCGGTGAGTGTGGGTCCGTCCTGCCAGAACGTCGGGTCGAGGAGCGGCATGGCGCGGGGCCTCCGGGTGGGGATGGGCGGGATGCCGGGCGGGGGGCGGCAGCACGCGCCATCGTGCCAGACCGGAGGCGCCACTTCTGTTCAGTTATTGGGCAGTTGGCGACGAACGCTGACCGGAAACGATCGACGCCCTGGTGGGAGGGGGGTCAGCGCTCCAGGACGAGCGCGATGCCCTGCCCGACGCCGATGCACAGCGCCGCCATACCCGTACCGGAGCCCGCCGCTGCCAGCTGGTGCGCGACCGAGCCGGCCAGCCGGGCGCCCGAGGCACCGAGCGGGTGGCCGATCGCGATGGCGCCGCCACGCGGGTTGACCACGGCCGGGTCCAGCTCGGGCCAGGCCGCGAGACAGCCCAACGCCTGGGCCGCGAAAGCCTCGTTGAGTTCGAGGACGGACAGGTCGCCGAAGCCGCGTCCGGCCTTGTCGAGGGCGCGCTGCACCGCCTCCACCGGGCCGAGGCCGAAGAGCTGGGGCTCGATGCCGGTGACGGCGGAGACACTGATGCGGGCGAGCGGCTCCCGTCCGGTGGCGGCCAGGCCCGCCTCGTCGGTCAGCAGCAGTGCGGCCGCACCGTCGTTGAGCGGGGAGGCGTTGCCCGCCGTGACCGTGCCCCGGCCGTCGGTCCGGAACGCGGGCTTGAGCTTGGCCAGCGCCTCGGGGGTCGAGCCTTCGCGGATGCACTCGTCCCGCGCCAGGTCCACGCCCGCGTAGGGCACGACCTCGCCGTCGTACAGGCCGGCGGCCCAGGCGGCGGCGGCCTTGCGGTGGCTCTCCAGCGCGAAGGCGTCCTGTGCCTCGCGGGTGACGGCGTACTTGTCGGCGATCAGTTCGGCGCCCTCACCGAGGGAGGCGGTCCACTCGGCGGGCATCCGCGGGTTCGTCATCCGCCAGCCCAGCGTGGTGGACCACATCTGCTGGTGACCGGCGGGGTAGGCCCGTTCGGGCTTCTGGACCACCCAGGGGGCACGGCTCATCGACTCGACGCCGCCCGCGATGGCCACCGAGGCGTCGCCCAGCGCGATGGCCCGGGCGGCCTGGATCACGGCCTCCAGGCCGGATCCGCAGAGCCGGTTGACGGTGACCCCGGGGACGGTGACGGGCAGACCGGCGAGCAGCACCGCCATGCGGGCCACGTCGCGGTTGTCCTCGCCCGCGCCGTTGGCGTCGCCGAAGACGACGTCGTCGATACGGGCCGGATCGAGGTCGGGCGTACGGTCCACCAGCGCGCGCACCACGTGCGCGGCCAGGTCGTCCGGCCGGACCCCGGCGAGGGCGCCGCCGAACTTGCCGATCGGGGTGCGGACGGCGTCGACGACGTAGACGTCGCGGACGGTGCGGATGCTCATGGGGTCTCTCCTGGGCGGATCCGTACGGGCGCCGGCGCATCGGCGCCGGTGTCGGCACCGGGGCACGCCACCGGGCACGCCCGGTGGGGCGCGCCCGCAGTCTCCGTCCGCAGGTCACCGCCTGTCAACGGCCCCCCGGGGATGCGGGCCGCCGGACGGCCCCGCGCGGCCGGTGCGGCCGGGCGGCAGCGGGCCCGGGGGCGGCCGATCGGGGTGGGGCGGGGCGGGGCGCGACCGGGGGCGAACGCGGGCGGGCCGGGGCCGAACGCGGGCGGGCCGGGGCCGAACGCGGGCGGGCCGGGGCGGGCCGAGCGGCCGGGCCGGGGGGACCGGACGCAGGCGGGCCAGGGGACGGACGCAGGCGGGCCGGGGGACGGAGCCGGGTGGGCCGGGGGACAGACCCAGGCGGGCCGGGGGACAGACCCAGGCGGGCCGGGGGACGGACCCAGGCAGGCCGGGGGGGCGGAGCCGGGTGGCGTCAGGTCGACTCGCGGTGAACGGCCTCGGCGGTCATGAGGTCGTGCTGCTCGGTGACCTCCGACGGCTCGCGCACCGCGCGGTCCACCAGCGACGCCAGGTGGTCGCCCGTCGGCATCTCGATCCGCACCGTGCTCAGCCGGGGCCGCAGCAGTCGTCCGATGAGCAGGTCGTCGGCGCCGATCACGGCGACCTCCTCGGGAACGCGCAGCCCCTCGTCCTGCAGGGCCCGCATCAGCAGCATCGCGTACTCGTCGTTGTACGCGAACGCCGCGTCCAGCCGCAGCCCGCGCCATCGGGCGGCGAGTTCCGCCGCGGACTCCTCCGAGTACGCCATCGGCAGGGCCTCGACCTCCGCGCCCGCCACCCGTCGGGCACCCGCCAGCCGGGGTACGGAGAACAGTTCCATGCCCTCCTCCCGGGGCACCACCACACCAATCCTGCGGCGCCCCCGCCCGACCAGGTGCGCGGCGGCCCGGGCGCCGACCTCCTGCTGGTCCATGACCAGGGCGTGCGCCCCGGGAACACCGACCGGGCCCATGGTGATCACGGCACGGGCACCGGCCCGCTTGAGGGTGGCGACGTTGTGGGAGGAGAGCGTGATCTCGCCGAGGGATATGACCGCCACGGGACGCAGTTCCGCCCACGCCCGCACGGCCTCGTCCCCGTCGAGTCCGAGGCTCCCGTACTGCACGACGGTGTAGTCGAGCCGGCGCAGCGCCCACTGGAGTTCGTTGAGGAAGGTGCTGTACAGGGGGCCGATCGGCACGTGCGGGGTGGGCAGCAGCACGATCCTGGTGTGTCCGGCGCGCAGGCTGCGGGCGGCGGCGTGCGGGACGTACCCGAGTTCCTCGGCGGCCTCGCGGACCCTGCGGCGGGTGGGCTCGCTGATCCGGACGGCCTCGGCGTTGTTCAGCACGTACGAGACCGTCGCACGGGACACGCCCGCGCGGCGGGCCACATCGGCGCTGGTGGGCACGGGGAGCGGCAGCGGCTTCGGCGACTTCGATGACTCAGACATGGCCGTGGCATCTTTCCAGAACGAATGCACCCCGGGTCCGGCGGATGGCCGGAAACGGATACCACAGGGTGGTGACACGAGCCATTGACACGTGTAAATCCTGCGCTGCATCCTCATCGCACCGCCGTGACCCATGCGTCACCGCACCTGGCGCATGGCCCGTCGTGCCGCCGCCCCGTCGCGCTCCGTCGCACCCCCGCCGTCGCGACAGGGCGGCGCGCACCCCTCGCCGTACCTGCGCGGACACCACCACCGGCCCCTCCCTACCAGCACCCACCGACACCCGCACCCGCACCCCGCCCAGGAGGGTGCGCGGCCCTTTCCTCCCCCCGGCAGCGCCGATCTCCCCGCCTCCGCCGGACCCGCGCCGCGGCGCGGCCCGCTCCCTCTGCTGCTCGTCGGCAACAGCGCCACGTACCCGCTGTACGTTGGTGGCGGGGAGCCTGCTCGCACTTCAAGGCCGAGGACGTCGACCCGGCGGACGAGGCGGCGGGCCGGCCGCCGTACCGGCGATGTTCCTGCTCGGCTTCGCCGACACGAACCTGCCGGTCACGGTCGCCTGATCGGGGCGGCCTCTCCGAGGACCGCCGCACCGGCTGCCTCGTCCCCGGCGCGCTCGTGGCGGGCGCCGCCACGACCACGACTTCCGGAGGGCGTTGATCGGCCGGGCCCTGCTCGTCCTCGGGTAGTTCGCGGTGAGCGGCTACCGGCTCTGCGTCCCGCAGAACCACACCGTGCTCCCCTGCGGTAGGAGGCCCGAGGCCGCGCCGTCCTGTCGGCCGCCCCGCTGGTCGCCCCGCGCTCTCCACGAGTCGGCCGCGTTGCCGGCCTTCGCCGCCGTCCACGGGCCGGCGTCGGGCTGCTGCACGGCGGTGGACACCGCGCTCGTGACGCCGGCGTAGGCCGGCGCCGAGGTCACCGCTCGCGACATGGGCGTGCTCGACGTCGCCGACGCCGGGCCGCGGACCGCCGCACTGTTCGCCGTCGCAGCCGTACTTGCGGCCGCCGCAGCCCTGGCCGTCAAGCCGATCCGCGGCGGGCGCCGAGCCCCTCTGGTCCGTACCCCATTGGTCCATGCCTTCGACCGAAATTCGCCGTTCACCGAACGCCACCGAGATGGGCACCACCGTGCCGTCGCACACGCACACGCACACGCAGACGCACACGCAGACCCGGGGCGAGGGTGACCACCATCCACCACGACGGCTTCGACGGGTCCACGGCCTCGCTGGAGGGGTGGGTCCTGGACGCACCCCCGCGCTGGTTCACGGGGATACCGGGGTCCGGGGTGTCAGTGCCCCGTGCGACCATCGAGCTCACCCTCTGAGCAAGGAGCTCCCCTCGCATGTCCATACCGCCCGGTCCCCCGCCGTCCCACGAGCCGTACCCGCAGCCGGGACCGTACGGACATCCGGGGCAGCCCGCGCCGTACGGCGGCCCGCAGGGCTGGTACGCGCCGCAGGCGCCGCAGAAGAACAACGCGCTGGCCATCGTCGCGTTCGTGATGTCGCTCGCGTGCGCACTGCCGCTGGTCCCGCTCGTCCTCGGCATCGTGGCGCTCTCCCAGATCCGCAAGCGCGGCGAGAAAGGCAAGGGCTTCGCCGTGGCCGCGATCGTCATCCACTGCGTGACGATCGCCTTCTACGGGATCCTCCTGGTCCTCGGCATCTCCGGCGCGCTGGACGACGGCCCGTCGCCGCAGCGCGACACCAACGGCCAGGTCACCGGCTCGGGTTCCAGCAAGGTGAGCGACATCCGCAAGGGCGACTGCTTCAACACGGGCGGGGACCTGGCGGAGTACCAGGACGAGGACGGCGGCCAGGCCTCCTTCTCGGTGCGCGTGCTGCCCTGCGACCAGCCGCACGAGGGCGAGGCGTACGCGGTCTTCAACCTGGACAACGGGGCGTACCCGGGCACGGAGAAGGTCACCGCGCTCGCCGAGGAGAAGTGCTCCGGGACGCTGCTGACGGACTACGTGGGCAAGGACCCCAAGCTCTCCGAGAAGCTCGAAGTCTTCTACTACTTCCCGCAGGCCGCCACCTGGGCCCTCGGTGACCGCGAGGTCACCTGCTTCCTGGGCGACACCAGCGGCGCCGCCACCGGATCGGCCCGCGCCACCGGCTCCTGACCCGCGGTCGCCGACGCCACCCCCGCGCGGGGCCGCCACCGAACCCGGTGGCGGCCCCGCGCTGTTGCACTTCCGCCCCGCCCGGACGCGGACCTACTCGTGTCGGCCGCGGCGCGGCACCACGCGGTGCGCGGCTTCCCGGTCCCGTCGGTTGCGTGAGGCCCTGCCGACGCAGGCCGCGTATGCGGTGGGCCACTTGACACCACGTGCCTCCGCGAGGGCCCCCACCGCCTGCGCGCCGTCGACACGCTCGCGTCGTGGGGCGAGGAGGTCTCGCATCTGCTCTGACTCTGACGGATGACGTGGCTCCCCCTCCCCGTTACCGTCTTCCTACCGATCGGTAATGGGGGGAGTGGTTCACGATGTCGGAGTCCTCGGGTCCTGCCGCGGCGGCGGTCCCGGCTCGGTCCGCGGCGGAGTCGGCGACGGACGGCGGACTGGTCGCGATGGCCGCCGCGCTCGCCGAAGGGAGCGTATCGGCACGGCAGTTGACCGAGCAGGCACTGCGCCGGATCGCGGCGGCGCAGCCCGGGCTCAATGCCTTCCGGACCGTGCGCGCGGAAGCCGCGCTCGCCGAGGCGGACGCGGCCGACCGAAGGCTCGCCGCGGGCGAGCGGCTGCCCTTGCTGGGCGTGCCGCTCGCGGTGAAGGACGACATGGACGTGGCCGGGCAGCCGACGGCGTTCGGCTGCGCCGGATCCTTCGCCCCGAAGACCGCCGACAGCGAGGCGGTGCGCCGGCTGCGGGCGGCCGGTGCGGTCATCGTCGGCAAGACCCAGACGCCGGAGCTGGGCCAGTGGCCCTTCACCGAGGGCGATGCCTTCGGCGAGACCCGCAACCCGTGGAACCGGTCCTACACACCGGGTGGTTCCTCCGGCGGCTCGGCGGCCGCCGTGGCGGCGGGCCTGGTCCCGGCCGCGCTCGGTTCGGACGGCGCCGGGTCGGTGCGGATCCCCGCCGCCTGGACCCATCTGGTCGGGGTGAAACCGCAGCGCGGCCGCATCTCGACCTGGCCGGAGCCGGAGTCGTTCAACGGGCTGACGGTCAACGGGGTGCTGGCCCGGACCGTGGCCGACGCGGCGCTCCTGCTGGACGCGGCGAGCGGTCCGCACCCCGAGGACCTGCACCGTCCGGCGCGCATCTGCGCGGTCGAGGCGGCCCGGCGCACCCCGCGCCGGCTGCGGATCGCCCTGTCCTTCGGGATGGCGTTCACGGCGACGCCGAAGTCGCTCGACCCGGAGGTGCGTTCCGCGGTGGAGCGGCTGGCCTCCCGGCTGGAGTCGCTGGGTCACGAGGTGATCCCGGAGGACCCCCGCTACGGCCCGATCGGCCTGACCTTCGTGCCCCGCGCGACCAGCGGCGTACGGGACTGGGCCGCGCGCATACCGGATCCCACGCTGCTGGACCCGCGGACGCACGAGGCCGTACGGACGGGACGGCTGCTGGGCGGGCTGCCGCTGCGGGTGTCCCGTCGGGCGGAGACCCTGCTGCGCCGGCGGGTCGGCGAGATCTTCGGCCGCTTCGACGTGGTCCTGACTCCTACGACGGCCACTCCGCCGCTGCGCGTCGGGGCGCTGGCCGGGCTGGGGGCCATGGCGACGGACCGGGCGATGATCGCCGCCTGCCCGTACGCCTGGACGTGGAACGTCCTGGGCTGGCCCGGGGTGAACATCCCGGCCGGGTTGACGGAGGACGGGCTGCCGATGGGGGCCCAGTTGCTCGGGCCCGCGAACTCGGAGCCGTTGCTGCTGGGGCTGGCGGCGCAGGTGGAGGCGGTCGAGGGCTGGGCGGCGCGCCGCCCGGGCTGAGGGGAAGCCGACGGCGGGAAGCCTCGGCTGCGCGGCGGGGCGGATCGCGGCGGGACGGACGGGGCGCAGCGGGGCGGACGGATCGCGGCGGGGCAGGCGCGTCACGGCGGGGCAGGCGCGTCGCCGCAGGGCGGGCGAATCGCAGCGGGGCGGACGGATCGCGGCGGGGCAGGCGCGTCGCGGCGGGGCAGGCGCGTCGCCGCAGGGCGGGCGAATCGCAGCGGGGCGGACGGATCGCGGCGGGGCAGGCGGATCGCCGCGGGGCGGACAGGTCGCGGCGGGGCAGGCAGGAGCGGGCGGGCAGCGGGCGGTGGGCAGGTCGGAATGCCGAGGGTAGGCCCCCGTGACACGCTGAAAGGGGGATCACGCCGGTTCCGGCCCCGCCCGGCCGGCCCTGCCACCCGAGGAGACCGAAATGGCAACTGACGCCGGCAGGCCCCAGGCGGCCCGCACACACCCGGACCCCTGGCACGCGGCCACGTCGGGCAGAACCGTCGCGGCGGCAGTCCTGATGATCTTCGGTGGAGCGATGGCGTTCTTCGAAGGGATCGCCGCCCTCGCCAGCGACGACCTGTTCGTCGTGACGCGCCACTACGTCTTCGAGTTCAGCCTGACCGGCTGGGGCTGGGTCCACCTGATCCTGGGCATCGTCCTCGTCGCGGCCGGCTGCGCCATCCTCTTCACCGGCGCCCTGTGGGCGCGCTATCTGGGTATCACCGTCGCCGGACTGGGCGCCTTCGCCAACTTCCTGTGGCTGCCGTACTACCCCTTGTGGGCACTGGTGCTCATCGCGGTCAACATCCTGGTCATCTGGGCCCTGTGCACGGGCGCGCACCACGAGGCGGACGCGCCCTGACCTGCCCTGTCTGTCCCCGTCGGCCCGACGAGGACCGACGAGGCCCGGCGGCTCGACCTGGCGAACCGGCCGAGCCGCCGGGCGGCCGGAGCCTCGGGGACGGCGGGGGCAGGAAGGCTGCGCATCGTCCAGGTGTGAGGTGTCAAGGTGGAGACGAAAGCCCGAACGGACTCACGGCTGGTGTGGTGGCTCACCGGCCTCACACCTCTGATCTTCGTGCTGACGCACTATCTCGCGGTCCTCCCGCATGAGTTCTCCCACTCGGTGACGGCCTGGATGCTGGGCATCAAGAACGAGCCGGGCAACATCGACTGGGGAGGGAGCAGCCTCTGGAACGTCATGCTCCTCGCGCACATCGACGAGAACGTCGACTACGGCGCCGCGCTGGCCGCCGGGAAGAACACCCAGGTCGCGGTAGTTGCGTTCGCCGGCCTCGGCATCGGCAACCTGCTGCCCTACCTGATCGTTCGCTTCGGGCTCATGAAGCGAACCTGGCTCGCCCGACGCCCGGTTGTCCTGTACGTGCTGTTCTGGTACTTCTTCAGCAGCCTGGCGAATCTCTACGACTACGTTCCCATGCGGAACTTCGCACCCGACGGCGATGTGACGCACTTCGTCCTGGCGAGCGGAGTGTCTCGGTGGTGGATCTTCGTCGTCGGCACGTGGGGTGTCATCTGGGCGATCACCGACTTCTACCGCGACATCCTGCCGTACACGCTGGGCACCTGCCGATTCGAGCCGGAGCGGATCGCCAGAGCCCTCGTCCTCGTCCTCACGGTCGGGCTCATGTTCGCCTACTTCGCCCTCCCTGCTCTGCTGGAGACGGAGCCGGTGACCCTCTTCATGGGACGGTTCTCGCTTGTGCTGATCCCCGTGGTCCTCGTCGCGACGTGGCGGCGCAACGTGCTCAGCCCTCTGCCGTCCTCTGCGCTGCTGCCGACCGCCAACGACCGTCTCTCACCGGTCGAAGCCCGGCCCGGGGGCTGACATCAACACCGTTGCGTCAAGCCGGTGAGTCGCGGCGCAACCCCACGGTGAACCGGCCGCACGATCCCTCAGACGGCGCGCTTCTCGCCACACCTGCGCACAGCGGTTTCGCCGGAGGATGCGCGACGGATACGGAGCGTGACCCCCCGCGGCTGTCCCTCACGCCGGGAAACCAGTAATCTCCCCGCAATGACGGCACTTTCACAGCACAGCAGCGGCTACACGGAGCAACCGGGCCGCGACGGCGCCACGGCCACCACGGAGGCCGATCCGCGCGCCATCGGGCCGGTACGGACCGAGTACGCCCCGGATCCCGACGGCGACCCCGACCCCGGCGAGATCGTGTGGACCTGGGTGCCCTTCGAGGAGAACGACGGCCGCGGCAAGGACCGGCCGGTGCTGGTCGTGGCCCGCGAGCCGGGCGGCCCGACGCTGTTCGCCGTACAGCTGTCCAGCAAGCGGCACGACCGCGACCACGAGTGGGTGCCGATCGGGACGGGCCCGTGGGACAGCGCGGGGCGGGAGTCGTGGGTGGATGTCGACCGGGTGCTGCGGGTGCACGAGTCGGGGATGCGGCGGGAGGCCTGCGCACTGGACCGGGGACGCTTCGGGCTGGTGGTGAACCGGCTGCGCGAGCGCTACGGCTGGCAGTAGCCGCGGGAACGCACCGGGCCGGGACGGCGAACCGTCCCGGCTGCGCGGCGCCCGCCGCCCGGCGGCCTTTCCGGACCGGCGGGCCCACGCCACGGCGGGGCCGGCGACCGCCCGGCGACCGCGGCCCGTCCCCAGCGGCTCAACGACACATCCGGCCCGGCGGGCTCCCGACCTGGCAGGCTCCCGGCCCGGCGGCGCCCGCGGCCGCTCCGGCGGCCCGGCCGCCCGTTCCGGTGCCGCCGGGGCTCCCCGGAGTCAGGCCGCGACGTCCGCGAAGGCCCGCTCGAAGGCTTCCCGGGTGTCCGGCTTGCGGTCCAGCACCGCGAACACCACCCGTTCGAAGGTCCCCGCGAACCGGCCTGCCAGCAGCCCGCGGAAGGCCTCGGCCACCTCGGCCGGGTCGTTGCGGAACACCCCGCACCCCCAGGCCCCCAGCACCAGCAGCCGGTACCCGTGCGACGCCGCCACCTCCAGGACCAGTTCCGCGCGCCGGGCCAGCGCCGCGGGGATCTCGGCGGCCCGCTCCGGCTCCTGCCGCAGGATCGTGCCCGCGTTCGGAGCGGGCGAGGTCAGGAAACCGGCCAGGAACGGCGACTCCATCAGCTCGCCCCGGTCGTCACGGAAGACCGGCACACCGGGCGAGTGAATCACCCGGTCGGTGTAGAAGGTGCTGACTTCCGCACGGTGCACCGCGTAGTACTCCGGAGCCTCCAGCAGCGTCTCGTACAGCGCGGAGGCGCGGCACAGGGCCTCCTCCTGCGCCTTGGCCCCGCGGACGTAGCCGCCCCCGGGATTCCGGGCCGAGGCGAAGTTCAGGACCGCCACCGGCGCCCCGGACCGCCCGGCCCCCGGACCCGCCGGAGCATGCGCGGCGAGCCTACGGGCAGCGACCGTACTGCTCTCCCCGGTGACCTCGACGACCGTCGTGCGACCCGTACCCAGGGGTTGCTCGCCTGGAATGACCTGGTTCGGCCCATATATTCTGGTTCCTGCCTTGGCGTCCGCCAGGGCGGCGGCAAGGGAAACCTGCCGCCCCGACCGCGTCCGGTACCCGCCGGCCGCCAGGATTTCCGCGTTCTCCCGCGCGATCTCGCGCAATCTGCCGCTCACGCCTCCATCCTGCACACCTCACTTTCCCGGCGGCAAAGGATTTTGTGCCCGAGGGAGGGGTAGGCACGGGTGATGTCACGGCCGACGACAGGAGAAGAGGACCCGGTCATGCCCCTCGACCCACCCGTTCCCCCACCCGCGCCGGACGCGCCACCCTCCGACGCCCCGCCCTCCCCCTCGATCAGCGAGAAACAGGCGGAGCACCTGATCCACGGGATCTGTTTCAAGACCGGCCCGCCCCGTCTGGTCGGCGCCGAACTCGAATGGCTGGTCGTGGACGCCGAGCGGCCCGCCCTGACCGTGTCCCCCGAGCGGCTCCGAGCGGCGCACACCGCGGCCCGCGCGCTGCCCCTGCACTCCCGGGTGACCGTCGAACCGGGCGGACAGCTCGAACTCAGCTCGGCCCCCGCCACCTCCCTCACAGGCTGCGTGGACGGGCTCCAGGACGACCTGACCGCCGTCCGCGCCGCCCTTGGCGAGCAGGGGCTGGTGCTGCGCGGCCTCGGCCGTGATCCCCGCCTGCCGTACCGGCGGCTGCTGGACAGCCCGCGCTACGACGCGATGGAGGCCTACTTCGACCGCACCGGCCCGGCCGGCCGCGCCATGATGTGCGCCTCCGCCTCCGTGCAGGTCTGCGTGGACGCCGGGTACGAGGAGCCGGGGGTGCTCGGCCACGGCCGGCGCTGGCGCCTCGCCCACCTGCTCGGCGCGGTCCTGGTGGCCGCCTTCGCCAACTCCCCCGCGGACGAGGGACCGTACGCCGGCTGGCGGTGCTCCCGTCAGGGGATCTGGAACGACCTGGACGCCCGGCGCACCCTCGCCCCACCGCTGGACGTGGAGCCGCGGGACGGTTGGGTCCGCCAGGCACTGGACACCGAGGTGATGTGCGTACGGTCGTACGAGGGCGAGGCGTGGGACGTCCCGCGCGGTACGACCTTCCGCGACTGGCTGCGCGCGGGCGACGACGGGCAGGCCCTGCGGGCGCCCACCGCCGAGGACCTGGACTACCACCTCACGACGTTGTTCCCGCCCGTGCGGCCGCGCGGCCACATGGAGCTGCGCATGATCGACGCGCAGCCGGGCGACAACGGCTGGCTGGTTCCGGTGGCCGTCGTGCACGCGCTGTTCGACGACCCGGAGGCCGCCGAGACCGCCTACCGGGTGACCAAGGCCCTGGCCGACTCCTACGGCGCGCAGCCCGCTCCCCGCAATCCGCTGTGGCGGTCCGCGGCCCGCCACGCTCTGACCGATCCCGAACTGCGGGCGGCCGCCAAGACCTGCTTCCGCGCGGCCGCGGATGCCCTGCCCCGGCTCGGTGCGTCCCCGCACGTCCGGGACACCGTGGGGGCGTTCACCGAGCGCTTCGTCCTGCGCGGCCGGTGTCCGGGTGACGAACCGCCGCAGCTGCGGCCCGAAGGGAAGGAGGCCCTGCGATGACCACCGAATCCCACCCCGGGCTGCGGGAGCGGGCGGCGGCGTCGCTGACCGCCGCGCGGGCCCGGACGGCGGCGCTCACCGACGCGGTGACCGACGCCGACCTCACCGCCCAGCACTCCCCCCTGATGTCCCCACTGGTCTGGGACCTGGCGCACATCGGCCACCAGGAGGAGCTCTGGCTGCTCCGCCGGGTCGCCGGACGCGAGTCGATGCGTCCCGAGATCGATCCCCTCTACGACGCCTTCGAGCACCCGCGTGCCGAGCGTCCGAAGCTGCCGCTGCTGGGGCCCGAGGAAGCCCGCCGGTACGCCGCCGAGGTCCGCGGCCGGGTCTTCGACCTCCTGGAGAAGTCCCCGCTGGAGGGCAGTGCGCTCCTCGACGACGGCTTCGTCTTCGGGATGGTCGCCCAGCACGAGCAGCAGCACGACGAGACCATGCTGATCACCCATCAGCTGCGGCGTGGCGCTCCCGTGCTGACCGCGCCGGAGCCGGACGCGCCCTACGATCCTCCGGGCGCCCCCGAGGTCCTCATACCTGCGGGCCCGTTCACCATGGGCACCTCCACGGAGCCGTGGTCGCTGGACAACGAACGGCCGGCGCACCAGCGGGACACCGCGGCGTTCTGGATGGACACGCTGCCGGTGACGAACGCCGCGTACCGCGTCTTCATCGCGGACGGCGGCTACCACGAACCCCGATGGTGGGCGGCGGCCGGCTGGGACCAGATCCGCCGGCACGCGATCGAGGCGCCGCTGTTCTGGCACCGGGAGGGCGGCGAATGGCTGCGCCGCCGCTTCGGGGTCACCGAGGCCGTCCCCGATGAAGAACCGGTTCTGCATGTCAGTTGGTACGAGGCGGACGCCTACGCCCGGTGGGCGGGTCGGCGGCTGCCCACGGAGACCGAGTGGGAGAAGGCAGCCCGCTTCGACCCGGCGACCGGTCGCTCGGCCCGCTACCCGTGGGGCGACGCGGACCCGACCCCGGCCCACGCCAACCTGGGACAGCGGCACCTGCGCCCGTCCCGCGCGGGCAGCTACCCGGCCGGGGCGTCCCCGCTCGGGGTGCGCCAGCTGATCGGCGACGTGTGGGAGTGGACGGCGTCCGACTTCCTGCCGTACCCGGGCTTCCGGGCCTTCCCCTACCGGGAGTACTCGGAGGTGTTCTTCGGCCCGGAGCACAAGGTGCTGCGGGGCGGTTCCTTCGCGGTGGATCCGGTGGCCTGCCGGGGCACCTTCCGCAACTGGGACCTTCCGGTGCGGCGGCAGATCTTCTCCGGCTTCCGCACGGCGAGGGATGCCTGATGTGCCGTCATATCGCTTATCTGGGACCGGAGGTGGCGCTCGGGAGGCTGCTGAGCGAGCCCGAGCACTCGCTGGTGCGCCAGTCCTGGGAGCCGCGCCGCCAGCAGCACGGCACGGTCAACGCCGACGGCTTCGGCATCGGCTGGTACGCCGAGGGCGACCCGGTGCCCGCCCGCTACCGTCGCTCCGGGCCGATCTGGGGCGACCTGACCTTCACCGATCTCGCCCGCGTGGTGCGCAGCGGGGCCGTGCTGGCCGCCGTACGGGACGCCACGCTGGCCGGGGCCGACGGCGAGGCCGCGGCCGCGCCCTTCGCGGACGGGCCGTGGCTGTTCAGCCACAACGGCGCGGTACGCGACTGGCCGGAGTCGGCGGCGCCGCTCGCGGCGGCACTGCCGCCCGAGGAGCTGCTGCAGCTGGCGGCCCGTACTGATTCGGCGCTGGTCTGGGCACTGGTACGACGCCGGCTGCGGGCCGGGGACGACCTGGGCACCGCGCTCGCCGAGCCCGTGCGGGAGCTGTCCTCGGCCGCGCCCGGCTCCCGGCTGAACCTGCTGCTCACGGACGGCGCGGCGATCGCCGCGACGGCCTGGGGCGATTCGCTCTGGTATCTGACCGATCCGGGGGGCGGGCGCACCGTGGTGGCGTCCGAGCCCTACGACGACGACACCCGGTGGTGCGAAGTGCCCGACCGGACCCTGCTGACCGCCACCCCTACGCGGGTCCGTCTGACCCCGCTCAAGGAGAACCGCACGTGACCAGCTTTCAGTTGACCCGGACCCTGGACGAGGACGCGGCGGAGACCGCCCTGCGTGCGGACGTGCTGCACGGGCTGACGCACACGCCCAAGGTGCTGCCGCCCAAGTGGTTCTACGACGCGCGGGGCAGCGAACTCTTCGAGGAGATCACCCGGCTGCCAGAGTACTACCCGACGCGGGCGGAGCGGGAGATCCTGCTGGAGCGGGCGCGGGAGATCGCCGCGGTGAGCGGGGCCCGCACCCTGGTGGAGCTGGGTTCCGGTTCCTCGGAGAAGACCCGCCATCTGATCGAGGCGATGCCCGCACTGGACACGTATGTGCCGGTGGACGTGAGCGAGAGCGCCCTGCGCGGAGCGGCCACCGCGCTGCTCGCCGACCATCCGGGGCTGCGGGTGCACGCCCTGCTGGCCGACTTCACGCGTGCGCTGCAGCTGCCGGACTCCCCCGGCCCCCGGCTGGTGGTGTTCCTGGGCGGCACCGTCGGGAACCTGCTGCCGCCGGAGCGGGCGGTGTTCCTGTCGGCCGTACGGTCGATGCTGTCGCCCGGGGACGCGCTGCTGATGGGCACGGACCTGGTGAAGGACGAGGCCGTGCTGGTGACGGCGTACGACGACGCACGGGGGGTGACGGCCGAGTTCAACAAGAACGTGCTGGCCGTCATCAACCGGGAGCTGGACGCCGACTTCCACACCGCCGACTTCGAGCACGTGGCGGTGTGGAACAGGGAGCAGGAGTGGATCGAGATGCGGCTGCGGGCCCGGTCCGAGCTGACGGTGAAGGTCCGGGCCCTGGACCTGGTGGTGCCGTTCGCGCAGGGTGAGGAGATCCTGACGGAGGTGTCCGCGAAGTTCCGTCAGGAGGGCGTACGGAAGGAACTGGCCGCGGCGGGGCTGGAGCTGACCCAGTGGTGGACGGACGCGGCGGGCCGCTTCGCGCTGTCCTTGTCGGTCGCCGAAGGCCCGGTGGGCTGATCGGGCGGGGCCGGCCGCGTCGTCCGCTCCGGCGCGCGGTCGGTCACGGCCCGCTGGGCGGCGGCCGCGAGGTCCCGCCGGTCCGGGTACCGGCCCGGCGGGATCCGCGGCAGCAGCGTGACCTCGGCCCGTATGCCGCGGGCCCGGGCGATCCGCCACAGCGAGGCGGTCAGCGGGTCGTCCCCGACGAAGGCGGGCGCCCCGGCCGGTTCCCCGTCGGCCCGCAGGTACGCCAGGTGCAGGGGCTGTACGGGGACGCGCGCGTCCAGGGCGGACTGGAAGGCGGCCCTGCGGAAGGTGCCCCCGGCGCGGCCGCACCAGGTGGAGCCTTCGGGGAAGACGGCGACCCGGTGGCCGGCGAGCAGCGCGCGGGTCATCGCGCCGACGGTGGCGGGCAGGGCGCGGATCCGGTCGCGCTCGATGAACAGGGTTCCGGCCCGTGCGGCGAGGCGGCCGAGGACGGGCCAGGCGCGGATGTCGCTCTTGGCGAGCATCCGGCTGGGCAGGACGGCGGCGACGAGTGGGATGTCGAGCCAGGAGATGTGGTTGGCGACGAGGAGGCGGCCGCCGGGCGGGCCCGGGCTGCCGTGCACGGTGATCCGCAGGCCGAAGGCGCGTACCAGTGCGGCCGACCAGGCCCGTACCACCGCGTGCCGGGGGCCGGCCGGCAGCAGCCGGACCGGTGGGGCGCCCACGATCCCGAGCAGGATCAGGGCGACGGCGCCGGTGAGGCGCAGGACCGCGCGGGGGATGCTCGCGGTGCGCCCCTCGTGGCCGGAGCAGGCCTCGGGGGTGCAGGGCGAGGTGGGCAGCCAGACGCTCATGCGCCCGGGATGAGCGCGCGGAAGTGCTTCAGGTAGCGCGGGTTGGTCCGGCGCAGGGAGAGCAGCACGTACAGGTCGGCGCAGCCGAACTCGGTGTCGAGGGCGGGCTCTCCGCAGACCCAGGCGCCCAGGCGCAGGTAGCCGCGCAGCAGCGGGGGCAGTTCCATGCCGTCGGGGAAGGCGATGCCTCGGGGGTTCCAGGGGGTGTGCGGGGTGACCCGGTACTCCTCGGGTGCGGGGCTGCGGGTCAGGGCGCGCTCGCGGGTGGCCGCGGCGAGGACGCCGCCGTCGGCGAGCGGTATCGAGCAGCAGCCGGCGAGCCAGTTGTGGCCGGTGCGGTCCATGTAGTGGGCGAGGCCGGCCCAGATGAGGGCGATGACGGCGCCGTTGCGGTGGTCGGGGTGGACGCAGGAGCGGCCGACCTCGACGAGGTCGGGACGGATGGGGGCGAGCGCGGAGAGGTCGAACTCGCCCTCGGAGTACAGGCGGCCCGCCACGGCGGCGCGCTCCGGCGGCAGCAGCCGGTAGGTGCCGACGACCTGCTCGGTCTCCTCGTCGATGACGAGGAGGTGGTCGCAGTAGGCATCGAAGGCGTCAGCGTCGAGGCCGGGCTCGGGGCCGTCGAGGCGGGCGCCGAGTTCGCCGGCGAAGACCTGGTGGCGCAGGCGCTGGGCGGCCCGTACCTCCTCCTCGTCGCGGGCGAGGCGCACGGTGTAGTGGGGCCCGGGGGCGGCGGCCTTGGCGGGGGCGGGCGCGGGGGCGAGGAGGGGGGAGGTGGGGGCGTTGGCCGTGGAGAGGGACTGGGACAGGGGTGCGATGGTCATGGCGGCTCCTGAACCGGGCACGGAGGGCCAGGCCGGCAGGTGGTGGCCTGGCTCCTCTACTTCTTCCGTGACCGGCTGGATTCGACATGACCGCTCTGCGGCCCTCGGGTGTGCGGACGGCGAACTCGCCGGTACTCCCGTTCCCCGACGGGACGGGCGGCGGTGTCAGCGGTCGGAGCTGAGCACCCGGCCGATCTCCTCGGAGGCCGCCCGTGCGGCCTGCTTGGGGTCCTGTCCGGTGAGCACGGCCGTCATGTAGGGCTTGATCGGGTTCTTCGCCTCGACCTCGGCCCAGAGGGCGGAGGCGGGGGTGGCCCGGCCCTGGGCGGCGCCGGGGGCCATGTTGGCGGCGCCCTCGTTGCCCTCGACCAGGTGCGCGAGGGTGCTCTTGTTGGGTACGTAGCTCATGGTGCGGGCGAGGTCGGTCTGCCACTTCTCGCTGACCAGGGCCGTGATCACGGACACGGCGCCCTTCCGGTGCCCGGTCCGCTCCGGGATGATCAGGTCGGAGCCGCCGGTGAAGACGGAACCGGCCTTGTCGGAGGTCTTGCCGGGGATGGGGAAGAAGCCGAGCCTGCCCTTCAGCGCGGGGTTGGCCGCCTCGATCTCGGCGGCCTGGCCGGGCGGGGCGATGATCTGGGCGACCTGGCCGCGGGCGAAGACCTGCGACTGCGGGGGTGTCTCCTCGTCGGCGCCCTTGGGCCCGTCGCCGAGGGCCTGGAGCTGCTTGTAGAACTCCATGCCGGCCAGGGCCTTCTCGTCGTCGAGGGTGCCGACCCACTTGCCGTCCGTCTCGACGGCGAGCTCCCCGCCCTCGTCCCAGACGAAGCCGGCGAGGACGTACCAGTTCTGTCCGGCGAGGTAGATGCCCTGCTGGTCGCCCTTGTCGAGTTTCTGGGTGACCTGGATCCACTCCTGGCGGTTCCTGGGCGGGGTCTTTATCCCGGCGTTCGCGAAGAGGTCCTTGTTGTAGACGACCACGCGGTTGGCGGCGTACCAGGGGACGCCGTACTGGGCGCCGTTGACGCTGCCCGGGTCGGCCAGGCCCTTGAGCCAGTCCTTGCTGCCCCACTCGCGCAGCCCTTCGAGCGTGAGTTCGGAGAGGCCTCCGGTCTCGATGTACTGCGCGACCTGGGTGTTCCCGACCTCGATGACGTCGGCCGGTTCCTTGCTCGTACCGTCCAGGACGGCGTTGACCTTGTCGCCGATGCCCGTCCACTCCTGGATCCTGACGTCCAGGTCGAGGTCGGGGTGCTCCTGCTCGAACGACGTGGTGAACCTGTCGATGAAGTCCTCGGAGGCGCTGCCCTTCATCAGCCACAGCGTCACCTTCTGCCGCCCCTCGGCCTGATCGGCCAACTGGCTGCAGCCCGTCAGGGCGGTCGCGGCCGCGAGCGCCGTGCACGCGGCGAGGAAGCGCATCTTCAAGAGGTCACCTTCTGGGGTCCGGTCTCAGATGGCTCGAAATTGGCATAGACCAATAGGCCGGTCAAGGGTCTTTCGCTCGGGATTGTTCGCGCAAAGTTCGCGGAGCAGGACTTACTGGGGCACCTTGGAACCAGACAAAAGCGACCCACTGTCGGGAGACCCCATGTCCAACCACACGTACCGGGTGACCGAGATCGTCGGCACCTCCCAAGAGGGCATCGATCAGGCCATCCGCAACGGGATCGCCCGAGCGGGCCAGACCGTACGGAACCTGGACTGGTTCGAGGTGGTCCAGATCCGCGGCCACCTGGAGAACGGGGAGATCGCCCACTACCAGGTGGGGCTGAAGGTCGGATTCCGGCTGGAGGGCGAGGACTGACACCGGGAGGGAACCGGACCCGCCCGGAGGCCCGCACCGGGGCCCCTGGCCCAGGCCACGAAGCCGCTCAGGTCCGGCCCTCGACCTCCTGGCCGGACCTGAGTTCGGGCGCGTCCGCCGCCCAGTCGGCGAGGACCACCCGGAAGCCGGCCGCCCGCGCGGCCTGGCAGACCAGCTCGTCGTCGTCCACGAGCATGCGTACCTCGCGGCCCCGGGCGATCCGGCCCAGCACCTCCAGCTTGGTCGTCCGGGCAGGCCTGCGGTCCTGGTTGCCGCGCATCCACAGCCGCCCCTCGGGCAGGCCGTGCCCGGTGAGCCACTCCACCGTGTCCGCACGGCACCGCTCGGGCCGCCCGGTCAGGTACACCACCTCGCAGTCGGCCGAGCTCTCCACCGCCAGGGCGATCCCGCGGGCGAGCGGCGGATCGGCCGGGGCCGCGCCGAAGAATCCCGCCCAGTCCCTGGGGCGGCGCTCCAGGAAGTGCTGGCGGTGGGCCGTGTCGGACAGGGTGTTGTCGATGTCGAAGACGGCCAGCGGCGGCCGCGAGGTGGGCTTCTCACTCATCCCGCCAGCCTAGGGCCGTGCACCGACACCGCCCCCGACCCCGCCCGGACGCGGGGCGCAGCCGCAACCGCGTCACCGGCATCGCGGAGAGGTACCGCGAGGAGTTCCGGCCCTGCGCCGCGGGGACCGGCCCGTACGTCGTGGTCTCCGGGACGGTGGCCGTCGCGGAGACCGCCGAGGAGGCCCGGCGCATCCTGCTCCCGGAGGCCTGGTCCCTGGCGTACTCCCGCACGCGGGGCAGCTTCCCGCCGCTCCGCCGGGCCGAGGAGGTCGAGGCCCTGGAGATGAGCCCGCAGGAGCGGGACCTGTACGAGGGCGCCCTCACGGGGCACAACCACGGGACGGAGGAGCAGGTGGCCGCCGAACTGTCCCGGGTCGCGGAGCAGACCGGCGCGGACGAACTGCTGGTCACCACCTCGACGTACGACCGTGCCGCCCTGCTGGACTCGCACACCCGGCTGGCCCGTATCGCGGGCCTGCGGCCGTGGGCATCGGGTAGCGTCGACAGCCAACCGAGGTGTGCGAGGGGCGTGTTGAGCGGAACGACGCAAGGCCGGGACGCAACCGGCCTCATGGTGCTGTCGATCGGGGTCGGTGGCTTCGACGAGGGCTCCGAGATGGAGGACCTCGGCTTCGTGCCGGCGCGCGTGAAGGAGGTGCAGGAGGCGTTCCGCTCGTTCGGGGCGTCGGGGGAAACGGCGCTGGACCGGACCGAGGGCGAGATCGACGCCCTGTTACGGAAGTGGATCGTGGACGAGCGGAAGTCCGCCGACGTCCTCGTCGTCCACCTGATCGGCCACGGCCGGGCCGACCGCGGCGGCCGCCTCTCCCTGGTGGCGCACGACGACCGCGACGTCGACGTCGACCGGTGGATCGAGAAGGCGCAGCAGGAGGCCGAACGCAGCGGCGATCAGCGCCGCGTCGTCTTCCTCGTGGACACGTGCTCGGCGGGCACCGCGACCGGCCGGCAGCCGATCTCCGAACTCGACGGCCGACGGGGCGTGTGGTCGCTCGGGGCGTCCGTGAGCAGCTCGCCGACGGAGCGCGGCCGCTTCAGCGGATGGATCGCCTCGGCGCTGGACGTCCTGCGGTACCGGGACTTCGCCCCGGATGTCGAGGCCGTGGGATTCACGCACTTCGTCAAGGAGTTGATAGCCCAGGTCAAGGCGGACACGACCTGGCGCATGTCCCTCGGTTTCAGTGTGGAGCAGGGCGACGGCGAGTGGCCGTTCCTGCCGAATCCGCTGACGCTGCGCAGCACGCCGGAGCAGATCCGGTGGCAGCGGCGGTCCCTCGGCTACGTCCCCGGCGAAGACCTGGGCGACCGGATCGCCGCGGGCGAGGAGGTCACCGACGGCCTTTACTTCATCGACCGTGCCTCCGGCCGCGGCCTCTTCTCCACCGACCACGGCACGGGCTTCTTCTCGGGGCGGGCCGCCGAACTGGGGCACTACCTGGCCTGGCTGGACGGCGACAGCCCGCTGCTGACGGTGACGGGCGCGGCCGGCGCCGGCAAGTCGGGGCTGCTCGGCCTCATCGTGTGCGCGGCCCATCCACACCTTCGCCGCACGGTCCGGGCCCTGTGGGAGCCCGCCGGAGGCGGTCTTCCGGAGGTTCCGGACGTCGTGGCCGTCCACGCGCGGCAGCGCTCGGCGCAGCAGGTGATGGCCGCCATCGCGGACCAGGCCGGGCTCGCCGTCCCCAGGGGTGACGGCACCGATGACGAGGCCCCGGACCAGGCCGGCGGCGGCCACGAACCCGTCGCGTGGAGGTACGGTCTGCTGCGGGAGGCCCTCCGACGGGAAGGCAGGCACCGGCTGATCGTGGTCGACGCCGTGGACGAGAGCACCGAACCCCGTGCGGTCCTGCGCCTGGTGTCCGCGCTCATCTCACCGGCGGAGCGGGACGGGGCGGACCCGGTCGCGCCGTGCCGGATCCTGCTGGGCGGCCGAAGGGAGGTGACGGCCGAGCTGTCGGACACCGCCGAGACCTCCGGGATCGCCGTGGACCGGATCGACCTGGACACCGCCGAGCCGCTCGCGCTGCAGGACGACGTGCACCGCTACGTCAAAGGCCTTCTGACCGCCAGTAAGCCGTACTCCTACGGTCCGCCCGCGGAGTTCGTCGACTACCTGGCGAAGCAGGGCGCGCAGAACATCGTCCGCAGGCTGCGACCGGACAGCCTCTGGGGGCCGTTCCTGATCGCGGGTCTGTACGTCCACTACCTCGTGACCTTGAGGAATCCCCCGCAGGACGAGGCCACGGCCCGGGCGCACACTCTGGCGGCCTCGGCGGAGCTTCCGCACCTGATGGAGGCCGTGCTCGCCGCCCGCAAGGACGAGTTCGTGTCGCTCCGCTCCGTTCTGGCCGTCCTCGCGCGATCTCACGGGGACGGCATGCCGCAGACGACTCTGCGCCGGTGCCTGGGGGCCCTGGGCGCGGGCGAGGTCACCGACAGGGCGTTCCTGGCCACGCTGCGGGAGGCCACGCCGTTCCTCCGTACCGGAGTCGACCCCGAGAGCGACGTGGCTCTCTACCGGATCTTCCACCAGGGGCTGGCGGACTATCTGCGCGACCATCCGGTGAGTTCGGACCCGGTGGACGCCGCGCAGAGTCTGGAGCTGGAGCGCAGGCTGCTGTCGGAGATCGTCGGCCCCTTCGTCGCGGACGCGGACCGGGCGGGTGAACGCTGGGCCTCCGCCGAGCCGTACGTGCTGCGGCACGCGCTGGGGCACGTGACCCGGGCCGACTCGCCCGGGTACGCCGAGCAGCTGCTGACCGATCCGTACTTCCTCATCCGCTTCGATCCACGGCAGGATCCCGGCGCCATGGACCTGACACGGTCGGAGCGTGCCTCGGAGTACGTCCGGCTGCTGAGCGCGTCGTGGTCCGTGCACTCGCAGCTGGGCAACGCGGCCGACCGTGCTTCGGTGTTCGCCTTCGACGCCCACCGGCTGAACCTCCCGGAGCATCACGCGCGGTTCACCCGGATCGGGGCCGAGGTCGCCCTTCGGCTGGGGGAGGCCCACACCGTGCTCTGGGCGGAGGGGGGCCAGCTGGATTCGAGTGCCCGCTGCATCGAGCACCGGGACGCGATGGTCCACAGCCTGGCCTTCTCACCCGACGGAACGCTTCTCGCGGCCGCCACGACCAGTGGCGTCAAGGTCACGGACACGCAGACCTGGCAGTCCGTCGGGCCCCTGCTCGGGAACGAGGACACCAGTGATGTCGCCTTCTCACCGGACGGCCGTCTGCTGGTCTTCGGATCGCGGCGCTGGACGAAGAACGTCCAGCTCTGGGACGTCCGGCGGCGAGCCCTCGTCGGAGAGCCGTGGGCGTGCCGCACCGGAGCGGTCCGCGCCCTGGCGTTCTCCCCCGACAGCCGTCACATCGCGGTCGGCAGCGCGGATCTCGACGTCTCCGTCTGGGACGTGACGGGCGAGCGTCCGGTCGAGACGGCCCGGATGGAGTTCAGCGGATCCGTCACCCAGGTGTGCTTCAGCCCCGACGGGCTCCTGCTCGCCGCGAGCGGAACGGGCGGCCTGGTCGTCTGGCGCACCGAGGACTGGCATCCGACGTCCCTGAGCACGCACGGCACGCGGGGAGTCGCCTTCTCGGCCGACGGCCGCCTGCTCGCCGCGCTGGGCGGCACCGGCGTGGGGCTGTGGACGGGCGACACCCTCGCATACCTCCGGACGGTGGATGCCGGAAGTGGTGGGTTGCGCCACAACCTCGCGTTCGCGGCGGACGGATCCGTGCTGGCCGTCGGGGCCCTGAAATCGATCGACGTGGTCGATGTGGCGTCGGGACGGTTCACGAGCCACCAGACCTCGATCAAGGCGAACACGACGTCCCTGGCGTTCCACCCGTCGGACCCCTCGATGCTGGTCAGCGGTGACGCCACCGGTCGGGTGCGGGTGTGGAAGGCGACCGCGCCGAGCGGGGCCGTCCCCCGCCTGACACAGTTCGATTCCGTCGGCGCCGTCGGTTCGCCCGACGGCCGCCTGATCGCGGTGGTCAACCGCACCACGTCCTGTCTCGAGCTGCGCGATCCGGCGACGGGCCGCATCCTCGCGTCGGCCGCTCCCCTGGGAAGCGCCGTCCGGCTGGCGTTCTCTCCCGACAGCCGGACGCTGGGTGCCGTCGCCTACTCCCGCGTCCTCCACATCGTCCGCACGGGTTCGTTGCCGCCCCCGCCCGCGGAGACCCTGCGCATCGAGGGAACCGCGGTGTACGAATCCCCCCTCGCCTTCTCCTCCGACAGCAGGCTGTTCGCGCTCGGGGTCGAGGAACACCCGTCCCGGAACTGTGTGATCAAGGTCTGGGACGCACACGACCTACGCCTCGTCCAGCGGATTCCACTGCCCGGACGCCCGAGCAGCATCGGTTTCGCCGGACCCGACAAGCTGTTCGCCACCATCGATGGAGCCGTCGCCGTCTACAGCTGCGACGGCACACACGCACAGGAGCTGCCCGAATGACCCGCGTCCTCGGTGTCCACGGCGTCCGCAACTACAAGGCCGCCGACAGCACGCCCCACCTCGGCGGCGCCCGGCTGCGCTCCGACTGGCTCACCGCGCTCGGGAGCGCCGCCGCGGGGCTCGACCTGGAGACGGCGTACTACGCCGACCTGCTGCGCAGCGAGAGGCAGAGCACGGAACCCGCCGATGAGGAGCTGGCGCTCGTCGAGCAGTGGGCGCGGGCCTGGGGTGTGGATCCGAGCGGGGCGCAGGGCCGGGCCACCGGCTGGCTGCGGTGGATCTGCGGCCGGGTCGCCGAACGGGCGGGGGAGCGGCCCGCGGTGGTCGAGAAGAGCGTGAGGCTGTTCTTCCCCGAGGTCACCCGGTACTTCGCGGCCGGACGCGAGCCCGTGCGCGAGCGGGTCAGGGCGGCGTTGCTGCGGCACCGGCCGGACGTCGTGGTGGCGCACTCGCTGGGCAGCGTCGTCGCCTACGAGGCCCTGCACGAGCTGGCCGGCGAGTTCGAGGTGCGGCTCCTCCTCACGCTCGGCTCACCGCTGGCCCTGCCGAACGCGGTGTTCCACCGGCTCGATCCCGGCCCGCTGGAGGGCCGTGGAATGCGGCCCCCGGGCGTGCGACGCTGGGCCGACATCGCCGACGTCGGAGATTTCGTGGCCATCCCGAAGGGCGCGCTGGCCCGGGTCTTCGAGGGCGTGGAGGAGCAGCCGGAGATCAGCATCGCGCCCCTGTGGCCGCACAGCGTGCTCGACTACCTCAGGCATCCTTCGGTGGCCGGCGCGATCACCGGGTACCGCCCCTGACCCCACCCGCGCACCCGGGCCGTAAAGTGGGACGAATGCACCAGTCCACCGGACCCCGGACCGACCACGGCCACGACCCCTGCGTACGGGTGCGGGGCGCCCGCGAGCACAACCTGCGCGGGGTCGATGTGGACATCCCGCGCGACGCTCTCACCGTGTTCACCGGAGTGTCCGGTTCCGGGAAGAGCTCGCTCGCCTTCGGCACGCTGTACGCGGAGGCCCAGCGCCGCTGCTTCGAGTCGGTGGCCCCGTACGCCCGCCGTCTAGAGCTGGGACTGGGCTACCTGAGCCTGGACCGGACCGCGTGGCCGGCCCTGTCCACGGGCGAGCTGCAGCGGCTGCGGCTGGCGACGCAGCTGCGGTCGGGGCGTGCGTGCGTGATCTGGAGGCGACGGGTCACCCCGGTGGCGGACGCGGCGCGGGAACGAGCTGTACCGGTACCCGTGAGGCTCAGGCGTCGCCGGACAGCAGCTGCTGGGGCAGTTCGCGGAAGCTCCACCGCCCGCTGCGGCGGGTGAACTGCCAGACCAGGTCGTAGCGGTCCGGCCAGGCCGCGGGGAGGCCGAGGACCCGGTCGGCGCCGAGGGCGCGCACGAGGCGGGGGATCCCGGTGTGCTCCCAGCAGACGAGCGCGGGCATGGGCCCGGCCAGCAGGGCGTGGGCGAGGGCCGGTTCGGCGCCGACGGCGAACTCGGCGCGTACCGGGGTGCGCAGGGCGGTGGCCAGGGCCGTCACGGTCTGGCGGCACCGGGCGGGAGCCGGGGCCTTGCCTCCGGCGGCGAACACCACGGCGGGACGGGGCAGGGAGGACCGTTTCGCCGGCGGGAAGAGCCTCGGGAGCTCCTCGGCCCGGCGCCAGCCGCGCCCGGCCAGCGAGCCGGGGTCGTCCTCGCCGTCCTCGTCCCAGCCGGTGTCCCCGGCGTACGGCTTCTCCGCGTGCCGGATCACCATGATCAGGGCGTCCTTGGCGGCGGGCTGCTGCCCGGGCGCCGGTGGGCGGGGCGCCTCCCCACCGGAGCAGCCCGCTGCGGCCAGGGGCGCGAGGGCGGCGGCCAGTACGGCTCGGCGGCGTGGTCCGGTCCCGGCGGGAAGTGCTGGCATGGGACCACTGTCTCCCATGGCCGCGGGCCCGCCGGGGCGCGGCACGACGGCGCCGGGGCCGGTCAGCCGATCGGCGCAGGGACCCCGGGACGGCGGGGCCCCTGCGCCGGCGGCGGCTGGTGCGCCCGGCGGGTCAGCGGGGGCCCTTGCGGACCGCCCGCAGCCATTCCTTGTTCATCGCGGCGATCGACGGCAGCGGGATGCCCTTCGGGCAGGCCGTGGCGCATTCGCCGGTCAGGGTGCAACCGCCGAAACCCTCCTCGTCCATGCGGGCCACCATGTCGAGCACACGGGTCTCGCGCTCGGGCGAGCCCTGCGGGAGCACATTGAGGTGGTTGACCTTGGCGGAGGTGAAGAGCATCGCCGAGCCGTTGGGGCAGGCCGCCACGCAGGCGCCGCAGCCGATGCACTCGGCGTGCTCGAAGGCGAAGTCGGCGTCGGCCTTGGGTACGGCGGTGGCGTGCGCCTCGGGGGCCGAACCGGTGGGTGCGGTGATGTAGCCGCCGGCCTGGACGATCCGGTCGAAGGCACCCCGGTCGACGACCAGGTCCTTGACGACGGGGAAGGCCGCGGCCCGCCAGGGTTCGACGTCGATGGTGTCGCCGTCGTCGAAGGACCGCATGTGGAGCTGGCAGGTGGTGGTGCGCTCGGGGCCGTGGGCGTCGCCGTTGATGACGAGGCTGCAGGCGCCGCAGATGCCCTCGCGGCAGTCGTGGTCAAAGGCGACCGGGTCCTCGCCGCGCAGGATGAGGTCCTCGTTGAGGGTGTCGAGCATCTCCAGGAAGGACATGTCCTCGGAGATCCCGTCGACCTCGTACGAGGCCATGCGGCCGGGGGCGTCGGCGCCGCGCTGGCGCCAGACGCGCAGGGTGAGCTTCATGCGTAGCTCCGCTGGGTGGGGTGGACGTACTCGAAGACGAGGTCTTCCTTGTGCAGGACGGGGGCGGCGGCGGTGCCGGTGAACTCCCAGGCCGCGGCGTAGGCGAAGGCCTCGTCCCGGCGGGCCGCCTCGCCGTCCGGGGTCTGGGACTCCTCGCGGAAGTGGCCGCCGCAGGACTCGGCGCGGTGGAGCGCGTCGAGACACATCAGTTCGGCGAGTTCGAGGTAGTCGACGATGCGGTTGGCCTTCTCCAGCGACTGGTTGAACTCCTCGCCGGTGCCGGGGACCTTGATGCGGCGCCAGAACTCCTCGCGGATCTGCGGGATGCGGTCCAGCGCCTTGCGCAGGCCCTGTTCACTGCGGGCCATCCCGCAGTACTCCCACATGAGTTCGCCGATCTCGCGGTGGAAGGAGTCGGGTGTGCGGTCGCCGTCGACAGCGAGCAGCTTCTCCAGCCGTTCGCGGGTCTCGCGGACGGCGGCCACCGCCTCGGGGTGGGTGTCGTCGACGGTGTCGCGGTGCGGGTGGCGAGCCAGGTAGTCGTTGATGGTGGAGGGGAGCACGAAGTAGCCGTCGGCCAGGCCCTGCATGAGGGCGGAGGCGCCGAGGCGGTTGGCTCCGTGGTCGGAGAAGTTGGCCTCGCCGATCGCGAACAGGCCGGGGACGGTGGTCTGGAGGTCGTAGTCGACCCACAGCCCGCCCATCGTGTAGTGCACGGCGGGGTAGATCCGCATGGGGACCTCGTAGGGGTTCTCCGCGGTGATCCGCTCGTACATCTCGAAGAGGTTGCCGTATTTCTCGGCGACCTTGTCGCGGCCCATGCGGCGGATGGCGTCGGCGAAGTCGAGGTAGACGCCCTGCCCGCCGGGGCCGACGCCGCGGCCCTCGTCGCAGACGTTCTTGGCGGCGCGGGAGGCGATGTCGCGGGGCACGAGGTTGCCGAAGGAGGGGTAGATCCGCTCCAGGTAGTAGTCGCGCTCCGCCTCGGGGATGTCGGCGGCGGGGCGGGTGTCGCCCTTGGCCCTGGGGACCCAGATGCGGCCGTCGTTGCGCAGGGACTCGCTCATCAGGGTGAGCTTGGACTGGTGGTCGCCGGTGCGCGGGATGCAGGTGGGGTGGATCTGGGTGAAGCAGGGGTTGGCGAAGTAGGCGCCGCGCCGGTGCGCCCGCCAGACGGCGGTCGCGTTGGAGTTCATGGCGTTGGTGGAGAGGTAGAAGACGTTGCCGTAGCCGCCGCTCGCCAGGACCACGGCGTCGGCGTAGTGGGTGGAGAGCTCGCCGGTGATCAGGTCACGGGCGACGATGCCGCGGGCCACGCCGTCGACGACGATCAGGTCGAGCATCTCCGTGCGGGCGTGCATCTCGACGTTGCCCGCGGCGATCTGCCGGGAGAGGGCCTGGTAGGCACCGAGGAGGAGTTGCTGACCGGTCTGGCCGCGGGCGTAGAAGGTGCGGGAGACCTGGACGCCGCCGAAGGAGCGGGTGTCGAGGAGACCGCCGTACTCGCGGGCGAAGGGCACGCCCTGGGCCACGCACTGGTCGATGATCTCGACGGAGATCTGGGCGAGGCGGTGCACGTTGGACTCGCGGGCGCGGAAGTCGCCGCCCTTGACGGTGTCGTAGAAGAGGCGGTGCACCGAGTCGCCGTCGTTGCGGTAGTTCTTGGCCGCGTTGATGCCGCCCTGCGCGGCGATGGAGTGGGCCCGGCGCGGGGAGTCGGAGAAGCAGAACTGCACGACGTGGTAACCCTGCTCGGCGAGGGTCGCGCCGGCCGATCCGCCCGCCAGGCCGGTACCTACGACGATGACGGTGTGCTTGCGGCGGTTGGCGGGGTTGACGAGCTTCGCCTCGAAGCGGCGCCGGTCCCAGCGGTCCGCTATGGGGCCCTCGGGAGCCTTGGTGTCGGCGATGGGCTCGCCGGTGGTGTGGTGCGCGTAGCTGCTCACGGTCAGTTCACCATTCCGGTCATGACGGCGACGGGGACGGACACGAAGCCCGTGAAGAGGACGGCGGCCAGGCCGTTCGCGAGGGCCTTCAGCGTCCGCTCGCGACGGGCGCTGCCCGCGCCGAGGGTCTGGGCCGCGCTCCAGAAGCCGTGCCGGACGTGCAGGCCGAGTGCGGCCATCGCCACGATGTAGACGGTGTTCCCGTACCAGGTGGAGAAGGTGGCGAGGACGTTCTCGTACGGGTGACCGGCCCAGGCGCGCTCGTTGACGGTGAGCGTGGTGAGGTCGAGCAGGTGCCAGACGATGAACAGGCCGAGGATGACGCCGCCCCAGCGCATGGTGCGGGTGGCGTAGCCGGCGCGGCGGCGCTTGTGGACGTACGTGACCGGGCGGGCCTTGAAGTCGAGCCGACTGAGCTGGTAGGCGGACACGGCGTGGGCGGCGACGGCGGCGAGGAGGACCACGCGGACGAGCCAGAGGGCCCACTCGTAGTGGAGGAAGGGCGAGCCGAGGGTGCGCAGCCAGTGGGCGTAGCCGTTGAACTCGTCCGCCCCGAAGAAGATCTTGAGGTTGCCGAGCATGTGCACGACGAGGTAGCCGAGCATGATCAGCCCGGAGACCGCCATGACGGTCTTCTTTCCGATGGTGGAGCGCCAGAGCGAGGGGGCGCGCGTCCGGGTGCGCGTTGCCAGAGCCATGGCATCGACGGTAGGGACGGAGGACCCGAAAGGTCCAAGACATGATGTCGGTCATCTTGATAGACATGGCCTATGCAGTTCCAGCAGCTCCTCTACTTCGTCGCCGTCGCCGAGACCCGGCACTTCACCCGGGCCGCGGAGCGGGTGCACGTCGCCCAGCCGTCGCTCTCCCAGCAGATCAAGGCGCTGGAGCGGGAGCTGGGTGCCGAACTCTTCAGCCGCGCCCGGGGCAACATCGCGCTGACGGACGCGGGTGAGGCCCTCCTGCCGCTGGCCCGGCGGATCCTGGCGGACGCGGACACGGCGCGGCTGGAGGTACAGGAACTGGCGCAGCTGCGGCGCGGGCGGATCCGGCTCGGGGCGACCCCGAGCGTGTGCACCGGCCTGCTGCCGGGGGTGCTGCGCGCCTTCCACGCGGCGCACCCGGGGATCGAGCTGCTGATCGAGGAGAGTGGTTCGCTCGACCTGGTGCGGGAGCTGGCGCGCGGGGCGCTGGACCTGGCGCTGATCGCCCTGCCGCTGCCGCCCTCGGCGCCGGCGCTCACGACGGTGGAGCTGCTGACGGAGGACCTGGTGGTGGTGTCCTCGACCAGGCTGCCGGCACCCGGCGGGGGCCGGGAGCTGACCATCGCGGGGCTGCGCGACGAGCCGATGGTGATGTTCCGGCACGGCTACGACCTGCGGGAGCTGACCGTGGCCGCCTGCCGGGCGGAGGGCTTCGAGCCCGCCTTCACCGTGGAGGGCGGCGAGATGGACGCGGTGCTCGGCTTCGCGCGGGCGGGGCTGGGCCTCGCGGTGGTCCCGGCGATGGTGGTGGCGGGCGCCGGCCCTGGGCTGCGGACGACCCCGCTGGCCGGCTCGCCGCTGCGCAGGACGATCGCACTGGCCCACCGCACCGATGTGGCTCCCCCGCGGGCGGCGCGCGAGCTGAAGCGGATGCTGATGGCATGACCAGGCCCCGGGGTCGCACACCCCGGGGGCCTCAGGGGGCGGAGGTGGGCGGGGGTCTCTGGGGCGGGGCGGCGCCCGGGCAGGGGCCTCAGGCGGGGGTCGACCGGGCTGCGGGCAAGGGACCTCAGGCGGGGCGTGCGCGGCGCCCGGGCAGGGGCCTCAGGCGGGGGTGGGCGGGGCTATGAGCAGGGTCCGGTCGAGCGAGGCGGAGCGGCTGTCGGTGGCCGCGGGGGTCCTGGCCGACACCGCCGAGCGGTACGAGCGGGTCGTGGAGGCCGTCCGGACCCCCGGCCGCGGGACGGAGGTCGGACTGGACTGACATGGCGCCGCACGCCGGAGGCGGGCGCCACCGGGACCGCCCGGCCCGGGCCCGCCACGGGCCCGGACAGCGTCAGGAAGGTGTGGGCACCGCATCCGAGAGGGACAGGGCGTGGATGCGGTCCGGGGCCCCGGGGCGGGCGTAGTACCAGCCCTGGGCGGTGTCGCAGCCGAGCGCGCGCAGCTGGGCGGCCTGTGCCCCGGTCTCCACGCCCTCGACGGTGACGGCGAGTTCGAGGCTGTGGGCCAGCGCGACGATCCCCTCCACGATCTTCACGTCGACCGGGTCCGCCGGCTGCTGCTGCATCCCCCGGGTGAAGGAGCGGTCGAGCTTGAGCACGCTGACCGGCAGGCGCCGCAGATTGGCCAGGTTGGAGTAGCCGGTGCCGAAATCGTCGAGGGCGATGTCCACGCCGAGTTCGGCCAGGCGGCGCAGCGGCTCCAGCAGTTCGTCGTCCGCGCCTATCAGGGCCGATTCGGTGACTTCCAGGCACAGCGCGCCCGGGGCGAGGCCGGACTTCTCCAGCACCGCCACGGTGTCGGCGACCAGGCCCGGGTGGTGCAGCTGGGTCGGCGAGAGGTTGACGTTGATCCGCAGGGCCGCGCCCCCGTGCTCGCGCTGCCAGACGCGGGCCTGACGGACGGCCTCCTCAAGGACCCACCGGCCGAGGGGGACGATCAGCCCGGTCCGTTCGGCGAGCGGGATGAAGCGGTCGGGGCCGAGCACCCCGTACTGCGGGTGGGACCAGCGCACCAGTGCCTCGGCACCGTGCACGGTGCCGTCGCGCATGTGGACCAGCGGCTGGTATTCGATGAAGAACTCGCCGCGCTCCAGGGCCGCCGGCAGGGCGTTGGTCAGGCCGTGCCGGGTGATCGCGCGGGCGTCGGCCTCGGCGTCGGCGAACTCGAAGCGGTTGCCGCCCGCCGCCTTGGCCCGGTACATCGTGATGTCGGCGCTGCGCAGCACCTCGGCCGGGGTGCGCTCCTTGGCCCGGCCCTCGACGATGCCGATGCTGCCCCGGACCGACAGCTCCCGGCCCTCCAGCCGGATCGGCGTCGACAGGGCCGTCAGGATGCGGACCGCGAGGTCGGTGACCTGCTGCTCGGTGTCGGGGCCGGTGGTCAGCGCGACGAACTCGTCGCCGCCGAGCCGGGCGACGACCTCGCCGGGGCCGGTCGCGCAGCTCTGCAGCCGGTCGGCGACCTCCACCAGGAGCCGGTCCCCCGCCGAGTGCCCGAGGCTGTCGTTGACCGCCTTGAAGCCGTCGAGGTCCAGGTAGCACAGGCCGTAGCGGTCGCCCCCGGACCCGCTGAGGGCCTTCTCCAGGCGCTCGAAGAACAGCGTCCGGTTGGGCAGTCCGGTGAGGGCGTCGTGGGTGGCCTCGTAGCGCAGGCGCAGGTTCAGCAGCCGGCGTTCGGTGGTGTCCTCCATCAGCGCCAGCTGGTACTGCGGCTTGCCGTCGGCGTCGCGCAGCAGCGACACCGTGAGGTTGGTCCACAGCACGGTCCCGTCGTGGCGGTAGTACGGCTTCTCCACGCGGTAGCTCTCGCGCTCGCCGCGCACCAGCTCGCCGTACATCCGCCACACGTGGGGGGTGTCGTCGGGGTGGCCCCACTCGCTGATGTTGCGGCTGCGGACGTGCCCCTCCAGCCCGCCGAACATCTGCAGCAGCGTGTCGTTGACCTCCAGGACGTTCCCGTCGAGGTCGGCGATGCCGATGCCGACGGCGGCGCCCTCGAAGACCGCCCGGAAGCGTTCCTCGCTGGCGTGCAGGGCCTGCTGGGCGTCGGTGCGGGCGGTCAGCGCGGAACGCGCGATGGCCTCCTGCTCGCTGAGGGTGCGCTCGCGCAGTGCCCGGGCGTATCCGGCGGCGATCGCGTGCTGGAGCCGGGCACAGCGCGAGTGGTATTCGGCGGTGGCCTCCACGCCGGAGGCCTCGAGTCCGTCCGGTCCGCAGTAGAGGACCAGGTAGGACTCGATCACGCCGAGGGTTCCGGCGAGGGCCTCGGGGTCGGTGCAGTGCACGGCGACCAGTTCCGCACCCACCCGCTGGGCGACGGTGGCGTCGAAGGGCCTGGCGTGCAGCGCCTCGGTGAGCGTCCGGGTGAGCGGCACCAGGTGCCGTTCGAACTCGGGCCGGGTGAGCGAGGTCGCGGTGACGGGGAAGATCGCCCGGCCCCAGATCGTCGCGAAGCGGGAGATCCGGTCCTCGATGCCGCCGTTGGGCCCCGCCGCGGGCTGCGTCTGCGGTGCGGACGCGGCTGCGGGCGCCGCGACGGTGTTCGGCGCGCCCGCCGTCTGTGCCGGGAGTCTCACGCCTTGCGTCCCACACCTGCGTAGCCCGAGAACGCGTAGGGATCCTCCGGAGCCTCGCCGTCCTCCCCGTCCTCGGCGCGGTCCGGGCGCCAGTCGGGCATGGAGACCAGCCCGGGCTCCACCATCTCGAACCCTTCGAAGAAGCCGCTGATCTGTTCCCCGGTCCGCATGACCAGGGGGTTGCGGATGTCCCGGTAGACGCCGACGGCACCGCCCGCGACCTCCTGCGTGAGCGGGATGCCCTCGTAGGAGGCGTGCGTGAGGATCAGCAGGCTGCCGGGGGCCAGCGCGTCGCGCAGTTCGGCCACGGCCTCGTACGGGCGGTCGGTGTCCTCAAGGAAGTGCAGGACCGCGACGAGCAGCAGGGCGACCGGGCGGTCGAGGTCGAGGAGCCGCCCGACCTCGGGGGCGGCCAGGATCTCCCTGGGCTTGCGGAGGTCCGCGGCCACGACGCCGGTGTGCTCGTCGTCCACGAGGACGGCATGGCTGTGCGCCACGGCCACCGGATCGTGGTCCACGTAGACGACGCGGGCAGCGGGGCTGGCGGCCCGGGCGATCTCGTGGACGTTGCCGAAGGTGGGGATGCCGGAGCCGATGTCGAGGAACTGCGTGACGCCCTCGGCGACGGCGTGCCGCACGGCGCGGCGCATGAACGCCCGGTTGGCCTGCATGATCTTGGGCAGGCCCGGCATGAATTCCATGGCACGTCGGGCCGCCTGGCGGTCGACCTCGAAATTGTGGGACCCGCCGAGGTAGTAATCGTAGATGCGGGACACGCTCGGCACCGATATGTCGATGCCTGGCGGGGCCCAGGCGGGGCGCTCCATCGGGATCTCCAAGCGTTGTTCCTGCGGCGGTCCGCGCGGGGTCGGACTCCTGTCCGAGCCGAATGTACTGATCATTGACCAACAGGGCGAGCAAAAGCGGAAATTGGCGATCCGTTCTTCGTCACACACCAAAGGCACCCGGCGGCCCCCGCGGAGCAAAAGACCGGTACCGACAAATCCCTTTTGAGAATTGACCGGAGGGTGATCGGACTCCGCCGCAACCGCTCCGCGGCTGGCTCAAACCTATCCGGTCGGTACTCCACCCGTTCAGGCGAACCGGGGCCGAGCCTCGCGTGCGCGGGGGCGCGCGGCTCCATGCTCCCCGGGTGAACAGAGCCTGTGCCAGGCGCCTGCTGGCGGTCCCGGTCCTGCTGTGGGCGGCCCTGTCCGCCACGCCGGCCGTGGCTGATAGCAGCGCCTACGCGACGACCGACCCCGGCGACGGCGCGAGTGCCACCGCCGTGGTCGCGGCGGCCTCCGGCGACGGCCGCGGACGCGGCCGGGGTGGTGGACATCACGGTGACGACCACCGCTCCGACCACGCAAGACACCGTGGTGACGGCCGTGGCGGGGGGCATCACGGCCGCCCCCACTGCCCACCGCCGCCACCCCCGCCGTGTCCGCCGAAGCCGCCCCCGAAGCCCACCCCGCCGCCCGAGCCGAAGCCCACTCCGCCGCCCCCCAAGCCCACGCCGAAGCCCACGCCGAGCCCGGTGCCGACCCCACCGCCGCCGCCCCCGAAGCCCGCGCCCGCGCCGCCCAGGGCCGCGCCCCGACCCGTACCGAAGCCCGTCCTGCCCGCACCGGCCCCGCCGAAGCCGAAGCCCGCCCCGCCCCGGGCGGCCCAGGCACCCGCACCTCCGCAGCCGCCCCCCACGGTGGCCGCGCCCCCACCGAAACCGGTGGCCCGCCCGGCGTACGCCGCGGCGACCCGCAAGCCGGCCGAGCACCACATCTCGCCGGTCACCTTCACCCTGCTGACCGCGGCTCCCGCGGTGCTCGCGATCGTCGCGCTGCGCCCGCGGTAGACCGCCCGACGTCGAACGATCTGGAGTCATCTTGTCGGAATGGCTCGTCCTGTCCCTCGCGATGGCCGCGGCCTGTGCCGTGGTGCTGTCCATCGCCTTCTTAAATCACCGCAGGATCGGCGAGGACGACGATCCGAACGAGACCCCGGACGTCATCGAGTACATGACGATGATGATCGGGGTGATCTACGCGATCGTGCTGGGCCTGGCGATCGCGGGCGTCTGGGAGGGGCGCGGAGCCGCCCAGGAATACGTACGCCAGGAAGCACAGGCCCTGCACGAGATCAGCGTCCGCTCGCAGGTCTACCCGGCCGAGGTCCGCACGAGGATCCGGGCCGACGTCGACGCGTACGTGACCTTCGTGGTGGACACGGAGTGGAAGGTGATGGCGGACGACGGCGAACTCACGGACCGCGGCGGGCAGCTGCTGGAACGTATCCGCCGGGACGTCACCGACTACGAGCCGCAGACCGACCACGAGGGCCAGGCCTACCAGCCCCTCGTCGACCAGGTGGCGGTGGCCGACGACGCCCGCAGCGCACGCGGCGCGAGCGCGGGGGCCACCATGCCGGGCGTGGTCTGGTTCGGGCTGATCACCGGCGCGCTGATCACGGTGGGGCTGATCTTCACCCTGCAGATCCGGCGCTCGTTCCGGGAGATGCTGCTGGCCGGGCTGTTCAGCGCGCTGATCGCCTTCCTGCTGTTCCTGATCTGGGACTTCGACTCACCGTTCGGGCGGGGCATCTCGGCCACCGCCGAACCGTTCCTGAAGCAGTTCTCCCACCTGGACCTCGGCGGCTGACGCCGCCGGGCAAACCGGGGACGGGCCTCCCGTCCCCGGTTCGGCCTACGACCATGCCCCATTCGCCCGTTCCTGATCGCGGGCCCCGGCACCCGCGCCTAGCGTGGCGGACATCGAGGCGCACGACCCCCCACGTGCGGAAACCGTTCCGCGGCTGCTCCTCGGGGATCCGGAGAATCAACCATGGGTGCGATACGTCCCTGCGTCACCGCCCTGCTGAGCGTCGGTGCCATGTCCGCCGTGCTCGCGCTCGGAGCCCTCGGCGCGCCCGCCGCGTCCGCGGCCGAGGCCCGGACCGACACCCGGGCCGTGCCCCGGGCCGAGAAGCCCGCGGACGGACAGGCCCGGCGGGTCACTTCGTTCGGTTTCACCATCACCCCCTCGACCGTCGCCCCCGGCGGCCAGGTGGTGCTCGCGGTCAGCGGCTGCAACGCCGCCTATTCCACGGCCTCCTCCGGTGTGTTCGACACCGTGAGCATCGCGCGCGGCCAGAGCGTGAGGGCCACCGTGGACCGGGACGCCCGGCCCGGTGCCCTGTACTCCGTCTCCTTCACCTGCAACGGGGAGACCGGCTCGGCCGATCTGACGATCGCCGGCGGCACCACCACGCCCACGACGAGCTCCACGAGGACGGCCACCGCCACGAACCGGGCGACGAACCCCGCCGTGGCCCCCCTCACCACCACCTCCGCCCGCGGTGTCCGCGGCGGCCTCGGCGGCAGCGTGGCCGGGATGAACCCGGTGGAACTCGGCGTCGGCGCCGGCCTCTTCCTCGCCGCCGCGGGCGGCACGGCGTACGCCCTGCGCCGCAGGGCCACCGGCCGCGGTCATTGAATCCCCCGCGTCTCCGCCTCCCCCGTGTCTCCCCCTCCCCCGCGTCTCCCCCCTCCACCGCCGGTCGCCCCGGATCCTCGGGGGAGGACGCGGGGCGACCGGCACAGCGGGCGGTGTCCGACCGGGAGGGCCTTCCGGTCAGCTCCGGCCGCGGAGCGGACGGCGACGGCGCAGCACGTGGGCACCCGCACCCAGGGCGGAGGCGCCGACCAGGCCCGCGCCGATGGCCGTCTCGGCGGTGGACGGGCCGAGGGACCCTCCGATGCCGCCCTGAGAGGGGTTGCCCTCAAGGATCCGGAAGCGGGCCGTGGCGATGAGGTTGCTGTCGTTGCACTTGACCGACAGCGTGCGGGTGCCCGGCGAGGCGTGGTTGAAGATCCGCACGGTCGCGAACCCGATCGATCCGGCGGACAGGTTCGCCGGCGGAAAGCTTCCGTGCGAGGTGACGGTACCGCCGTGACCGCAGCCCGCCGCGCTCACCTGCATCGTGGAGCCCTGGTGCACGGCGTACGGGTTCACCGAGATGTTGCTGGGGCCGTTCCCGCCCCCATTCCCACCCCGGCCCCCGGGGTCCTGGTTCGCGGAGGCGAGCGGGGCACTGAGGCCGAGGGCGGCGCAGGCTGCCGCCGTCACGGTAAGAGCGCGCAAGACACGCATGGTGGAACCTCCAGCGGGAAGCGCCCCGGAGCGTCGGCCCCGGATGATCGACGAGAACGCCTCCCACGTCGAACCCTCCGGTCGTCCCGCAATCCGCGCATGTCCGGCTTTGGGCCGCCCGGTTGAGCGACACGCCGAACCGCGGACGTCCGGGCCCGTGGATCCGCAGGTCACGACCCGTCAGGCATTTATGTGACGATTACCTGGATGGGCGCATCCCTTCCGGCTGCTGCGGCCCCCGCCGCGGCCGCGGCCACCCGTTCGCCCCTCCCCTCTCGCCGACCTGCCGCCCCGGCCTTAGCGTGCGTGAAGCAGGGCGTACAGGGGTGGGACGGGAACGCGGGTCGGGACCCCCGCGTCGGGAAGGGAGAACGATGGGCGAGGACGAGACAGGGCACTCGCGCAAACGCTCACCGTGGGGCGTAATCGCCCTGGTCATGCTCACCGGCCTCGCCATGGTGCGCAACGGCGTGAACGTCGACGACGGACCGCCCCAGCCCACCGCGGCCTCGGCCGTCGCGGTGACGGCCGACCAGTTGCCGGCGAATCCGCCGACGCCGCCCGCGGGCATGGAGCTGCTGGAGCACTCGTCCGTGCAGCGCATCCGGATCCCCACGATCAACGTGGACGCGCCGGTGATGACGGTCGGGCTGGACGCGGAGGGCTGGATCGACGCGCCGCCGCCGCAGGACCGCAACCTCGCGGGCTGGTACCTCAACGGCATCTCGCCGGGGCAGCGGGGTTCGGCGGTGATCGTCGGCCACGTGGACAACGCGCAGGGCCCGGCGGTCTTCTACGGCCTGGGCTCGGTCAAGCCGGGCAACCGGGTCGAGGTGGAGCGGTACGACGGGCGCACGGCGGTGTTCGAGGTGTACGGCGTGGAGGTGTTCTCCAAGGAGGCCTTCCCCGGAGCCCGTGTGTACGGGGACACCGGGCACGCGGAGCTCCGGGTGATCACCTGCGGCGGCGGATACTCCAAGGCGCGCGGGTACGACGGCAACGTGGTCGTCTTCGCCCGGATGGTGGAGGCCCGCTGAACGGGGGGCCGGGGGAAGTCCCGGCCCCGCCCCGTCGTCAGTGCGACGCCACGGCGGACAGGGTCGGCAGCGTCATCCGGTAGCCCCGTGCGAGCAGGTGGGGCAGATAGGAGGCGATGGCCTGGACGCTCTGCGACCGGTTGCCGCCCGCGTCGTGCGAGAGCACGATCGCGCGGGGCCCGGCGCCGCGCAGGACCCGGGAGACGATGGTGGTCACGCCGGGCTCCTCCCAGTCCAGGCTGTCCACGGTCCAGGCGAGCGGCTCCATGCCCAGCTCGGCCCCGATCTCGAAGGCGGCCCGGTTCCACTCCCCGTAGGGCGCCCGGAACCACTGGGGCGCCTCGCCCACGGCCCGTTGGACGACCTCGCTCGTGCGGCCGATCTCGGCGGCGAGGGCCGGCCGGCTCAGCTTGGGGATGTGCGGGTGGGTCCAGGTGTGGTTGCCGATGACGTGCCCCTCGTCGGCCATGCGGCGCAGCAGGTCCCGGTTCTCCGCGGCCATCTCCCCGCAGACGAAGAACATGGCGCGCACGCCGTAGCGGGCGAGCGTGTCGAGGATGGCCGGGGTGTATCGGGGGTCGGGCCCGTCGTCGAAGGTGAGGACCATGGAGCTGTCGGTGTGTGCGTCGGCCGGGAGTTCCAGGATGGGCCGGCTGCGTACGGCCGGTTTCACCGCGGCCGGCCGGGCGGGGGCGTCCGCCGTCATGGGGCGCAGCCGGTAGGCCTTCTCGGGCAGGGCCCCGGGAAGCGCGCCGGGCGCTCCGGCCGCGGGGTTCGGGCCGGGCCCGGACGCGGGTCCCGGTGCGCCCGGTGTCGCGGGCGTACCGCCCTCGATGCCGTTGCGGGTGGTGATCAGTCCGGCGGCCGCGACTCCGAGGAGGACGGCGGTGCGCAGGAGCACGCGTCGCCCTACTGTCGGCTCGTCTTTTTTCATTATTACTACGTATCAACGACATCCCCGCAGATGTCGGGAGGCGCGGACGCGCCCCGCCCCGCTCACCCGTGCGGACCAGCCCCCGCGGCCGGTCAGCCGCGCCGCACCAGGGGGAAGGGGAGGGTCTCGCGGATCGTCAGACCCGTCAGGAACATGACGAGGCGGTCCACACCGATGCCGAGGCCGCCGGTCGGCGGCATCGCGTATTCGAGGGCGTCCAGGAAGTCGTTGTCGAGTTCCATGGCCTCGGGGTCGCCCCCGGCCGCGAGCAGGGACTGGGCGGTGAGCCTGCGCCGCTGTTCCACGGGATCGGTCAGTTCCGAGTAGGCGGTGCCCAGTTCGGTTCCGAAGGCGACGAGGTCCCAGCGCTCGGCCAGCCGCGGGTCCCGGCGGTGCTGGCGGGTGAGCGGGGAGACGTCGGTCGGGAAGTCCTTGTAGAAGGTGGGGAGTTTCGTCCGCTCCTCCACCAGCCGTTCGTACATCTCCAGGACCACGTCGCCGCGGGTGTCCTGCGGTCCGTGGGGGACCTTGGCCCGGTCGCACAGCCTGCGCAGCACGCCCTCCTCGGTGTCGGCGTCGACCTCCTCGCCGAGGGCCTCGCCGATGGCCCCGTACATGGTCTTGACCGGCCAGGTTCCGGAGATGTCGTGGACGACGAGCTTGCCGTCGGGGCCCGCCTTGTGCGCGACCGGTGAACCGAAGGCCGCCGTGGCGGCTCCCTGGATCAGTTCCCGGGTGAGGTCGAGCATGACGTCGTAGTCGGCGAAGGCCTGGTAGGCCTCCAGCATCGTGAACTCGGGGTTGTGCTTGTAGGAGACGCCCTCGTTGCGGAAGGTGCGGCCCATCTCGAAGACCTTCTCCATGCCGCCGACGCAGAGCCGTTTGAGGTACAGCTCGGGCGCGATGCGCAGGTACAGGTCGAGGTCGTAGGCGTTGATGTGGGTGCGGAAGGGCCGGGCGTTGGCGCCGCCGTGGATCTGCTGGAGCATCGGGGTCTCGACCTCCAGGTAGCCGCGGTCGAGCAGCCCCTGGCGCAGCGCCTGGACGGCGCTGGAGCGGGCCCGTACGACGTCGCGCGCCTCGGGGCTGGCGACGAGGTCGAGGTAGCGGCGGCGGACCCGGGCCTCCGGGTCGGCGAGACCCTTGCGCTTGTCGGGTAGGGGCCGCAGGCACTTGCCGGTGAGCTGCCAGGAACGGACGACGAGGGAGAGCTCGCCGGTGCGGCTGGCGCCGGGCTCGCCGGTCACGAGGACGTGGTCGCCGAAGTCGACCTGGGAGGTGAAGGAGTCGAGCACCTCGGGGCCGGCCTCGTCGCGGGTGAGCATCAGTTGTATGTCGCCGGACCAGTCGCGCAGCACGGCGAAGACCACGCCGCCGAGGTCGCGCACGACCATCACCCGCCCGGTGAGGGTTGCGGGCTCGGTGGTCCGGGCGCCCGGCGGGTGGCTCGGGTGGGCCGCCTTCAGCTGGGCGACGGTGTGGGTGCGCGGGCGGATCCCGACCGGGTAGGGGTCGGTGCCCAACGCCCGGATGCGGTCGAGTTTGGCGTGGCGTACGCGTACCTGTTCGGGCAGCCGCTCGACGGGTACGCCCGGGAGCTCCTCCCCCACCGCCTCCAGGCCCAGGGAGTCGATGGGGGGCAGGCCCTCGGTGGTGGCGGGGGCGGTGACGCCCTTGGGGTGGGCGTTGCCCCACAGGGTGCGCAGGCTGGGTACGGAGACGAAGCCCTCGGCGATGCCGGAGGCGAGGCTGACCCGGGCGAGCGAGCCGGCGTCCTGGTAGCAGAGGAACCGCGGGTACCACTCGGGGCCGTACTTGACGTTGGAGCGGTACAGCGCCTCCAGCTGCCACCAGCGGGAGAAGAAGAGCAGCAGTCTGCGCCACACCTTCAGAACGGGGCCGGCGCCGATGCGGCCGCCCTCCTCGAAGGCGGACCGGAACACGGCGAAGTTGAGGGAGATGCGCCGCACGCCGAGGCCGGGGGCCGCGGCGCACAGTTCGGCAACCATGAACTCCATGACCCCGTTGGGCGCGGTGCGGTCGCGACGCATCAGGTCGAGGGAGATGCCGTCGCTGCCCCAGGGGACGAAGGAGAGCAGGGCGATCAGCTCGCCCCGGGCGTCGAAGGCCTCGACCAGCAGGCAGTCCCCGTCGGCGGGATCTCCGAGCCGGTCCAGGGCCATGGAGAAGCCCCGTTCGGTCTCGGTGTCCCGCCAGCGGTCCGCCCGGTCGATGATGGTCCGCATCTCGTCCTCGGAGAGGGCCGAGTGACGGCGGATGACGGTGGTCGCACCGGCCCGCTCGACGCGGTTGACGGCCTGGCGGGTGACGCGCATGTCCCGGCCGTCGAGGTCGAAGTGGGCGACGTGCAGGATGGCCTCGTCGCCCAGTTGCAGGGCGCTCAGCCCGGACCGGGCGAAGGCGGTGGCGCCGGCCTCGGACGCGCCCATCACGGCGGGCTGCCAGCCGTAGCGGCCGGCCACGGACAGCCAGGCGTCGATGGCTGCGGACCAGGCGGCGGGGTCGCCCACCGGGTCGCCGCTGGCGAGGCAGACGCCGGCTTCGACACGATAGGTCACGCCGGCCCGGCCGTTGGGGGCGAAGACGACGGCCTTGTCGCGCCGGGTGGCGAAGTAGCCGAGCGAGTCGGACCGCCCGTAGGCGCCGAGGAGGGCCCTGATCCTGGGTTCCTCGTCGCCGTGCAGGGCCGCGGTCAGCCGCTGGGAACGGAAGAGGGTGGCGGCCGCGTTGAGCAGGGCGACGGCGCCGAAGAGGCCGAGGAGGAAGTACAGCGGCCGGGGCGGGCGGCCGTCGAACTGCCGGGCCGAGAAGAGGCCGCCAAAGACCTGTTTGGCTGCCCAGTCCAGCCACTGGCCGCGGGGCAGGGAGCCGGGGAAGAGGGCGACGAGGGCCCAGCCGAGGAGGACGGCGGCGAGCATGCCGAGGCCGAGGACGATCAGGGCGTGCCACAGCGCCCCGGGCCGGGACGCGGCGTAGAACTCCTTGCGGGCGGCGATCAGTACGGCCAGGGCGGCGACGGCCAGCGCCATGGAGGAGATGCCGATCCAGTAGTCGCCGACCGCGATGTCCAGCAGGTCGTCGACGACCAGCAGGGCCAGATAGGTGATGACCATCCACCAGGCGACCTTCTTGCGGGTCCCGAGGGCCGCCGCGAAGAGGAAGAGGAAGACGGCGTAGGCGAGGTTCGCGCTGACCGGTACGACGATCAGGTCGAGGAAGCGCACGACGTGCCGCAGGAGGCGCCGCAGCGTCGGGGAGAGCGACAGCAGCGCGCACAGCAGGCCGATCGTCCCGAAGAACGCGCCGAATCCGTCGGGCACCCGGTTCAGGAAGCGGCTGCGGGTGCGTTGCGTCTCCTGCGCGGTGGCACTCATGGTTCGCACTGTAGGGAGGGGTGCGCCGGTGCGCGCGCCGAGCGGGTGGGGGCCGCGCGCACGCCACGGCCTATCCTCGCAGGGTGACGGAGCACGTGAACACGGGATTCGAACGCGGTACCGACGGCCCGAAGGTGATCCTGGCCGGGGTGGACGGTTCGGAGTCCTCCCTGCGGGCGGCGGCCTACGCGGCGGGCCTGGCCCGGCGGCAGAACGCACTGCTGGCGCTGGTGTACGTGCAGCCGGTGGTGCCGGCCGGGGCGGCGCTCGGCGCGCCCGTGGCGGACACGACGGGGGAGATCGCGGAGGGGCTGGTGGCCGAGATCCGCGCATCGGCGGAGCGGCTCAAGGGCATCTACGAGGTGCGCTGGGAGTTCCACACCTTCCGCGGCGACCCCTACGCCGGCCTGGTGAGCGCGGCGCAGGAGCTGATGGCGGACGCGGTGGTGGTCGGCGCCTCGGAGCAGGCGGGGCACCGCATCGTCGGTTCGGTGGCGATCCGTCTGGTCAAGGCGGGCCGCTGGCCGGTGACCGTGGTCCCCTGACCGGTCCCGCCCCGGGCCCGGGGACCGACGGAGAACCGAGTCCCTACGGGGCGGCCTTCAGGCCGTCCTTGGCGGCGCCTCGGCTGAGGACGGCCTCGGTGATCTCGTCCCGGGCGGCCTCGTAGTCCTGACGGCCCGGGTCCTCGGCGAGGGCGTCGGGGAGGTGGACGACCCGGCCTGCGGACAGGTCCATCATCTGCGGCACGAACTCGGCCTTGGTGACCTGCCAGCGCTGCCCGGCCCCGGCCGGTGGGGCGAAGGTGAAACGGCCGATCGAGCCGTAGTTGCCGCGCATGTCGCGGGCGCCGCTGTGGTTGAACATCTCGCCCGCCACCTGGTCGCCCATGCCGTAGACGATCCAGGTCCCGTTGACCTTCTCGTAGGGCTGGGGAACGTGTGCGTGCGTACCCAGAATGATGTCGATGTCGGGCCGGCCCCCGGTGTGGGAGGCGGTCAGCGCCCTGCCGAGCGAGAGCTGCGTCTCATCCGGTTCCGTCTGCCACTCCGTGCCCCAGTGGACGCTCACCACCACCACGTCCGCGCCCGCCTTCCGCGCTGCCCGGGCATCCACGATGATCCTGTCCTGCTTCATCAGGTTGACCGCCCACGGCTGGCCCTCCGGCAGCGGGTAGCCGTTGGTGTCGTAGGTGTACGCGAGGTGCGCCACCTCGGCGGAGCCCGCCGAGTAGGTGGTCACCGCGGCCGCCTCGGCCGCCGTCCGGGCGGATCCGGCGTGCTTCAGGCCGACCTTGTCGAAGCGGTCCAGCGTGCGGCGCAGCCCGGCGGCGCCGTCGTCGAGGGTGTGGTTCGAGGCGGTGGAGCAGCCGTCGTAGCCGGCGTCCTTCAGGCCGTCGGCGACCTGCGGCGGGGAGGTGAAGGCCGGGTAGCCGGAGAAGGGGCCGCCGTCCTCCCCGTAGATCGTCTCCATGTGGCAGAGGGCCAGGTCGGCTCCCGAGACCATGGCCTTGACTCCGGAGAACATCGGCCTGAAGTCGTAGCCGTCGTCCTGCGCGTCGTTCGCCGCGCGCCGGATGACCGAGGTGTGCGGCAGTACGTCGCCGCTCGCGACCAGGGTGAAGCCCTTGGCGGCGGGCGCACCCGCGGCGCTGGAGGGAGCCGGCGGGCCGGATTCCCCGAGGCGGGCCGGGGCGGTGCCCCCGGCGGCCGAACATCCCGCCGCCGCGGACAGCAGGAGGGCGCAGAGCAGGGCGAGCGCCCGGGGCGGGGTGCGCGTGGTCATCATCGGCTCCCATTTGTATGACTATCTGACATGTCATCATCTGAAATCCATAGAACAGCACGCGGTAAGTCAAGGACCGGACCGTGTCCGGCCGACGAGCCCACTCCGACGGCGGACACCGCACGCCCCTGCCGTTCGCCGCGCCGTTCGACCGTTCACCGCCCGGCACGGCCGCCCGTCGGACCACCCGGTTGCTTGGGCGCAACGCCGGGGCAGGACGGTTCCGGGTCGGCTCCGCGCAGGTCAGGGTGGACGGGGCAGCCCCCATGGACCCCCCGCGCACCCCGGAAGGAGCCACACGTGCCGCTCTCCCCCACCCTCCCGCGTACGGATCCCGAGGCGCTGGCCGAACTCCAGCGCGACCACGGCCGGGCCCTGTTCGGATTCCTGGTCGGCCTCACCGCCGGCGACGCCCAGCGCGCGGAGGACCTCGTGCAGGAGACGCTCGTACGGGTCTGGCAGCACCCGGAGGCCCTGGCCAGCGGCCACGACTCCATGCGGCCCTGGCTGTTCACCGTGGCCCGGCGGCTCGCGATCGACGCCCGGCGGGCCCGGCTGTCACGCCCCCTGGAAGTGGACCCCGAGGGGCTGGAGCAGGCACCCGCACCCGAGGACGCGGTGGCCGGGTCGGTCACCGCGATCGACGTACGGCGGGCCGTGGGATCCCTGGGGCAGGAGCACCGGGAGGTACTGCTCCAGGTCTACTTCCGCGACCGGTCGGTGGCGGAGGCCGCAGCCGAGCTCGGCATCCCGGCCGGAACCGTCAAGTCCCGGACGTACTACGCCCTGCGCGCCCTGCGGAAGGGCCTCCAGGGCTACGGCTACGGCCTCGGCGCCTGACACCACCGCCCACCCGCGAACGGATCCCGGAACGGCGTGAAGGGATGCGGACCGGACAAAAAGCGCATCGAATTCGACATAAGACCGTCCAAGTTGAGTAAACATCCCCCGCGCCGTCAGCCGCTCGGTGAAGGCTCGGGGCTGACGACGGGACGCTCGACGCGCGGGAGAAGGTGGGACGGTGCAGCCCGAGGGTACGAACGGCACCAGTGACGGTGGGCTCGCGGTGCCCATGGCCTGGCTCTACGCCGAGTACATCGCCGACGAACTGCTGCGCACGGGCCGGCTGATCCCGGTCAGCACGCTGGAGTTCCGGGCCGGACGGGACACGCTCGCCCTGACCATCTACCTCTCCGACGCGGCCGGCGAGCTCTCCGGGATCCGCGTGGTCTCGCAGCTCGACGAGTGGCTGTCGCTGACGGCCTACGGCCACCCCTGGCGCGACTGGGTGCACACCCGCTTCCTCGACCTGGGCGAGGCGGCCCGGGAGAGCGGTTGCGGCGAGGACCCCGACCTGGAACTGGCCCGGGTGGCGTGGCGCTGGCTGGACGGCACCGAACTGTTCGCGACCAATCTCGACCCCGGGCGGCACGGCCACACCGACACCCCGCCGGGACTGGACGAGGACGCGCGCGTGTGGACCCCGGCCTGGCAGCTCGGGCTGCCCCTGGGCCATCTGGCGATGCACCTGTTCTGACCGGCGGCGCAGCCGCGCGTGTTCTGACCGGCGGCGCAGCCGCTAGCTGGACCGGTCGGCCGGATCCATGACCAGGCCCGTGAAATCGGCCTCGTTGCGCTCCGCCCGGCATACGTACCACCGGGCGATCAGCCACATCACCGGATACACCAGCAGCCCCAGCACCAGCCAGACGAGCGGCCCCGACCTGGCCCGGGGCAGCGCGAACACCAGCGGCAGTGCCCCGACCAGGCAGGCCAGCGCGGCCAGCGCCCCCAGGCCCGCGCGCAGCTGGCTGCGCATCAGGGCCCGTACGTAGGTGGCCCCGAGGCTGGTCTGCTCGGAGATCTCCGAGCGGGCCGGGGTGTGGGCGGGCGGGCGGCGGCGGGCGCCCCGGGGCACCCCGGTGACGACCTCGCGCCGGGGCGGCGGCAGCTCCTCGGGCATGGTGCCGGAGTCTACGCAGCGCCCCGCTGTTTGAGGAGGCGCGAAAGCCGCCGGTCGGCGAGCGGTTTCCCGCCGGTCTGGCAGGTGGGGCAGTACTCCAGCGAGGAGTCGGCGAAGGACACCGAGCGGATCGTGTCCCCGCACACCGGGCACGGCCCGCCGGCCCGGCCGTGCACGCGCAGGCCGCTCTTCTTCTCGGCCTTGAGCTTCCCCGCGGCGACGCCGTGCGCACGGCCGACCGCTTCGCGCAGGGTGTCCCGGACCGCGGCGTACAGCTGCGTGATCTGCTCCTCGTCGAAGGAGGAGGCGAGCTTGAACGGCGACACGCGGGCGGCGTGCAGGATCTCGTCGCTGTAGGCGTTGCCGATCCCCGCGATCACGTTCTGGTCCCGCAGGACGCCCTTGATCTGACGCCGCTCCCCCGCGAGCAGTGCGGCGAAGGCGTCCCGGTCGAAGCCGTCGGCGAGCGGATCGGGGCCGAGGCGGGCGATGCCGGGGACCTCCTGCGGGTCGCGGACCACGTACACGGCGAGCCGCTTGCGGGTCCCGGCCTCGGTGAGGTCGAAGCCGCCGCCGCCGTCGAGGGCGACGCGCAGGGCCAGCGGCCCCTTTCCGGGCCGCGGCGGCTGCGCGGGCAGGGAGTCCTGCCAGCGCAGCCAGCCGGCCCGGGCCAGGTGGGTGACGAGGTGGAGCTCGCCGATCCGCAGGTCGAGGAACTTCCCGTGGCGGGCCACCGCCCCGGCCGGCCGGCCTTCCAGGGCGGTGAGCGGCGGATCGTAGGTCTTGAGCACGCTCACCGCGAGCGGGACGACGCGCTCGACCACCCGCCCGGCGAGGTGCTCGTCGAGGTACTCGCGCAGGGCCTCGACCTCGGGCAGCTCCGGCATGGTCCCAGCCTGCCGCCGCCTCAGGCGAAACGCGAGCTGGGCACGGGGCCGGGCGAGGCGACGCGGTCCCGTGGGGCCGCGAGCCAGCCGGGGGCGACACCGGCCACGAAGGCGCGGAACGCCTCGTCGGGATCGGGCGGGGCCGCTCCGTCGCCGCCGTCCGGGGTGGGGTCGGCCGCGGCGATGTCCCGGGCGATCTCCACCTCGGACCGGTCGTCGTCCTGCCAGGGCGGGGCGACGAACTGGCACAGCAGCGTGCTGAAGTCGGCGCTCACCGCGGGCGGGTCGGTCCAGCAGGTGGCGTGCTCGGACAGGATCTGGCCGTCCGTGCGGGCGTGCAGTGTGCGGAGCAGGTCCGGGTCGCTCCGGTTCAGGTCGTAGGCGACGACGAGGGTGTCGGTGCGGCCGGGTTCGTACGGTACGGCGGGCAGCCCGAGCACCGCGGCGGCGGCGAGGCCGAGGATCCGGTCGGACCGGTCCGGCAGCAGCGAGACGCTCGCGGGGCGGCGCCCGGCGGCCTCCAGGGCGATCCCGAGGCGGTCCAGGCCGTGGCGGCACTGGCCGAGGGTGTCCCCGAGGTAGGCGTACCGGCCGGTCATCCCGGCGTCCCAGCCGTACGGGGACAGGGTGGCGAGCAGCCCGCCGGTGAGGCCGTGGTGCCAGCCCCGCAGGTCGGCGGCGCCGAGCGGGTCGGGGTGTCCGGCGCCGCGCTGGGCCTGGCGGGCCCGGCCACTGCGCCGGACCTGGTGCGCCTGGCGGTCCCTGGCGGGCGCCCACCGCGGGTCCTCGGGCGCCGGGAGACCGGGCAGCAGCGCCTCGGCGGTCTCCAGGTCCCCGGCGAAGAGGGTGTTGTGCACGAGGAGGTAGGTCTCGGGCCAGGCGGGCAGCCGGTCACGGCGGCCGGCCAGCAGCGCGGCGGCCTCGGCGTGCCGGCCCTCGTCCTCCAGGGCGGCGACCAGCTCGGTGAGGAGCGGGCGGGCGTCGGGGAGCAGCCCGAGCGCCTCGCGCAGCGGTGCTACGGCGAGGAAGGAGATGCCGCGCTCGACGCAGGCGTACCCGAAATCGTAGAGGGCCTGCGGTTCGTGGGGCTGCTCGGCGGCCGTGCGGGCGGCGTCGGCCAGGTCGGTGAACCCGGCCTTGTCGGCCAGGGCCCCGGTGGCCCGGGCGAGTTCGGCGATCGGTGCCGTCTCGGCGTGGGGTCGCAGGGAGCGGACCGCTCCGGGCAGATCGTCCTGCTGCAGCAAACGGCGTACTTCGTCCATGGTGTCGGTCATCGTCACCGATCCTCACGGACCGCTGCCGCCCGCCGCAACGGACTTTCGCCGGGCCCGGTGGCCCGGCGCGGTCCTCAGCCCATGACGAACTCGCACCACACGCATTTGCCGCTGCCGCGCGGCTCCACGCCCCATACGTCCGCCAGCCGGTCCACGAGCATCAGGCCGCGGCCCGACACTCCCGAATCGCCCGCCTCGCGGCGGCGCGGCAGCGCGCTGGAGCGGTCGGCGACCTCCACGCGCAGCCGGCGTTCGTGGCCCGCCAGGATGCGCAGGGTGACGATGGCGGGTCCGTCCGTGTGCATGAGCGCGTTCACGATCAGCTCGTCGGCGACCAGCTCGATCTCGTCGGCCCGTTCCCGTGCGCCCCAGGCGCGCACCGCCGCGCCGATCATGTGGCGGGCGGCCACCAGGGCCTCCGGGTCGCCCGGTGCCACGTGCTGCTGCAGCCGGCCGCCGCCGGGCGGCGCGGGGGCGGGGCGGCGACGCAACAGCAGCAGGGCCATGTCGTCGTTGCCGCCTCGCTCGGTGGCGATCTCGCACAGCCGGTCGGCGAGGAGCTGCAGGTCGGCGGGGCCGCTGCGGATGTGGGAGGTCAGCAGGTGTACGCCGTCGTCGAGGTCGGCCCCGGGGTGTTCGACCAGGCCGTCCGTGCACAGCAGGAGCGTTTCTCCCGGATCCAGTTCCACGGTGGTCACCGGGTACTCGAGACGGCCGAACTCCGCCGAAAGGCCGAGCGGCATGCCGCCGCCCACCGGGAGCCGGTGGCAGTCCCCGTCGCGGGTGCGCAGCAGGGGGTCGATGTGGCCGGCGCGGACCACCTGGAGCACTCCGGTGGAGAGGTCGGCCTCCACGTACGTGCAGGTGGCGAAGCGCTCGGTGTCCAGCTCGTGCAGGAAGACGGAGGCCCTGGCCATGACGGTGCCGGGCGAGTGCCCTTCGGCGGCGTACGCGCGCAGGACGATGCGGAGCTGGCCCATGACCGCGGCGGCGTGGGTGTCGTGGCCCTGGACGTCGCCGATGACCGCGCCGACCCGGCCGCCGGGCAGCGGGATGACGTCGTACCAGTCACCGCCGATGTCCTGGCCCATCCTGGCGGAGCGGTACCGTACGGCGATCTCGCCGCCGGGGACGGCGGGGATCCGCCGGGGCAGCATGGCCTGCTGGAGGCCCTCGGCCAGGTCGTGCTCCTGTTCCAGCAGCATGGCCCGCTGGAGGCTCTGGGCGATGCTGCTGCCGAGGGCGACGAGCAGGTTGCGCTCCTCCTGGGTGAAGCCGTCCTTGTCCTGGTAGAGCAGTCCGATGGCGCCGATCGGGCGGGCCTGGGCGATGAGCGGCAGGTAGGCGGCCGCCGAGATCTGCATGTACGAGATCTTCGCCCAGAGCGCCGGGTAGCCCTCGGCGAACTCCTCCGCCGAGTCGAGGAAGCGCGGCTGCAGGGAGCGGACCACCTCGCTCATCGGGTACTGCTCGTCGATGCGGGTGTAGCGGGTCCCGGGGACGAAGCTGCCGTCCGGGCCTTCGGCCACCAGGTGGATCCGGCCGGCTTCGACCAGGCCCATCACCATGCCCATGGAGCCCAGCCGCTCCAGGCCGTGGGCGTCGCCGAGCGCGTCGATGACGTCCTGGACGGTCCGGGCGTGCGCGAGGGCGGCGGTGGTGGACTCGACCACCGAGGTCTGGCGGCGCCGCTCCTCGTCGAGCCCGAGCCGTTCCGCCGAGTGGCTGAGTTCCTCGGTGGCGTCCCGGACGATGCCGATGATCCGGTGGGGGCGCCCGTCCCCGCCGCGCATGACGCGGCCCTGGGTGTGCGTCCAGCGCAGCCGCCCGTCCCGGCAGCGGATGCGGAAATAGGCGCCGTAGCTGTCCACCTCGCTCTTGAGGGCGGAGGAGACCATGGCGTCGAGCCGGGCCGATTCGGCGGGCGGGACGCGCGGGGAGAGGGACTCGGGCCGGCCGTCGTATTGCTCGGGGGCCATGTCGAAGACGTCGAGGGCGGCTTCGTCCATGTGCATGAGACCGGTGACCAGGTCCCAGTCGAAACTTCCCATGCGGTTGAGCGAGAGCGACCGGTCCGGGTGTGCGGGCCAGTCGTCCGGCAGCGATACGGTGGTCGGCACCGGTCCACCATGACACACGGGCCGGTCAGGCGCTCTCCAGCGGGTAGTACTGGTCGGCGGTCGGCTGGAGGTCCGGGTCGACGTAGGCGTCGGCGGAGGGGTCCGTGTACGGGTCGGCGTAGGGATCCGCGTACGGGTCGGAGTACGGGTCCGCGTAGGGGTCCGCGTAGGGGTCCTGGGGGTCGCCGGGCTGCGTCGTCGATCCGTCGGGGTACGGCGGGAGCGCCGGATCGGCGGGGTCCTGCGTCAGCGGGTCGGAGGGGACGTCCGACGGCGGCCGCTGCTGGGGCTGCTGCGGCTGCCGCGGCCGGGTGGAGGGGTGCAGCGGCGCTGCGGGGCTCTGCGGCTGGTTCGCGCCCGGCGGGCTCTGCGGGGCCGCCTGGTCCGGGGTGCCGGAGGGGGTGGCGGGCCCGCTCGGGATGCCGTCGGCCGGGTCGTAGGGGGGCAGGACCTGCGGGGTCCGGTCCTGGGCCCCGTCGTCACCGCGCTTGCGCTCGATCCAGGTGTTGTCGGCGACGTTGACGATCACCAGGTTGTTGATCACGTGGGTGGTGGGTTCGATGACGACGACCTGGTTGGGCTGGTAGCCGTTCCACGGGGCGCCCTTGTGCACCGGGCTGCCCTTGGCCGAGCGCGGGGAGCCCAGCGGGTTGCCGCAGCCGCATCTGACCCGTGGCATGCCGTGGTCGTCGACGAGGACGGCGGTGCCCGCCTGGAGGACGGACTGGTAGCCGTCGGCGCGGCCGTTGCGGAAGCCGTGGTTGGTGACCCGGGTGTCGGCGCGCAGCACGACGGGGGTGAGGCCGCGCAGGAAGCCGGGGATCCCGGCCTCTTCGATCCCGGACGCCTGGGCGAAGGCGCGGGCCTTGGCGCTGTCGTCGGTCAGGTGCTGCACCTGCAGTTCCACGTCGCAGCTGCCGAGCCGCTGGGTGCCGCCGTAGAGGCCGGGGGTGGCCGCGTTGACGGTGCGGATGCCCTGCCCGGTGGGGTTGGGCAGCGGGGGCTGGACGGGTGCCGACTCGCCGGTGGCCGAGGAGGCGGTGAAGGGGTCGGGGCCGGGGCTGGCCACCGGCTGGAGGTAGACATCCTGGCTCTCGGGCCCGGCCGCGCTGGTCGGCTCCTCGTGCCCGCCGCAGGCCACGGCGAACAGGCCGAGCAGGGCGAAGAGGGCGGCGCCGGCCGGTGCCTGACGACGCGACGCCTGACGAGGTGTCGGAAGTGACGATCCGTTCACGAATTTCTCCCTTTTCGCCCCGATTGCTCCCCTCTTGTCTGCCGCATCCACGCGGGAGCCGCAACCGGAGTGCCCCCCGAACGCTCCCGAGGGGGCACACGGGCCCGGCCCATGAATCGAACGCGTTCAAGAAATCGGGCCGCCGGACCGGCTGGGACCGGCTCGCGGGACCGGCCTCCGCCCGCGCACACGGGCCGGTGTCGCCATCGGCCGGGCGGCCGGATACTGGAGGTGATGGACTGGTTCACGGCGCCCGGGTACTGGCTCGCCCGGCTGGTCTTCCAGCGGGCCCTGGCCGGCGTCTACCTCGTCGCCTTCATCGGGGCCGCGCTGCAGTTCCGGGCCCTGATCGGGGCGCACGGCATGCTGCCCGTGCCGCGCTACGTACGGTACGTGCCCTTCCGGCGCGCCCCCAGCCTGTTCCAACTGCGCTACTCGGACCGGCTCTTCGCGGGTTGCGCCTGGGCCGGGGCCGCGCTGGCGGCGGCCCTGGCCGCCGGGGCCGGTGACGAGGTGCCGCTGGCCGCGGCCATGGCGATGTGGGCCGCCCTGTGGCTGCTGTACCTCTCCATCGTGAACGTCGGCCAGACCTGGTACTCCTTCGGCTGGGAGTCACTGCTGCTGGAGGCAGGCTTCCTCGCGGTGTTCCTCGGCAACGCCCGGACCGGGCCCCCCGTGCTCGTGCTGTGGCTGCTGCGCTGGCTGCTCTTCCGCGTCGAGTTCGGGGCCGGGCTGATCAAGATGCGCGGGGACCCCTGCTGGCGCAGGCTCACCTGCCTGTTCCACCACCACGAGACGCAGCCGATGGCGGGGCCGCTGAGCTGGTTCTTCCACCACCTGCCGAAGCCGCTGCACCGGGTGGAGTGCGCCGCCAACCACGTGACGCAACTGGTCGTCCCGGTCCTCCTGTTCACCCCGCAGCCGGTGGCCTCGTACGCCGCCGGGGCCGTCGTCGCGACCCAGCTGTGGCTCGTACTGTCAGGCAACTTCGCCTGGCTGAACTGGCTGACGATCACCCTCGCCGTGTCGGCCGTGGACTTCACCGGGCTTGCCGGTCCGCCCCCGGCCGCCGCCTCACAGGAGGCCCCCCTGTGGTTCGTGGTCCTGGTCTGCGCCGTGACCGCCCTGATCCTGTTCCTCAGCCGCCACCCGGTGCTCAACATGATCTCCCGTCGCCAGGTGATGAACCGCTCCTTCGACGCGCTGCACCTGGTCAACACCTACGGGGCCTTCGGCACGGTCGGCCGGGTCCGCATGGAGGTGGCGGTGGAGGGCACCGCGGACCGCGTGCCGCGCGAGGACGGCGACTGGAAGGAGTACGGCTTCAAGGGCAAACCGGGCGATCCGCACAGGCTGCCGCGCCAGTTCGCCCCGTACCACCTGCGCCTGGACTGGCTGATGTGGTTCGCGGCGATCTCCCCGGGCTACGCGCGCGACTGGTTCGGGCCGTTCGTGGAGCGGCTGCTCGCGGGCGACCGGGACACGCTGCGGCTGCTGCGCCACAACCCGTTCCCGGACGCCCCGCCCGTCCATGTCCGCGCTCTGCTCTACCGGTACCGCTTCACCACCTGGCGGGAGTTGCGCGCGACCGGGGACTGGTGGCACCGCACGCTGGTGCGCGAGTACCTCCCGCCGACCCGGCTCGCGGACGCCCGCCTGTCAGACCCCGAGTAGCGCGGCCTCCCGCTCGACGGCCAGCCCGGGGGCGGGCCGGTCCGACCGCTGCGCAGCCACGCCGCCGAGGGTGCGCGGCCAGGCCCAGGTGTCGGCGTGGCGGCCGCAGTGGAAGACGGTCACCTCCCGGCCCCGGGCGAGGGCGCCCTCGGTGATCGCACGTCCGACGCATTCGGTTCCACCCGGCATCAGCAGCTTCATGCGGTCACCCTGGACCGGCGGGCCGGGCCCCGGAAGCGGTGATCGCTCCGGGCGATGACGCTCAGGGCGTAGCGGGGCGGTGGCGCGGCCGGGCAGGGCAGCGCCCCCGGTGCGGGTGGGCACGTGGGGGCGCTTGTCACCGCGTCGCGGGCCGGCACGCCGGCCCGCGGACCGGCGGCTAGTCGATGCCGGGCAGGATGTGCGCCTCCGCCAGGTCGTCCTCGTACCCGGCGAGCCGGATCGGGGCGGAACGCGCCCAGACCTCCAGGCTTCCGAGTTCGTCGGACCGCTTCTTGGCGCGCGGTCCGGTCCGCTCCATCAACTTCGGTTCGGGCTTTGTCTTTTCAGTCACCGCGCACTCCTCTGTGTCGCGTAACCCGGCAGGCTGACCGCGGGCCGGGCAAGGGATCAAGGGTTCCGGACGCGGTGGCGCCTTAGTGGAGCGCGGCCCGGATGGGGGCCGTCTTGATGCCCCAGGGTACACATATGAGCGGACCTCCGCTCGATAGGAAGGCAAAATCCGCTGCGCCCTCTCAGTTTCGCCGCGAGTTCAGCAAGTCGTCGGCCGACGGGTACGTCAGAGGTGGTCTGCTCGGACCCGGAATGCGGGAGGCGCGAGGCAGGAGGTCGGCGATGTCGGGGTCCGGAGTGCCGGAGGCCGAAGTGCCGTGCTTCACCAGTGTGGTTGAGCTGATGGAGCTGCTGTGCGGCAGCCCCGACGACCGCGCCCTGCGGACCGCGGCGCTGCTGCGGCGCTCCCATCCCGCAGACAAGGAACTGCAGCTCGCGGGCCTGCTCCACGACGTCGGCAGGATGCTCCGTCCGGGTGACGGAGTGCGACACGCCGTACTCGCAGCGCAGGCGCTGCGCCCCCTGCTGGGCGACCGGGTGGCCCGGCTCGTACGGGCGGCCGACGGGTCGGGCGGGCCGGGAGGCGGCCCGGACGACGCCGAGGCGGTGGCCACCCTGCGCCGGGCCCGCGAGGGGGCGGGGGCCTCCGGCCCCGACGCGGGCGTACTGGAGGACTGGCGTCCGCTGCTGGAGCTGGTCGCGGCCGGGTCCTGCCGGGCCGCGAACGTGATCGACCCCCTCGGGCCGCCGAGGGGGTCGATCACGCGTACGGGGTAGACCCGGGGCCGCCGGGGCTACCAGTTCGCCGGGGCGTAGTCCTTCAGGAAGACACCGAACAGGTCCTCGCCGCCCTCGCCGCGCACGATCGGGTCGTAGACCCGGGCCGCGCCGTCGACCAGGTCGAGCGGGGCGTGGAAGCCCTCCTCGGCGAGGCGCAGCTTGTCGAAGTGCGGACGCTCGTCGGTGATCCAGCCGGTGTCGACGGACGTCATCAGGATGCGGTCGGTCTGGAACATCTCCTGCCCGCTGGTGCGCGTCACCATGTTCATCGCGGCCTTGGCGGCGTTGGTGTTCGGGTGCCCCGCACCCTTGTAACCGCGACTGAAGACGCCCTCCATCGCGGAGACGTTGACGACGTACGCCCGCCCGCTGGGCGCCTGCCGGGCGGCCGCCGCCATGGCCGGCCGGAGCGCGCTGATCAGGATGAACGGCGACGTGTAGTTGCACAGCTGGGTTTCCAGCAGCTCCACCGGGGAGATCTGGTCGATGGTCTGCACCCAGGTGTTGCTCTCGACCACGTCGGGCAGCAGGCCGCCCGCGTCGATGGCGGTGCCGGCGAGGTGCCGCTCCAGGCTGGCGTTGCCCGCGACCAGGGCGAGGTCCGCGACCTTCTGCGCCTCAAGGCCGCTCACCCCGACGGGCAGCGCGGCCAGGCCGTCGACCGCACCGGAGTTGAAGGCGCCGATGACGTGGTGGGCGGGGAGCTCGCCGGCGGGCAGCGGGGCGGACTCCCCCTCGACCAGCGCCGCGTAGGCGGTGGGCAGGCGGCGCACGGTCTGCGTCGCGTTGTTGATCAGGATGTCGAGCGGACCGGCCTCGGCCACCTGGTCGGCGAGGGCCACGGCCTGGGCCGGGTCGCGCAGGTCGATGCCGACGACCTCCAGGCGGTGCATCCAGTCCGCCGAGTCCTCCATCGCCTTGAAGCGGCGGATGGCGTCCTTGGGGAAGCGGGTGGTGATCGTGGTGTGCGCGCCGTCGCGCAGCAGCCGCAGCGCGATGTACATGCCGATCTTGGCGCGGCCGCCAGTGAGCAGCGCGCGCTTGCCGGCGAGGTCGGCCCGGGCCTCGCGCCTGGCCCGGTTCTCGACGGCGCAGGTCGGGCAGAGCTGGTGGTAGAAGTAGTCGACCTCGACGTACCGCGCCTTGCAGACGTAGCAGGAGCGCGGGCGCTGGAGTATCCCGGCGATCCGGCCGGCCTCCGTGACCGAGGAGGGCAGGATGCCCTCGGTCTCGTCGTCGATGCGTTCGGCGGAGCCGGTCGCGGTCGCCTCGGTGACGGCCTTGTCGTTGGCGGTCTTGGCGGCGCGGCGCTCCTGGCGGCGGCGCTGCTTGACCGTGCGGTAGACGCCCGCGGTGGCGCGGCGCACGGCGATGGCGTCCGGGTGGTCCACGTCGATGTTGTCGAGCTCGGCGAGCACGTCGAGGCAGAGCGCCAGCCGTTCGGGGTCGATGCCCGGTCCGTAGGCCTGCACCTGGTCGTGGCTGTCTTCGGTCACCGTCATGGCCGCTGCCGTTCCTTGATCACTCGTCCGCATCCGCCTGCTGCGGAGGTCCTCAAAAGGGAAACTGTACGGATCCCACGCGCCCCGAGCCAAACCCGTGCCCGTAGCCTCACGCACCGCGAACGGCCCGTCACCGTATGGCTCCAGGCCGTGACCGTGGGGCACGACGGGGATGGCGCTGTGCTGGTGGAGGGAGCACGCTGCGTACTCCCGTACTACGTCGGGAGTATGACCCGTGACCACCTGTGGGCGGAGGAATAGCGCAGGTGGGTCCGGCATTGTGGACCTTATGAGTGCACTGGCGCTGTCGGTCCTGCTCTGCCTCGTGTCCGCCGTGGCGTACGCGGGTGGCGCGATCATCCAGGAGAGGGTCGCGGCGAGCACGCCGGACCGGCGGTACGCACCGCTGCGCCGGGCCGGCTGGTGGGTGGCGGTCGGGCTGAACGGCCTCGGTGCGCTGCTGCACGTGGTGGCGCTCGCGTACGGGCCGCTGAGCCTGGTGCAGCCCCTCGGCGCGCTCACCATCGTCTTCGCACTGCCGATGGCCGCCGTCCTGGTACGTCGCCGGGCGGGCGCGGCGGCCTGGCGCGGGGCGCTGCTGGCCACCGTCGGACTCGCCGGGCTGCTGGCGCTGACCGGCGGGAACGGGCGGACGGAGCAGACGCTGACGGGCGACGAGCGGAGCCTGCTGTTCGTGGTGACCGGGGCCGCGGTGGCGGCGCTGTTCCTGGCCGCGCACCGGATGCACCGGGTGGTACTGCACAGCGTGCTGCTGGCCGCGGCCGCCGGTACGGCCTTCGGCATGGCCTCGGTGTTCACCAAGTCGGTGGCCGAGGCCATCGGGTCGGGCGCGCCGGCCGGCATGTGGCCGGACCTGGCGGCGATCGCGGTGCTGGCCCCGGGCGGGCTGCTGCTGTCCCAGGCTGCCTACCGGGGCGCCGGGCTGACCGCGCCGCTGGCCACGTTGACCGTGGTCAATCCGGTGGTCGCGGCGACGGTCGGCATCACGCTGTTCGACGAGGGCTTCCGGTACGGGGCGCCCGGCACGGCGGCGGCGCTGGCCAGCGGCGTGCTGGCGGCGGCCGGCCTGGTCCTGCTCACCGCCGTGCCGCCGCAGGTGCGCGGGTCAGATCACGCCCCCGGGTCAGATACGGACCCCGTGGCCCCGCAGGTACTTCAGCGGGTCGATGTCGGAGCCGTAGCCGGGGCCCGTGCGGATCTCGAAGTGCAGGTGCGGGCCGGTGCTGTTGCCGGTGGAGCCGGAGCGGCCGATCCGCTGGCCGCCGGAGACCTGCTGGCCGGACTTCACCCCGAGGGCCGAGAGGTGGGCGTACTGGGAGTACCGGCCGTCGGTGTGCCGGATGACGACCTGGTAGCCGTAGGCGCCGGCCCAGCCCGCGGAGACGACCTGGCCGGGCCCGACGGACTTGACGGTCGTGCCGGTGGCCACGGGGAAGTCGACGCCGGTGTGGTAGCCGCTGGACCAGGAGGATCCCGAGACGCGGTAGGCAGTGCCGAGGGCGGCGTCGACGGGGGCGGAGAAACCGCCCGCGGCGGGCTTCTGCTGCGCTGAGGCGGGCTGGGAGCCGGGCTTCCCCGCGGGCGTTTCGGCGGGCTTCTCGGCCGGTTTCGGCGTCGGCTTCGGCGCCTCCTTCGGTGTCTCCTTCTCCACGGGCTTCGGCGCGGGCCGCTCCGCCGGCTTCTGCGCGGCCGGCTCCCCGGGCTTGACCGGTTCGGCCGTCCGCGGCGGCTTCTCGGGGTTCTGCGCGGGCGGGGCCGGCGGGGCGGTGGTGACGCGCATCGTGAGCCGCTGCCCGGGGAAGATCAGGTTCGGGTTGTCCCCCACGACGGCCCGGTTGGTCTCGTAGAGCGCCTGCCAGCCGCCCTCGACGTGCTGTTCGGTGGCGATGGCGGAGAGCGAGTCGCCCGGCGCGACGACGTACGGGTTGGGCAGGACCGAGGTGCCGGTCGGGCGCGGCGCGGTGCCCTGCGCCGAGGCCGTCCGCACCTCCGGCGCCCGCTGCTGCGACCGCGCCTCGGGCTGCGCGGGGACCTGCGCGGCGAGGGCCGGCGACGGGCCACCGCGCGTGAGACCGGCCCCCTTGCCGCAGTGGGGCCAGGCACCGGGTCCCTGCCCCTTGAGGACCTTCTCGGCGACGGCGATCTGCTGCTCCTTGGTGGCCAGGTCGGCGCGCGGGGCGTAGCCGGTGCCGCCGAAGGCCCGCCAGGTGCTCTGGCTGAACTGGAGTCCGCCGTAGTAGCCGTTGCCGGTGTTGGTGCGCCAGTTGTTCGTCGACTCGCAGGCCGCGACCTTGTTCCACGTGTCCACGGAGGCGGCGTCGGCCACTCCGGCCCCCATGAAGGGGAGCGCGATCCCGGCCCCTCCCGCGGTGACGGCCAGCGAGGCCCGGTTGATGCTGTTCGGCTGATACCGGCGGTGCCGGCCCCGTACGCCCATGGGAGCCCCCATTCGAGACATCAGGAATCGCACAACGTAACGTCGGGATCATTGCACGGCAAGGGAGCAACGGGGCGCTCTTCAGCGGAACTTGACAATCCCTCGACGGGCCGCGGCGCCGCGGGAGCGACGGCGGGGTAGCGTCGGCACAGCCCGCACACCGAAGCACGCAGGAGCGCACAGATGAGCACCAGCACGGCCCAGATCGGCGTCACCGGCCTCGCAGTCATGGGCAGCAACCTGGCCCGCAACTTCGCCCGCAACGGATTCACCGTGGCCGTCCACAACCGCACCGCCGCCAGGACGACGGCGCTGGTGGAGGAGTTCGGTCACGAGGGCGCGTTCGTGGCCGCCGAGTCGGCCAAGGAGTTCGTCGACGCGCTGGAGCGCCCCCGGCGCATCGTCGTCATGGTGAAGGCCGGGGAGCCGACCGACGCCGTGATCCGCGAGTTCGCCCCCCTCCTGGAGGAGGGCGACGTCATCATCGACGGAGGGAACGCCCACTTCGAAGACACCCGCCGCCGCGAGCGCGAGCTGCGCGAGCAGGGCATCCACTTCGTGGGCGTGGGCATCTCCGGCGGCGAGGAGGGGGCACTGCTCGGCCCGAGCATCATGCCGGGCGGTTCGCAGGAGTCGTACGCCTCGCTCGGCCCGCTGCTGGAGAAGATCGCGGCGAAGGCCGCCGACGGCACGCCGTGCACCTCCCATGTGGGTCCCGACGGCGCCGGACACTTCGTCAAGATGGTCCACAACGGCATCGAGTACGCCGACATGCAGCTCATCGCCGAGGCCTACCACCTGCTGCGCGAGGTCGCCGGCTACTCCCCCGCGAAGATCGCGGACACCTTCCGCGACTGGAACCGCGGGCGCCTGGACTCGTACCTGATCGACATCACGGCGGAGGTGCTGGCCCACACGGACGCGGCGACCGGGCGCCCCTTCGTCGACATCGTGACCGACGCCGCCGAGCAGAAGGGCACCGGCCGCTGGACCGTGCAGATCGCCCTGGACCTCGGGGTCCCGGTGTCGGGGATCGCCGAGGCGGTGTTCGCCCGCGCCGTCTCCGGCCACGCGGACCTGCGTACGGCCGCTCGCGGCCTCGCGGGCCCGGCGCCGGCCGCGCTGTCGCCGGAGGCGGCGGACGCGTTCGCCGCACAGGTGGAGGAGGCGCTGTACGCGTCGAAGATCGTCTCGTACACGCAGGGGTTCCACCAGATCCGGGCCGGCAGCGAGGAGTACGGCTGGAACGTGGACCTGGGCGCGGTGGCCGCCCTGTGGCGCGGCGGCTGCATCATCCGGGCGGCGTTCCTCGACCGGATCCGCGCGGCCTACGACGCGCGGCCCGGCCTGCCGAGCCTGCTGGCGGACGAGCGCTTCGCCGAGGAGATCGGGGCGGCGCAGGAGGGCTGGCGGTCCGTGATCGCGGCCGCGGTGGGCGCGGGCATTCCGGTGCCGGCCTTCGCGGCGTCACTGGCCTACTACGACGCGCTGCGCGCGGAGCGGCTCCCGGCGGCCCTCACCCAGGGCCAGCGGGACTTCTTCGGCGCGCACACCTACCGGCGGACCGACCGTGACGGCTCCTTCCACACCCTCTGGAGCGGCGACCGCTCCGAGGTCCGCACGGACTGACGCCTACACCCGGCTCCAGGGCCCGGGCTGGGGAACCGGCGCGGGTCCCGGGGGCGGGGGTACCGGGTCCGGCTCCGGAACGGGGCCGGGTACGGGTGGCACGGGGCGCGGGATCGGCTCGGGGTCGGGGAACGGGTTGGGCGCCGGCGTCGGATCGGGCTCGGGGACCGGCGGCTGGGTGTCTTCGGGTTTTCGCACCATGAGTTTTCGCACCATATACGGCACTTTCCCGCGATCGCGGCACGTACGCCCCCAGGGGGCGGCCGTCAGGGCGAGCGCGGCGGCCAGACCCTTCGCGGGGCTGGCAGGCCCCGGGATCCGGGTCGTGGTCGGCCCGGCCGCGCCCGCCATGGAGGCCTGGGCGAGGACGATGACGTCGGCACCGGTCACGGCGTCGGCGTCGGCGGCGGCGATCCGGGAGAGGTGGCGGGCGGTGTCGCCCGCCTCGAAGCTCTCCCGGGCTCCGGCGACGAGGTGCGTGGTGACCGACACCGGGTGCCCGCGGCCGTCGGCCTCCACGGTCGGGGCGAGCGTCGATCGGAGGGCGGCCAGGACGGCGATGCGCGGGCCGGTACGCACGGCCGCGGCCGCCGTCGGCCGGTCCACGCGCAGCACCGGGGCGCCGAGAGCCGGAGCCAGGGCCTCGGAGGTCGCCCCGAGGGTGGAGCAGGTGACCAGCACGGGGCCCGACCCGGCCCCGGCAAGCAGCTCCGGCAGGCCCGCCCGGGGCGACGGACCGCGGCCCGTGTGCACGGGCCCGCTCCAGCAGCTCCGGCACCACCAGGTGCCGCAGGGCGGCCCCGGGGTGGTGCCGGTCACGCAGCGCGTCGAAGACGGGGACGTGTGCGGGCGAGGTGTGCAGCAGGGTCGGGCCGCGGGCCGTCACCACAGGTCGGAGTCGGCCGCCAGCTGCGCCTTCGCCGCCGCGACCGCCTCGGCGGGCGCGACGGGTGCTTCGTCGGGGTGTTTGGCGGCCCAGCTCGCCGCGTACGGGCAGAGCGGGACCACGGGCACGCCTTCGGCCTCGGCGAGTCCGTAGAAGGTCCTGACCAGCCCTCCGGCGATGCCCCGGCCCTCGTGGCCCGGCTCCACGATCGTGTGCACCGCCACCAGGGCGCGGGGCGGCCCGGCGAGCACGAAGTAGGCGATGTACCCGACCGCCGTCCCGTCCTCGACGGCGAGCAACCGCCCGGCCTTGCGATCGTCGCGGTACTCGATCGGCGTGTTCCTGCTCTCGGGCATGGTCCCCGGCTCCTTCCGGGACTCAGCGAACGGCCACGGCGTGGGGACTGCGCTCCTGGTCCGTGCCCGGTACCGGGGCGGAAGGATCAGCGCCCAGTTCGATGATCCGGTTGTCGGCGTCGACGTGCACGACACGCGGCTTCAGCGCCCGGGCCTCGGCGTCCTCGACCTGCGCGTAGCTGATGAGGATGACGAGGTCCCCGGGGTGCACCAGGTGCGCGGCGGCCCCGTTGATCCCGATCACGCCGGAGCCGCGCTCACCCTCGATGACGTAAGTCTCCAGCCGCGCACCGTTGGTGATGTCCACGATGTGCACGAGCTCCCCGGGGAGCAGGTCGGCGGCGTCCAGCAGATCGGCGTCGACGGTCACGGACCCGACATAGTGCAGGTCGGCCTGGGTGACGGTGGCCCGGTGGATCTTGGACTTGAACATGGTGCGCAGCAATGTGAGCTCCTAGAAGACGGCTCCCTGCCTGCTTCCTGCAGGTCAAGGGCGTCCCGGCAGCCTACAACGTTTCGCATGTTCGGTCAGCTTTCCCCAGGTGTTTCAGGACTCATGCTGACCGTTTGCTGACCTTGCTGACGCGCCGGCAGATCCGTCTGTGCTCGATCCTGGGAGCGGGGCTCGGCTACCTGTCCGCGGTCTCACGGCTGGAGATCGGGGATGAAGCAATCACCGCCGCTGTCGACGGAAGCGACGCCTACCAGGTGGAACTGACCGGGGACGAGGACAGCGGGCTCACCGGCTGGTGCTACTACCCAGTACCGCGCCAGGAGGGCAACTTCTGCAAGCACCGTGTAGCAGTCCGCCTGACCGTTCTGCGACAGGCCGATTCCGTACCGCGAGCAGCGATCGGCCGCAGCCTCGCGGACTCGGCGCTGGACGCCTGACTGGACTCCCGCACACGGGAGGAACTGCTCGTCTTGATACGGGAACGGATAGCCCGACCGTGACGTGCGGCGCCCCCCTGGAGTTGCGCGCGGCCGCCGCCGGCGAGGACACCAGCGTCGTCCGCGACGCCCAGCCCGCAGCGTAACCACCCGCAGGGCGCGCAACCGCCCCCTGGGAAAGGCGCCTGACCTGGACTTGAGCCCGGATCAGGCGCCTTCCTTGGATTCCTGGAGGACGCCGAGCCTCTTCGGGTGGCGGGGATCCGCGCGAGTGGCCGCGTAGGACGAGGGGGTCGGGATCGGCGTGAGGTGCCAGACCGGGTGGGGGCGCGGGGTGGGTGCCGTCCCCAGGAGGAGGGTGGTGGGGTCGCTCTGGAGGCCGGTGCCGAGGGCTTTGAGCACAGCCTCCTTGCGCGTCCAGGCACGGGCGAAGGCCGCCGGGCGGTCCGCCGGGGCGAGCAGGGCGAGTTCGTCCTCCTCCTGCGGGTGCAGGGCCCCCGGGAGGGGGCGCGGCGGGACGCGTTCGATGTCCACCCCGACCGCCGCGTGCTCCGACAGGGCGATCACGAAGAACTCGCCGGCGTGCGAGAGGCTGAAGTGGACCGGGTTGCCCGGGACCACCGGTCGGCCGTGCGGGCCGCCGCAGCCGGCACAGGCGGCGTGGGCGATCGGCACGTCCTCGGGGCGCTGCCCGAGCCGATCGCCCAGCAGGACCCGCAGCGCCACGTGCGCGGCCAGGTAGCGGTCGCGGTCGGCCGCGACCGCGAAGCGGGCCAGCCGGGCCCGCTCCGCCATGCTCAGGACCCCGGCGTGGCGTTCCGCGTGGGCCAGCCCGGGGGCCACCCGGGCGAGGTGGACGTCCGGCCGCCCCGCCGGGTGCGGCTCCGGCAGCCGGTCAGCCGATGACATCGCCGGGCACGGCCACCGGTTCGGGCGACAGCAGGTGGACCGCGCCGTCCGCGTCGTACGAACCGAGGATCAGGAATTCGCTGGTGAAACCGGCGATCCGCTTCTTTCCGAGGTTGATCACGCCGATGACCAGTCGGTCCTTCAGCTCTTCGGGCCGGTAGTTGGTGACCTGGGCACTGGTGGCCAGCACGCCGGCCGGGCCGAAGTCCGCCGTGATCTTGTAGGCGGGCTTCCGGGCCGCCGGGAACTCGTCCACCGTCAGGATGCGGCCGACCCGGATGTCGGTGGAGAAGAAGTGGGCCGGGTCCGTCTGGGGCTTGGGGGTGGTGTGGTCGTCGCTCATCTGCTCGCTCTGTTCCTATTCGTTCAAAAGGCTGAGGGGCTACGGTAGTTGAAAGGGGAGACGCATGCCGTCGAGGGTCTGGGCGCAGCGGCAGGTACGCTCGGCCGGCAGGAGTTCCACGGTCTTCAGGACGATTCCGCGAAGCCGCTCGATGTTGGCGGCGAAGACCTTGAAGACCTCGTCCTGGGAGACGCTCTCGTCGGCGTCCAGGCCCGCGTCGAGATCGGTGACGAGCGCCAGCGAGGTGTAGCAGACGGCCAGTTCGCGGGCGAGGACGGCTTCGGGGGCGCCCGTCATGTTGACCAGGGACCAGCCCTGGGCGGCGTACCACTGGGACTCCGCGCGGGTCGAGAAGCGCGGGCCCTCGATGACGACCATGGCGCCGCCGGTGCGCACGCCTGAACCACCCGCCTCGGAGATCGCCGCCGTGCCGTGCGCGCAGTACGGGTCCGCGAACGGCACGTGCACCGCGCCCCGGTCGTAGAAGGTCTGGACCCGGCCGCTGGTCCGGTCGACCAGCTGGTCGGGGACGACGATGGTGCCGGGGGCCAGGTCGCGGCGGAGCGAGCCGACCGCGCAGGGCGCCAGGATCTGACGGACGCCGGCGGCGCGCAGGGTCCAGATGTTCGCCCGATAGTTGATCTCGTGTGGCGGGAACTCGTGGTCGTGGCCGTGCCGGGGCAGGAAGGCCACCCGGCGGCCGGCCACCGTGCCGACCGAGAGCGGGGCCGACGGGTCACCGTACGGCGTGGTGACCTTGATCTGTTCGGCGCCGTCGAGCAGTTGGTAGAAGCCGCTGCCGCCGATGACGCCTATGTCCGCGCCGATGCCGGCCCGGATGTCCGCCGGGGTGTCGGGCCGCGCGGGTTCGGATGTCGTGTTCACGGTCGTACCACCTGGATCTCGGTCATGGTCTGGACGGTGGGGTGCGGGCCCGGCTCGGTGACCGGCGGGTCCTCGGGGCGGTGAACCCGTGCGGTCTGCCAGCCTGCCTCGGCCGCGGCGGCCAGCTCTGCCGGCGCGTCGCTGAGGAAGAGGATCCGCCCGGCCGGGACTCCGAGGACTCCACCGATCCGGTGGTAGGAGACCGGGTCCTGCTTGGGTCCGGTGTTCTCCAGGTCGAAGTAGCCGTCGAGGTGGCGGGTGAGGTCCCCGTACGCGGTGGAGGAGAACCAGTCGCGTTGCGCGGCACGGGCCCCGGAAGAGTAGATCCAGCGGCCGATGCCCGCGTCGGCCCAGGCCGCGAGCGCGCCGGGCACGTCCTCGTACACGTGCCCGTGCAGGCTGCCGTCGGCGTACCCCTCGGCCCAGATCAGGGCCTGGACCGCCTTGAGCGGGGCGGCTTTGACATCCGCGTCGGCCCATTCGGTCAGGATGCGTACGGCATCCGACTCCTCGGCCGCACCGGTCGCGAGGACCAGCTCGGCGTGGCGCGCGGTGCCCCGGTGCGCGGCGAACCAGTCGGCGATCCGCTGCCGGGCGTAGGGGAAGAGGACATCGCGGACGTGGGCGGCCGAGCCGGTCGTGCCCTCGATGTCGAGGACCACCGCTGCGGCCGTGAAGGTGATCACCGGGAGGCCGCCAGCAGGGCATCCAGACGGGGGAAGCGCTGCGCGATGGGGTCGCTGGTGAAGTCTCCGACCCAGCCGTCCTCGCGTTCGAAGAAGCGGATCGCGCAGAACTCCGGGACCGGGCCCATGTCGAACCAGTGGGTGGTGCCCGCCGGTACGGACAGCAGGTCACCGGCCTCGCACACCACCGCGAGCACCTTGCCCTCCAGATGCAGGTAGAAGCAGCCGGTACCGTGAGCGAAGAAGCGGACCTCGTTCTCGGTGTGCCGGTGCTCCTCCAGGAAGGTGCCACGTGCGGCGGCGGCCTTCTCGCGCCAGGCGTCGGAGTCCTCGGGGTGCATCTGGACGACGTCGACGAGGCCCAGTGACTCCGCGGTGCGGAGCGCGTCCACCTCGGCGCGGTAGCGCTCCAGCACCTCGGCGGGGTCGGTGCCGGAGGAGACCGGGCCGCGCACCTCCCAGTGGCGCAGCACGACGGAATGCTCGCGCAGGGCGGAGGCGATCTCGTCCGCGTCACGGGTCCGCAGGAGCACGGTGTCCGGTGCGTCGTCCGGCATCACATGGAGCAGGGTCATCGATGGCCTCCTTGGGAGTGGGCGGGGGCGTGGGCGTCTGCCAGCACCATCTGGTGGCAGATGGCCTCGACGCATTCGAGCCGGTTGCGAGCCTGCGACAGGTCCTGGCCCCAGACGGTCACTCCGTGCCCGGCGATCAGCAGGCCGGGTATCCGCTCCGGGCCGCCGTCCGGGACCGGGGCCCCCAGGTACGCCTCCACGTCGGCGGCGATCCTCGGTACGTCGGGGTGGTTGGGGAAGACCGGCAGGGCGGCGCGGGACGGGTCGGCCAGGCCGAATCCCTTGAGGAGTTCCCACCCGGCCGGCTCGACCGTCCGCGGACCGTCGGCCGCGCTGGTGGCGGTGGCCACGGCGGTGGCGTACGGCGCGTGCACGTGGATCACGGCGCCCGCGTCGGCGGCCCGGTAGACGGCGGCGTGGATGGCGGTCTCGGCGGAGGCGCGCAGCGCGCTCTCCTCGGTCTTCTCGCCGGTCCGTGCGTCGACGAGGACGGCGTCGCCAGCGGTCAGCTCGCCCTTGTCCCGGCCGCTGGCGGTGATCAGGGCGTGCCCGGACTCACCGGGCAGCCGTACCGAGAGGTTTCCGGAGGTGCCGGGCATCCAGCCCCGTTCGTAGAGCTGCCGGGAGAAGCGGGCCAGTTCCGCGCCGAGCCGCTGCCGGGTGGCGGCCGGGCGCTGGACCGCCTTCTCGGTGATCACAGCGGTGATCAGCTCACCCGGGGTGACGTCGAAGGCCGGGTTGTACGCGCCCGCCCCGGCGGGGGCGACGGCGGTGCCCGCCACGTGGGTCACCTCGTCCGCGGACCGCTCTTCGATGACGATCCCCGAGCCGTCGGGAAGTGCCGGATCCCGGGTCGACTCGGGGGCGACCACGATGAAGGGGATGTCGTGGCGGGCGGCGGCGACCGACAGTCCGTACGTGCCCACCTTGTTGGCGACGTCCCCGTTGACGGCGATCCGGTCGGCGCCGACCAGGACGACGTCGACGAGGCCGCGCGCCATCGCGGCGGCCGCGGCGGAGTCCACGCACAGCCGGTACGGGACGCCTGCCTCGGCCAGCTCCCAAGTGGTCAGCCGGGCACCCTGGAGCAACGGCCGGGTCTCGTCGACGAGGACCTCCTCGACCAGGCCGCGGCCGGCCAGTTCGACGATCGTGCCGAGGGCGGTGCCGAGGGCGGCGGTGGCCAGCCGCCCGGTGTTGCAGTGCGTCAGGATCCGCAGGGGGCGGTCCGGGGTGAGGGAGAGCACCAGGTCGGCAGCCTGGCCTATGGCGGCCCGGTTGACGGCGATGTCCTCGTCCAGCATGGTCAGGGCCTCGCCGAGTACGGCCTGTGCTCCGCCGCCGAGCGCGCCGAGGACGCGCTCCACGGCCCAGGCCAGGTTGACGGCGGTGGGCCGGGCGGAGGCGATCCGGGCGGCGTCGGCGCGGACGGCCGACTCGTCCAACATGCCCGTCCGGGTGTGCCGGAAGGCGGACATGGCCACGCCCAGCGCACCGGCCAGGCCGATGGCGGGGGCCCCGCGCACGGCGAGCGACCGGACGGCGTCGACCAGCTGGTCGACGGTCTCCAGCCTCAGCAGCCGGTACTCGTGCGGCAGGGCCCGCTGGTCGACGACGAGCACCGCCCCGTCCGACCACTCGAGGGACGGGCGCGGCGAGCAGGCGCCGGCAGTCGGTTCCGTGGGCATCTCAGTCCTCCTGCTCGGGGTCGAGCCCGCTGCCCAGGCGTACGGTGACGCACTGGCCCAGCCGGTTGCCGGTGCGGTTCAGGACGGTCGCGTCGGCCGTGCCGAGCAGTCGGAGCAGTCCCTCCTCGCTGAAGGACTGGGAAGCGAAACCGCCGTCACCCCGGAAGACGACGCCGCCGTACTCACCGGCGGTCTCGTCCAGCCGCTCGATGCCGCAGGCGGTGTAGTAGGACCTGCGGACCTCGTTGGTCCAGGGCTGCTCGTTGAAGACGGAGATCACTGCTATGCCGCCGACCGCGGCGACGCTCGCCAGCACCTTCTCGGGCTCGGCGAAGTTGCCCAGCAGGTTGAAGGGGAGCAGCTGGAGCGGGCGCCGGCCGACGACCTCGGTGACCCAGGAACCGTTGTGCAGGATGTCGCCGACGACGGCACGGGCCTGGCCGTCCAGGCCCTCCGCGCCGACCCGGCGGTCCAGCTCGGTGATGGCACCGGGGCTGATGTCGATGCCCAGGTAGGGAAGGCCGGCGGCGCGCGCGACCTCCAGGGCCCGGCCGTCGTAACAGCCGTGTTCGACGAGGCTGTCGCAGCAGTGACGGGTGGCGGACTCCAGGGCCGCGAGCCCCTCCATCTGAAGGTAGGACAACAGTTCGTCGGGGAAGTGGGCGGCGCGCATGATGGCCGGCGCGCCGCCGTCGCGGTAGAAGGAGCCCATGGGGAGGGTCCCGCTCGTGCCGCCTTCCACAGCTGCTGCGAATGCGGTGGATTCCAAAGCTATTTCACCTCTCGGGGACGCCCGGCGCCGGTTGGCTCGTGGTTCTCACTGCTCGGGTCGGCTGGGTACATCGGTCCGCTCCGCCGGTGCGGCGCGGAAGCGGTTGATCGCGTCGAGGTGCTTGGCGCGCAACTCGTGGTCGCGGACGCCCAGGCCCTCCTCGGGGGCGAGCGCGAGGACGCCGACCTTGCCCTGGTGGAGGTTGCGGTGGACGTCGTAGGCGGCCT